>JAAYZK010000233.1 GCA_012514895.1 Planctomycetota bacterium | reverse complement strand
GTCCGTCTCCGAGCCGGGCGTGACGCGCTGGCGCCGGCGCTCCAGGTCCTGGAGGCGGAACTCGGCCATGCCGGGCGGCTCGGGGAAGGACTTGTCGAAGTCGATGCCGTCCCGCTGCCAGGTCTCGCGGAACATCGCGCGCAGCGGATCGTAGGCGGCCCGCTGACCTTCATCCGGCAGGAGCTGCCAGACGTCCATGGCGATCAGCGGATCGGCGGCCTCGGCGAGGGCCCGGATGGCACAGAGGCCGGCCAGACGGCTGAAATCGTCCAACTGCTTGCGCGTGTCGTAGCCGGTCAGGTTGTGCCACGCGCGCCAGAAGTACTGCGCCCGCTGCATCTGGAACTGGAAGGTATCGCGGCGGCCGCCGGCGAGGTTCAGGAAGGCCTGGTAGACCATCTCGGTGACCATCAGGTTCACCGCCGCACGCTGCGTCATCCCGTGCTCTTCGAACAGGTACCAGACGAACTGCTCCAGGTCGAGGTTGTACAGCGGGTTGCCCTGGCCGTAGATACGCCGCAGGTAGGCCATGTACCGGTCGGCTTCGTCGATCCGGCCGGCGAAGTAGAGCACCTGGACGGCCAGGCGGAGGAAGTTCTCGTGCCCGGCGTGGTAGACCCAGATCGTCTGGTCCTCCCGGGCTTCGCCCTCGCTGTAGTACTGGCCGAGGCTCAGGTGCGTCTGGTGGCACACCTCGATGAACCGCCAGTCGGTGCTGTAGTTGAAGTCGGGCTTGGCGGGCTTGTCGGGGTTGTACCACAGCGTGATGTGCCCGTACATCGCGAGGTTCTTGAGGCTCTCGATGACGTGGCGTCCGGTGTTGATCGGGTCCAGGTCGGTCACGTCGACGCCCTTGACGTGATACAGCCCGTAGCTTGACCAGTACAGCGAGTGCGCCCATACGACCCGCCAGTCGACCGGGCCGTAGTGGTCGGTGATGTGAAGCATCCACTCGGGCTTCATGCGGTACTGCTCCCACAGCACCTTGCGGCGGCTGAACGCGACCAGCGCGCGGCGGGGCCCATCCAGGGCCGGGTCGGTCATCAGCCGCTGCAGCCGGGTCTCGCGCTCGTTGGCGGGCACGGCGATCGGCTGGAGGAGCTGGCGGACGAGCGGGTCGTCGCTCCAGGTGTTGTAGGCGTCCAGCAGCCGCAGCCCCGGCTCGACGTTCAGCGCCTCCAGTTGCCCGACCAGCGCCGCGACGGCCGGGTCGGCCGCCAGGGCCGCCGCATCCTTCGGCGCCGGCGCGTCGGCCATCGGCTGGAGCCACTGGCGGTAGCGCAGGGCGTAGTCGTCGCCCCCGCGCGGCGGGGGGGCCCCCAGGACCCGGTGGAACTCCCCGGCGTGGTACCGCTTGTACGTCTCGTGCATGTCGTCCATGACCTGCCCCAGCTTGTGCTGGTAGATCCAGGCCAGCTCGAGGTACAGCGGGAGCGACTTGGGGTTCCACCGCAGCCCCTCGTTGCGCAGCAGACGCACGCCCTGCTGCACGAGGGCCCAGCGGTCGTCGCCGGTGTAGTGTTTCACCGAGATGTTGTAGGCCAGGTTCCACGCCCGGTTGGCCCAGACGGCGGGGAAGCGCACCATCAGCTCGCAGATCTGCTCGGAGGTGTACTCGGCGTCGTAGTACTGGCCCCTGGACTTCTGGGTTTCGCTGTGGATCCAGAGGTAGTTGAGGGCCACGGCGGTGAAGACGCCCGGGACGGCCTGCTTGAGGCGCAGCTCGACGGACGGCTCGGTGACGTCCTCGCCGCTGAGGCGGTCCATCTCGCGGCGGAGGTCGTCGATGGGGCGCTGGAACGAGGCGCCGCCGGCGATGAGGCCCACCGCCAGCAGGACCAGGAGGCATTGGTAGAGTCGGTGTCTGATCATGGGCGCTCGTCCTAGGCCACCAGGCGTGCCAGTTCGCGGCGGGTGAAGATGACGGCGGCGATCGCCAGGGCCACGCCACCCCACAGGACGATGAAGATCCCGGCCGTCGTCAGCAGGTGGTCCCACGGAATCTCCACGCCGGCCACCAGCGGGGGCGCGGGGTTGATCAACTCGAAGCTGGGGATGACGGCGGCCATCCCGCGCAGCACCATCTCGCCGAGGTTCGTCAGCGCGCCCTCCGTCCGGGCCATGGCGTCGGAGGCGAAGAACCGCGCCATCATGCCCATCAGGTAGAGCACCACGCACCACAGGCACGCGATGGGGAACGACAGCCAGCTCGACGCCATCATGGCGATGGCGGCCAGGAACGCCTGGAGCAGCCACATCATCGCCAGCCCTCGCGCGAAATTGGGCACGAAACGCCCGACCCGGTAGAGCAGGTACACCTCGTGCAGCGAGATGTGGACGCCGCTTTCGATCCTCTCGACCGACCCGGCGGGGTCCCGGGGCGGTTCGTTGATGAAGGTGATGTCCAGCGTCCCGTCCGGGGTGATCATCGACACCGGGATGTCGACCGTCGCCGGCGCATCCACCGGTGCCAGCATGCGGAGGGGCTCGGCCTCGCCGGTGGCGGGGTTGAGCACCTCCACGTCGCGCTGAAGGCCTTCCAGGGCGATCGCGTTGGAGGCGCTGAGCCGGATGCGGAACTGGACGGACTCGCCGGCCCGCAGGTCGCCCGGCTTGGGCAGATCCTCGAAGCGCCAGGTCAGCCGCTCGCCGTTCTCGGCATCCTCCAACTGCCCCTTGGCGTACTCGAGGATGCCCGCGGCGACCTGCGGCTCGCCGTGCTCGCGGACCTGCAGGTCGTACTGGCCGCTCCGGCGTAGTTCCTGCTCGCGCTGCTGGGCGAGGGTTGCCAGGCGCTCGTCGATGTCCGCCGGGCGGCACCTCGCCCGCGACGACAGGACGGTGTGGTCAAGCCTGTCCAGCCTGAACCGGACGGATTCCCAGCGGTCGTAGGCGGCCTGCTGGGAGGCGCTCAGGCCGGCCAGCTCGTCCGCCAGGGCGAGGCGGTTGAAGCGCATCTCGACCGCCCGGGCCACCAGCGATGCGGGAAGCTCCTTCTGAAGCGATGCGGCGGCGCTCGCGTAGGGGTAGCGCAGCGCGCGCACCGTGCCGTACAGCGCCAGGCCGCACAGGCCGATCAGCGCCGCCTGGATGAGGCACACGCCTACCCAGCGGCCCAGAATGTACTGCCAGCGGGCCACCGGCTTGGCCATCGTGGTGAACAGGCTGCGCCGTTCGATGTCGTGGCACACGACCCCGCAGGTCAGCAGGACCGTCAGGAGGCTCAGCGTCATCGAGATCGTCCCCAGCGTGTACTCCAGGACCGTCTGAACCTGGGCGGCGGGGGACTTGTCGGGGAACTTGCCGTCCAGCACCGACTTGACCGACGTCAGGCTGCCGTAGCGCAGGGGGATCAGCAGGATCGCCGCGACCATGACGCCGACGAGCACCGCGGTCAGGCGGCTGCGGGTGCCTTCCTGAAAGGTGAGGCGGGCGATCGTCCAGCACCGTCGGGCGGCCCCGGAGAGCGGGCTAGGCATGGGAGCCGTCCTTTCGCCCGTCGTCGTCCAGGAGCGAATCGATCACGCCGCGATCGGCCGGCCGGCACGGCTCCTCGGCCGGCTCATCGTCCTTGGCCGCGTCCGCCCCGTCCTCCGGCGCCGGTGCGTCGGCCAGGTGGGCCAGGACGTCGCGGTCGGGCTCGACGGCCGCCGGCGTGGGGGGCTCCTGCGCCGCCGGGGTCGGCGGGGCCCCCGCGGTCACCAGCTCGGCCAGCACCGCCTCGCCGCCGCCGTCGGCGCGGAGGAACGCCGCCACCTCGCCGGTCGCCACGGCGCCGCCGGTCTCCAGCCGCGCGGACTGCGCCTCGGCCACGATCCGCAGGAAGAGGTTCTCCAGCTTGTCCTTCGGGTGGGTGACGTCCACGACCGCCTTGCCCTCGCGCCGGGCGATCAGCTCGCGGATCGCCTCGATCGTCGAGTCGCTGAGCCGGTCGGCGACGATCTGCGTGAGATTCTGCTGGCGGAGCAGGTCCGCCACGTCGCCCTCGGCCCGCTTGCGTCCGCCGTAGAGGACGGTGACGCGGTCGCAGACGTCCTCGACGTCGCTGAGCAGGTGGCTGCACAGGATGACGGTCTTTCCGCGACGGCTCAGTTCGAGGATCAGGTCCTTGAACTGCCGCGTCCCCAGCGGGTCCAGGCCGCTGGTGGGCTCGTCGAGGATCAGCAGATCGGGGTCGTTGATCAGCGCCTGGGCCAGCCCGATGCGGCGCTGCATGCCCTTGGAGTACTCGCCGACGCGCCGGAAGGCCACCTTCCCCAGGCCGACCATGTCCAGCAGCATCTCGATCCGCTTGCGCCGCACGGGCCGGGGCTGGCGGAAGAGCCGGCCGTAGAAGTCGAGCGTCTCGTAGGCGCTGAGGAACGGATAGAGGTAGGACTCCTCCGGCAGGAACCCGAGGCGCGACTTGGTCGCCACGTGCGTCGGGTGCTGGCCGAGGACCTGGATCTGCCCGCCCGTGGGGTAGAGCAGGCCGAGGATCATCTTGACCGTCGTGCTCTTGCCCGAGCCGTTGGGGCCCAACAGGCCGAAGATCTCGTCGTGGCGGACCTCGAAGGTCAGGTCGTTGACGGCCGCGACTTTCTCACGGTGCCAGAAGTCGCGAAAGACCTTCGTGACTCCCATCACGTTCACGACCGCGTCGGTCTGCATCACCATAGCGTGTCCATCCCACAAAAGCGGCCCGCCGATCGCGGCGGGCGCAGGTCACGGCTGTTGACCTTCCCAGGGGTTCACTTCGCGCCGAACCTGCTGGGCCTCCAGACGCTTGATTCGTCTCCACACGGCCGGATCGTGGCTGACGTGAAGCACCGTCGGCCGGTTGCCGGGCACGTAGGTTTTCACGTTGGTGGTCTCGGCCAGGATCGCCTCCAGCGTGTCGGTCCACAGCCTCGACACGGTGATGTGCGGGTTCTTCTTGTACGCCGCCAGGTACTGGCTGAACTGGTCGTACGCCTGCTGGGCGTGAGCGATCATGTCGGCCTGGTCGCGCTCGGCGTCCCGGATGATCTTGTGGGCCTCGCCGGTCGTGCCGGGGTCCTCGATCCTGGCGATGACGGCCTGGTAATCGGCTTCGGCGCCGGTCTGGTTGTAGCGGTCGATCGCGTCCTTGATCGCCCTCCAGTTGTCGCCGGCGGCGCCCTGGAGGATGGACGTCGCCTGCTTTCCGGCCGCGTCGATCATCTTCTGGCGATCGCTCTCGGCGGCGGACACGGCGTTGAAGGCCCCCATGGTCTGCAGCGGCGGGCTGTGGGCCGTCAGGCTCAGATTGGTGATGTTCAGCCCCGTGCCCAGCTCGTCGAGGATCTCCTGGGCGACCTGGCGCGTCTTGTCGCGGAACATCGGGTGGCCGCCGGCGATGGCCCAGGACGGGAACCGCGCGGCGCTGCGGACGGAGCCTTCCTCGATGGCCAGGCGGATGATCGCCCGGGCGTCGGCGACGTCCGACCGCAGCACGTTGGCGGCGAAGTCCAGCACCGAGTTGTCGTCGGGTTTCACCTGGTAGGTGACGACCCACTTGACGTGGACCAGGTTCTGCCCGCGCGTCAGCAGCGACCCGTCGAACAGGGGGCGCAGGCCCGCGGCGACGGGGCGCTTCTCCTCCTGCTTCTTGCCGGCGTCGCCGGGACGCTCGTAGTGCCAGAAGCTGTCCATCGCCAGTTCCTGTTCCCACGTGGGGACCCGCACCACCTCGTCGATGGGCAGCGGCCAACTGAAGTGCAGCCCAGCGTCCAGGACGTCCCCGCGGACGGCCTCGGTCGCGCCGAGGACGCGGCCGAACCGCAGCACCACGGCCCGTTCGTTGGCGCCCACGGTGAACACGCCGCTGAACACGTAGAAGCCCAGCAGGATGACCATGATCACGCTGAGCAGGATGAAACTCGTGTGCAGCGCCCCGGCCAGCGACCGGCTGGCCGGATCGGTGTCCACGGCGGCCATCGGATCGGGCGCGGGCGAAGCGTCCGTCGTCGTCGGTTCACGTTCTTCCAACATGCCTGCCACCTCTAGGATCAAGCCGCTGGCGGAGCGGCAATGCGTCGTATTCGCTAACGGGCCACCTGCGGCGGCGTCCCGGTCGCACCCTCGATCGTCTCGGGCGTCGGCGGATCGCCGAACCAGCCATGCGAGAGATCGTACTGCGAGCCGTCCAGCACGAACAGCGTCTGCGAGCCCAGCGCGGTGCGGAGATACTCCAGGCGTCGGAGGAACATGGCGAAGGCCTCGTTCTCGCGGCCGTACCGCTGGTAGTACTGGGCGGCGACGGTCTGGCCCTCGGCGCGGATCTCCGTGGCGCGCTGGCGGGCGAAGGCGAGGATCTGGTCGGCCGTCGACGCGGCGTCCGAGACGATCGCCTTGGCGCTGGCCTGGCCCCGGCTGCGGGCGTCCTCGGCGGCGCGTTCCCGCCTCTGCTGCTCGTTGGCCATGACGGCCTCGGTGACGTTCTGGGGCAGGCCGGTGCGCTCGACGCCCACCCGCATCACCTCGATGCCGTACTGCTCCAATGCCTGCGGGTGGACCGCCTGGCGGATCCGGTCCTCGATGCTGTCCAGGGCCAGCGGCTCGGTGGCATAGTCCTGCATCGCGTCGGCCAGCGCCTGGTCGCGGCCCTGGTCGGCCGCGGTCTGCGACTCCGTCCGGTCCTCGGGCGAGGCGAACCCGCTCATGGGCGTCGAACCTACCACGTAGCCCTGGGCGCCGCGGACGAGGTCCGAGACGGCCCGCTCGCCCCGCTTGAGGTCATCGCCCAGCGCCTTGCAGAACTTGACCGGGTCCTGGACGCGCCAGTACACCGACAGCCCCACCAGCACCGTGCGCTGGTCGGAGGTCTGGAACTGCTCGTAGGGCGTGCTGAAGCACTGCAGGCGGCAATCGTACTTGGTCACGTCCTGGATGGGCCAGGGCCACCGCCAGTGCAGGCCCTCGCCGACGGGCTGGGGGCTCAGGTGGCCCAGCGTGGCCACCGCCGCCTTCTCGTTGTGGCGGACCTGGTAGGAAAACATCACCATCAGCAGCACCGCGGCGATGAACAGGCCGACGGCGATTCGCAACAGGTTCCTTCGCGTCATGATCCTGACTCCTTGACGTCACCGATCATCGGTTGTGGCTTGCTCACGGCGTGTCAGTTGCTGCCCGGATCGAACGAGCCGCCGACCAGGCTGCGGTCGTCGTCGACACGCACTTCCACGAATTCCTTGTCCAGGCCCAGCAGGTACTTCCTCGGCGCCATCTGCAGCGCCCCGCTGAGCACGTCCAGCTTGCCCTCCAAGGCGTACAGCCGGGGCGCCGCCTCGAAGGCGGCCATCTGGGCTTCGAGGGCGGCCCAGCGGCTGCGCTCGATGGTCTCCATCCTCCACCGCTCGGCCAGCGCCTCGTTGACCAGCACGCGCACCTCGCCGCCGCTGCCGGCCAGTTGCCTGCGGGCTTCTTCCATCGCGGCCTCGACGGCGTGCTCCTCGGCGCTGCGGTCGCGGAGCTGGCGGATGCGGCGCAGCGCCCCGTCGATGGCGTAGGCCTTCTCGGTGGAGCCCGCGACCGTGCTGAGGATCGTGTCGCGGCGCGTCTCGGCCGTCAGCCTCGCGCCCTCCATCTCCTGCTGGGCCATGATGACTTCCTCGAACGCGTCGGC
The DNA here is from genome assembly GCA_012514895.1 of Planctomycetota bacterium. Taxonomy (GTDB): domain Bacteria; phylum Planctomycetota; class Phycisphaerae; order SM23-33; family FEN-1343; genus JAAYZK01. The sequence goes on along the minus strand of JAAYZK010000233.1, from coordinate 45,934 downwards.
GATCTTCGGCGGGGGGTGAACGCCGCGAAGCGACACGGCGACGATCTCGACGCCGAGGTCCAGCGCGTCGGCCTGGCGGGCGATCGCCGCCTCCAACTGCCGGACGATGCGGCCGTCCCCGCCGCTCTGCATGATCTCATCGACGTCCTGGCTCGCGGCCAGATGCGTGGCCGCCCGCAGCGCCAGGCGCTTCAGCAGCTCGGGGGCGTCGGCCGCGCCGTAATGGAAGGCGTAGACGTCCTTGACGCGGTACTGCACGGCGAACACCATGCGGATCAGTCCGAACGCCGCCGCCGACTCGGCCGTCTGGCGGTCCACCGCCACCGGGGCGGCGGCCGCGTCGGCGTGATCGTGATCGTGCCCGTCGTCCCCGGCGGCCGGAGAGAGAACGTGCACGTGGCCGGGGATCGTGCAGGTCAGAGGATCGTGCGGTGCCGCGCCCGATGAGCCGTGCTCGTCGGTCCGGCGGGCGGTCAGGAAGTCGATCTCCTGGGCCCCCGCGTGGTCGTGGGCCACAGCCCAGAGGACCAGCGGCACGTCGATCTTCTGCTTGGGCGGGATGAACCCCGCCGGCGTGTGGTCGTGGTCGTGGCCGTGGCCGTCATCCTCGTCATGGGCGGCGCCCGTGTGCTCCACGCCGATCTCGAACGAGCGGATCCTCTCGGCATCGATGATGTCGGCGGTCTGGACCGGCCAGGGCCACTTCAGGTACAGCCCCGGCTCCAGCACCGCCTGAGACGGGGGCGCCTTGCCCCACGTAAGCACCACGGCCCGCTGGCCGGGATGGACCACGACGATCGCCGAGACCGCCACCAGCGCGACGATCCCGAACAACACCAGCGGCACAAGCGTCCTGCGGAGCAGTTCATAGAACCACGTGCTTGAGACCTCGAAACCGAACTGGTAGTTCAGCGCGTCGGCGATCGAGTGGGCGATGCTTCCCGGCTCGCTGATGAGATTGGCCAGGCGGCTGTCGAAGCTCGGGCGGGGCTCGGTGTCGGGTCTGCGCGGGCGGTAGAAGTCCAGCACGACGTGGGCGAGCATCTCCACGCCCAGCACCACGATGAGCCCCAGCACGACGTAGGGCAGCACGGGCAGGGCCCAGGCGATATCGAGATGGTTGAGGAAGAACGCCGTGCACAGCAGGCCGCCGGCCAGGGTGCCGACGGTCATGAACCCGCCGCCGGCGCGGAGCAACCGCCAGGTGGGATCCTTGGCCATGCCCAGCGCGTAGCGGCTGAACAGGAAGCCCAGGAACGCGCTGCCCAGGCAGAAGAACGCCCACATCAGCCCGCGGTCGATGCCGGGAGCCTCGTGCGAGCCCCTGAGGGAGCGCTCCAGCCAGACGCCCAGGGCCACCAGACCGGCGCCCAGCAGCAGTCCGACGATGGGCGAGAAGACCCGGCGGATCAGCGCCAGCCGCCGCTGGGCCAGCGGGATGATCCCGCCCTGCTCGCCGAAGACCGTGCTCGATCCGCCGGCGTTGAGCTGTTCGATCTCCTCGACTTCCATTTCGGCCAGCCGCCGGGAGTAGAAGATGACGGCGGTCATCGCCCAGATCACCGACCCGCAGGCGTTCAGGGCGAACACGCCCTGGGCGGCCGCGGCGCCAGTGAGCAGCCAGACGGTGCAATACACGGCGGCCAGGGCCGTCTGAAGCGCCAGACCGAGCAGGGCGACATTCTGCCCGCGTTTACTGTCCGTGTTCATCGAAGAGCCTTCTCCTCTTTAGTCGAACGGCATCGGCGCCGGCCAGTTCCTTGCGATGGGCGACAGCCTTTTTCTATAATCCGTGCCCCGCGGGTCAACTCCGGGCGCCCGGCCGACGTACCATCGGTCGGACATTCGACGCCGACCCCAACGGAAGGAACGACAGACTCATGACAAAACTCTGGTCCATTGCCGCCAACGCGTTCGTGCAGGCGATCCGTCAGCCGCTCTATACGGTGCTTCTGCTGCTGACGTTCGGTTCGCTCGTGTTCACCACCGCGATTACGGGCTACACCCTGGAACTGGAAGCCAGCGAGAGCGACACCCGCCTGATGGTCAACCTGGGGATGTCGACCCTCATGGCGGCCATGGCCTTCATCACGGTGTTCTCGGCGTCGGCGACGCTGGCCCGCGAGATCGAGCAGCGAACCGTGCTGACGGTCGTGACCAAGCCGGTGGCCAGGCCGATCATCCTGATCGGCAAGTTCCTCGGCGTGGCCGCCGCGTCGTCGGTCGCCCTGTACCTGGCGGGCATCGTTCTGCTGCTGACGGCCCGCCACGGCGTGATGAGCGAGGGGCTCGACACGCTGGACTGGGTCGTCATCACGTGCGGCTTTGGCGCCCTGGTCCTGGCGGGCCTGACGACGGTGTTCTGCAACTACTTCTTCGGCTGGGAGACCACCAGCACGCTGGTGGGCGCCTGCCTGGTGCTGTTCACCGCCGCGATGGGCGTGGTGGCGTTCGTCGGCAAGGGCTGGCAGCCGATCCCGTTCTTCCAGGGCATCAATTCGCAGATCGTGGTGGTGCTCGTCCTGCTGTGGATGGCCACCATGGTCCTGACGGCGCTGGCCGTGGCGGTCAGCACGCGGGTGGGCGTCGTCGGCACGCTGGGCATCTGCGTGGCGGCCTACGCCCTCTCGCTGATCACCGAGCCGCTGCTGGCCGGCGCCGCCGGGCACAGCCCGCTGGCCGCCTTCGCGTACCGGGTGATTCCGAACCTGTCGTACTTCTTCGCGCTGGATGCGCTGGCCATGGGGCAGCCCATCGGCGGCCGCTATGTCGCCCTCAGCGGGGCCTACGCCGCCTGCTACACGGCCGGGCTGCTGGCCCTCGGCATGGCGCTGCTGCAGACCCGCGAGATGGACGCCCGCGAGAAGGCCTCGACAGCGCCGCGACTGGTGAACCTCTACGCCTGGCTGCTCCGGATCGAGGCGCTGGCGGCGATGGTCGCAGCCCTGGCGGTGCTGGTTCACCTGACCTCGACCGGCGCCGAGACCGGCATCCCGGCCGGCGTGCCGCATCTCATCGGTCTGGCGGCCATCGGGACCGCAGTCTGGCTGCTGGCCGAGTGGTTCGGTCGCGGGTCGCGCTGGGCGATGCGGCTCGTGATGTTCCTCGCGGCGGTTCAGCTCGTTGTCTCCGTCGTCCTGGCCTTCCTGGTGTTCGGCACGGCTCATCCGGCGATGCGGCTGGCGCTGCCGGCGGCGGCGGTCCTGCACGCGTCCTACGTCGCGGCGATGCGTCTGCGGCGGGCCGGCCGCGCCCACTTCGGCTACGCGGCCGTGAGCTGACCGCTCACGCTCCGGCCGCGACCGATTCGACCCGGACGGCCCGGGTCGGCGCCTGGTGGGGCGACTGGCGGTGCAGTTCCTCGCCGAAGCGGACCAGGCGGGCGCTGTTGAACACCACCGCCAGGGCCGCCGTCAGTTGCAGCACCGCACCCAGCACCGGGGTGATCGCCCCCAGCCCGCTGAGGATCAGCGAGATCGTGATGAACACGATCCCGAACATCATGTTCTGATGGACCACGCCGATGGCGCTGCGGCTCAGGCGGATCATGAACGGCAGGCGGGGCAGGTCGTCGTTCATCAGGGCCACCGAGGCCGAATTGATCGCCACGTCGCTGCCGGCGGCGCCCATGGCCACGCTCAGGTCGCCCGCCGCCAGGGCCGGCGCGTCGTTCACCCCGTCGCCAATGACCGCCACGCGGTGCCCGTCGCGGCGCAAGGCGTCGACCAGGTCGAGCTTGTCCTGCGGGAGCACCTCGGCCTGGACCTCCGAGCAGCCCATCTCCGCCGCCACCCGCCGCGCGACGCTCCAGCGGTCGCCGGTGACCATCACCAGGTGCCGGATGCCCAGCTCGCGCAGGTGGTCCATCGCCTGGCGGGCCCGGGGGCGGGTCCGGTCTTCCAGGCCGATCCAGCCCAGCAGCCGCGTGTCGCGCGCCACGTACAGCGTCGAGAGCCCTTCGGGTTCGGCGTATTCCTCCCGCTCCAGCGCCGAGACGTCCACGCCCTGCTCGGCCAGCCAGAGCCGCCGGCCGATGCGGACGGTCGCGCCGTCGATGACGCCGGCGACGCCCTTGCCGGGCACTTCGATCGCCTCGGTCGGCTGGGCCAGCGCCAAGCGTGCCTCGCCGGCCTTGGCGACGACGGCCTGAGCGACGGGGTGCCTGCTCATCTGTTCCACCGATGCCGCCAGCGTCAGCAGGTCGGCGGCGTCGACGTCGCCGATGGGCTTCAGGCGGGTCAGCGTGAGCTGCCCGGTCGTCAGCGTGCCGGTCTTGTCGAAAACCACCGCCGTCAACGTCCGGGCGATCTCGAGCGTCCGCACGTCCTTGACCAGGATCCCCAGCCGGGCCGCGCACGACAGGGCCGCGACCATGGCGGTCGGCACCGCCAGGATCAGGGCGACCGGGCAGGCGACGATCAGCATCGTGATCGAGCGGTCCACCTCTTTCGTGAAAAACCACACGATCCCGGCCAGCATCAGCACGACAGGGGTGTACCAGCCGGCGTAGCGCTCCATGAGGCGCATGATCGGGATCTTGGTGGACTCGGCGTGGAGGATGAGGCTCTGCACCTTGCCCAGTGTGGTGTCGCGGCCGGCGCGGGTCACCGTCACGTCGACGGCGCCGGTGAGGTTGGCGGTGCCGGCGAAGACTTCGTCGCCGGCGGCCTTGTCGGCCGGGAGCGACTCGCCGGTGATGTTGGATTCGTTGATGGAGGTCTGGCCGGTGAGAATGGTGCCGTCGGCGGGGATGTCGTCGCCGGGGCGGACGCGGATGATGTCACCGGGGGTCAGCGTGGCGGGGTCGACGAGTTGCTCAGTCCCGTCGACGAGTTTGTGGGCCCGTTTGGGGGCCAGGCGGATCAGCCCCTCGATCGAGGCCCGCGCGCCCAGGGCCGAGCGCGATTCGACAAGGTTCGACAGCAGCAGCAGAAACGCCACCAGCCCGGCCATCTGGAAGTCGGAGATGGACAGGGCCGCCAGGATCGTCAGCGCCACCAGCTCGTCCATGTGCATCTGCCCGGCCAGAAGGTGGCGGATCGCCTGCATGCACACCGGGGCGGCCAGCACCAGCGCCCCAACCATCGCCAGGGCCGCACCTTGGGGAGAGTTGCCGCCGAAAAGCAGTTCCGCAAGATAACTGGCGCCGATCAGCACGCCGCCGGCAAGAATGCCGACGATTTTCATCGAGGCCCGTCCGGTCTGGGCCTCAATGGAATCCGCCACACGGTCGTGAGCCATGGCTGCTCCATCCTGAGAAAACGGGGCCTAAGCCTCAATCAGTAAGCGTGTTACGTCCTGACCTGATCGAGGCCGATCCGCGAACACACCGCGCCCGCACATCGGTTAAGGCATCGTACGCACACGGGTTGTCTTCGGTTCGTCCAAAGACCGGAGTTTATACCCCAGGACGGGGCGGGGAAGCAACCTACTACCGGCCGCACGCCGGCCTATTCGCTGCGGCGGCGGAAGAGCTCCACGCCCACCGTGCGGGCCCCCGTCAGGGCACCGGGTTTCTCGACCAGGACGCCGGCCGCCGCGACGCCCTCGGCCGCCAGGCAGATCCCGGCGACCTTCTCGGCCAGCGCTTCGAGGAGCTGGAACCGCGAGGCTTCGACCATGGCGACGACGGCGTTCTTGACGGCCTTGTAGTCGACCGTGTCGGCCAGGTCGTCCGAGCGCCCCGCGCGGGCCAGGTCGGCCCACAGGGTGATGTTGATCACGACCTCCTGCGCCGCGTGGCGTTCCTCGGGATACACCCCGATGATGCAACGCAGCGCCAGGTCGCGGATGTGAATCCTGTCGTTGGGCAGGGGGCTCATGGTGCGTACATGCTCCCGCGCATGTGGCGGCCGCCGTCCACGTAGAGAATCTGGCCCGTGACGAACGTGCTGCCCAGCAGGTACAGGACGGCCCGGGCCACGTCGGCCGGGTTGCCGTAACGGTTCAACGGATTGGTGTGCGCCAGCCGCTGCAGGTAGCTCTCATCCTCGCCCGCCGGGGGGAGAATCAGCCCCGGAGCGACCGCGTTGACCGCGATCGCCGGCGCCAGTTCGACCGCGAGCATCCGCGTCAGGTCGGCCAGCATCCGCTTGGAGAGATGATAGGCCGCGTGGCGCCGGTCGTAATCCGTGATCCGCGCATCCAGCAGGTTAATGATGTGCCCGGCGCGTCCCTGGGCGGCCAGGGCACGGCTCAGCAGCAGGGGGGCGACGGCGTGCACGCGGACGTTCTCGATGATATCCCTGTCCGTCGCCTCGGTGATCAGGCCGGTCGGGAAGATCGAGGCGTTGTTGACCAGGATGTCGACCGGCCCGGCGATTTCGACGGCCCGCCCGATCAGCATGGCGGCGTCAGCCGGGTCGGTCAGGTCGGCCGCGAGGGTCCACGCCTGCCGCCCGCAGCGACGGATGGCTTCGGCGGCGGCCTCGGCGCCGTCGGCGGAGCGGTGGTAGTGGACGACAACGTCGGCGCCGGCCTCGGCCGCCGCCAGCGCGATCGCCCGCCCGATCCGGTGGGCCGCCCCGGTGATCAGGATGATGCGGCCCGCCAGCGGACCTTCGTCGTGACCCATCCGCCCATGCCCTCGCGCCATCGGTGCCGGCGGCGTCACCGCGACGCCGGAAGACGGAGCTGGTCGATCTTCGCCGCCAGAATGAAATCGCTTTCGGTCAGCCCGTCGATCCTATGGGTGTAGATGGTGACTTCGGCGTAGCCCCATGACAAGCAAATAACGGGGTGGTGGTTTTCATTCTCGGCCAGGTCGCCGATGCGGTTGGTCAGGTCGAGCGCTTCGCGGAAATCGGCCGCTTCGAAGCGCCGCTGCAGGTGGTGTTCGTCGACAACGACCCACGCCGGGTCCAGTTCATTCTGCAGCCGCTTGACAGCCTCCCCGCGCAGGGGGGGCACGCCCCCCCGGCACGGCACGCATTGCCGGGATGACAGTTCGGAAGCCATAAGGCACCTTATTCTTCGATGGCGATGGCGTCCACCGGGCAACTGTCGGCAGCTTCGCGGCAGGAATCGGCCACCTCGTCGGGCACCGGGTTCACCGTGGCCACGGCGACGTCGCCCTGCATCTCGAAAACCTCCGGACAGATCCCCACACAGGCCTCACAGCCGATGCAGGTCTCCTCGTCAACGATCGCTCTCATGCTCACTCTCTTTCCCGGGCGGGTCCTCGGTCCAAGCGCCCTGCATCGGCATTATAGGCCCCCGGAAATCAGATTTGTGCGCCCGCCGAGGATTGGGCTGGTCGGCCGGGACGGGGATGCTAACATGATAGCGGGGGACGTGTTGCCGTCCGCATGGGAGGGACGGCTGCCGCCCGCCGATCGATCCTGTTGGAGATACGCCGCATGATGATACGCCTTCTGCCGCTGCTGACCGTCGGGGCCCTGGCCCTGGCCGGGTGCGGACCCCAGGGCGGGCTGCTGATCCGCCCGGTCCGGACGACCCAGAAACTCACCGAGACCACCGTGGCGGGGGACACGGGCTGGTTCGTCCGCCGGAAGATCGTGCTGATCGACGTCAGCGGCACGATCGTCAACCAGCAGCAGCGCACGCTGCTGGGCGGGGGGGAGAACCCCGTCAGCCTGTTCGCCGAGAAGATGGAGAAGGCTCGCCGTGATGACCAGGTCGTCGGGCTGATCCTGCGGATCGACTCGCCCGGCGGGTCGGTGACCGCCAGCGACATGATGCACACCGAGGTCCGGCGGTTCCGGGCCCGGCGGCCCGACGTGCCCGTCCTGGCCCTCATCGAGGGCACCGGCGCCAGCGGCGCCTACTACCTGGCCGTCGGCGCCGAGGAGATCTACGCCCACCCCACGTCGGTCACCGGCTCGATCGGGGTGATCGTCCCGGCGTTCAGCATCGCCGGCACGATGGCCAAGCTCGGCATCACCGCCGAGATGATCACCAGCGGGCCCTTCAAGGACATGGCCTCGCCCTTCGAGCCGCTCGATCCGGAGGACCTGGCGATCCTGCAGCGGATCGTCAACGAGTTCTACGAGACGTTCATCACCGTCGTCGACCAGGGGCGGCCGAACCTCTCGATCGAGGAGGTCCGCCGCCTCGCCGACGGCCGCGTCTACACCGGACAGCAGGCCGTCGACCTGGGCCTGGTGGACGGGCTCGGCACGGTCTACGATGCCATCGACCGCATCAGGGACCGCGCCGACGCCGATCGCGTCAGGATCGTCATCTACCATCGCCCCCTGGGCTATCGCGGCAGCGTCTACGCCGAACCGCCCGCGCCCGCGGCGCCGCAGATGAACCTCATCAACATCAACGCCCCGGACCTGTGGGAGATGATGTCGCCGAAGTTCATGTACCTGTGGACGGGAAGGCGGTAACCACCGGTCCCTGACACTCCACTCTACCGGAAGCACTCCTCCAGCGGCGGGCGTCCTGCCCGCAGCCAGGCGCGCAGGCGCGACAGGCCCCGATCGACGTGCGCGACGGCGGCCGCCCGCTCGTCGGGGGGGGCGTCGGCGGCGGACCAGAGGTGCGCCAGCAGGTCCGCGGCCGAGGCGCCGTCGGCCAGGAGGGCCGCGTCGAGCTGCGCCGCCGTCGCCGCGGCTCCGAAGGCGTAGCGCCGGGGCTGGATCCGCTGCGCCGTCGCCAGGCGGATCGTCCCGATGAACCGGTCGTCCCAGCCGAGCTTGCGCTCTGGAGAACGGCCCACCCGGGCCACCGTGTCGCCCAGGAGCGGATTGACCATGCGTTCCAGCAGGTCGTCGGCGTAGCGGCGGTAGCCCCGGGCGGTGAACAGCGGGTCGACCGAGCGGTGCTTGCGGACGAGGGACGCCCCCGATTCCCGCAGGAAAGCGTCGCGCAGGAACGTCATCGCGCCGGGCACCTCCGGCAACTGGCAGATCCGCTCCAGGCCCAGCAGGGCCCCGACGGCGGCGGCCAGAGCGTGCGTGGCGTTGTGGCCGTACAGCTTGGCCTCCTCGAAAGGCAGCAGGTCGGCCTTCTCCTCGAACGGCGGGAAGCCGCACCGCAGCGGCCCCGCGGCGCCGTCGGCGTCCACGCGGGAGATGAGGATGCGGTTGAACGCCTCTACCAGCAGGGCTGCGTCGCCCTCGCCCGTCATGGGGACCAGACCCTGCCGGCCGATAGTCTGCGGATCGGTCACGACGCCGCTCATCTTGCCGATGACCGTGTTGACGAACCGCACCCGGCGGCGCACGGCGTCGCGCCGGCGGGGTTCGAGGGCCGCCAGGACGTGCGCTTCGAGGATCTCGGCGGCGTGGTTGTGATTCTCGGCGGCATAGACGACCGCCGGCGGTCCGCCCCGCTCGGTCTTGCGGGCCAGCCCCGCCGCCAGCAGGGCGGCCAGGCTGCGCTGGCCGCCGTCAGCATAGCACGAAACGCCGGGTACGGCGGTGCCGATGTCGGTCGCCTCGGCCAGCAGGTCCGCCAGCCGCCGGACGTCGTCGTCCGACGCCGTGTCCAGGATCTCCACCGGCCCGACGCGCGTCCGCTCCACGCAGTCGGCGTGGGCGATGTTCAACCCCACGCACCCGCCCGCCCGTCGGACCTGGGCGACCCGCTCGGCCATCACCTCCGCCACCGCCAGGCGGCCGAAGGCGCCGCTGTGCTGGGCCTCGTAGAGGAAAAGACCGACCTGGATCGCCCCGAAGCCGAACCCGACGTAAGAACGGGGTGAGCTGGAATCTGACGGCAACAGCGACGCCGGGCGCCCCGCGGGGCGCGAGCCTCTGCCGTCAGATTCCAGATTCCAGATTCCAGATCCCAAATCTACCTGTCTCCCGGTCCGGCCCACAGTCCTTCGCTCTCATCCCATCGCCAATCCACCGGCGTCGCCCCGGCCCGCCGGGGCCAACCGGCGGCGATCCGCCGCTGGACGACGTCCCAGGCCGGCACGCCGCTGGTGGCATCGGCGCGTTCGACGCTGGCGGCGCCGACGCCGACGGCCGACCGCAGGGCGGCGGGGGGGGGCTGGCCGCCAATCAGCCCCGCCAGCAGGCCGGCGACCGTCGCGTCGCCCGAGCCGGTCGTGCCGGCGACGTCCACGGCAAAGCAGGGCACCAGCAGCTCGCGCCCGCGCCACGGGCCCCAGTCGCACGCCAGGCGGCCGCCGATGCGCTCCAAACGCCCCGCGTCGTCCGTCGTCCGCAGGTACAGCCCCCGGTCGCCGAGCTTCAACGCTACGATGGCGGCGCCCATAGCCACAAGGGCCTCGGCCAGGCGGCGCAGCAGAGACGGCTCGGCGCCGGCGGCGAGATTCCCGCCTGCCCCCGCAGCCAGGCGGTCGAAGCGGCCGCGATCGAGCATCAGGAGGATCTCGTCGAAGCTCGGGGCGAAGACGTCCACGTGAGGCAGGGCCCGGGCGAGGATCCCCGGCCAGTCGGCCCTGCCGGCCTCGCCGTTCAGGTCCGGCATCGACATGTCCAGCGACACCGCCATCCCGCGGTCGCGGGCACCGCGAAGGACCCGGGCGAGTTCCCCGCCGCCGTCGGCGTACATGCGGCGCATCAGCGGGGGGTAGCCGAAGTGGAAGATCCCCGACCCGCCCAGGCGGTCGAAGGGCACGTCGGCGGCGGCATAGGTGTCGTTGACGCCGGGGTGATGCAGGAACGTGCGGTCGGTCCCCGGCGGGCTGATGACGATCGTGTAGGAACTGCCGCCGGCGGGCGCGACGATCATGTCTTCGGCCAGGGCCGGGCTGTGATCGGCCAGGATCCCCAGGACCGCGCGGCCCAGCAGGTCGTCGCCCAGCTTGCCCATGAGGCGAACGGGCACACCCAGGCGGTGCAGGGCCAGGCCGGTGTTGGCCACGACGCCGCCGGTGGCGATCGTGGCTGGGCCGACCTTCACGAGCCTGCCGGGCACGATCATCTCCCGCGCCCGGCAGCCCTCGGCGTCCAGCGCGGGAATGATGTCCAGGCAGATGTGCCCGGCGACGACGATGCCGGTATCGGTACTCATGGTTGCCTCATCAGCGCCGCCACCTCCTCCAACCGCGGCGCCGCCGCCTGCGCCCCGACGCGGGTGCAGGCCAGGGCCCCGGCGGCGTTGGCGAAGCGGGCGGCGTCGGCCAGCCGTTCACCGCGGGCGACCGCGACGGCCAGGGCGGCGGTGAAGGCGTCGCCGGCCGCCGTCGTGTCGACCGGCGTGACGGGGAAGGGGGCGACCCGCGTGGCGCGGTCGTCCTGCCAGACGAGCGAGCCGGCGGCGCCCAGCTTCAGCACCGCGGCGGCCGCACCGCGCTGGACGAGGGCGGCGGCGACCTGCTCGGGCCCGGCCCCGCCGCAGCCCAGTAGGGTCGCAGCCTCCGAGACGTTCGGGCTGATGACGTCGACGGCGTACAGCGCCGCCGGCATCGCCACCGGCGCCGGGGCCGGGTCGAGGATCACCCGGCAGCCGTGACGGCGGGCCCGCTGGAGGGCCGCGACGACGGTGTCCAGTGGCAGTTCGAGCTGCAGCACCAGGACGGACGCGGCGGCGAAGGCGTCGTCCTGGGCGTCGAGATCCGCGGGCGACAGGCGGCTGTTGGCGCCGGGAGCGACGACGATGGCGTTCTCCCCGTCGGCCGCCACGCTGATCAGGGCGACGCCGGACGGCACGCCGGCCAGGGGCCGCACGGCCGCGACGTCCACGCCTTCGGCCGCAAGGTTCGCCAGGAGGGCCTCGCCGAAGCTGTCGCCGCCCACGCGGCCGATCATCCGGCATCGCCCGCCCAGGCGGGCCGCCGCCACCGCCTGGTTGGCGCCTTTGCCCCCCGGGGAGGTGATCAGGTCCCCGCCGAGCACCGTCTCGCCGGGGGCGGGGAGGCGGTCGCAGCGCACGACCAGGTCCATGTTGATCGAACCGACCACCAGAATGTCGCCGCGCGAAGCCATGTTTTCCCTACTGCCTTGACGCACGCCCCACGGCGGCTATTCTCGTTCCTGAAACGGCGAATGCAAGGGGGGCGGAGAAAACCATGAGCGCGTGCGGCAAGATCTGCATCGGGACGATCCTGCTGGAGAAGAACCGCTGGACAACGGACAAGACGCCGACCTGCCGCGTCAGCGACTGGACGGGACGGTTCGCCGACGCGGGCTTCGACGGGATGGAACTGTGGCAGTGGCACGCCACGAAGGTCGACGACGCCGAGCGGCGGGCCCTGACGGCGTCGCCGTGCCCGGTGGCGATCTTCAACTCCTATGCGGCGTTCGACCAGGCGGGGGCCATAGACCGCAACCACGCGGCCCTGCTGGCACGGCGGTTCGGCGCCAAGGGCGTGAAGTTCAACGTGGGCAACGACCCGGCCGGGCGCCAGGAGTACATGGAGGCGCTGCGCCAGTGGCGGCTCCTGTTCGACGACGACGTGACGCTCCTGTGCGAGTGCCACCCCGGGACGATCCTCGAGGCGCCAGCCGCCGCCAAGGCCTTCTTCGACGAGGCAGGCGTGCCGGGGGTGGGCGTCATCGTCCACGCCTTCAACGCCGCCGGCACGCTGGATGCCTGGCTGGACACGTTCGGCCCCGGCGTCCGCCACGCCCACCTGCAGATGCGGGATGAGCGCAACGTCATCCCCTTCAGCGCGAAGCCCGACGTCGCCCGGCGGTCCATCGAGACGCTCAGACGGGCCGGATACGACGGCTCGTACACGCTGGAGTTTACGGCCGGGACGCTCGCGCCGGACGAGACCGTCGACCTGCTGTGGGCCAACGCCCTGGCCGACAAGGCCTTCCTGGAAGACCTCCTCAGATGACCGGTCCGGCCGGGGCGTTCGCGAAATCATCCCCCCATTGAAGGAGTCGCTGCAATGATCCGAATGCTGCACATTGCACGCAGGCAGCCGCGGTGGGACCTGTGGTCGGACGCGTTCTGCCAGGCTCTGCGCGAGATCGGCGAGTTCACGATCCTCACCGACGGCGAGGCCATGAGTCAGTCCGAGCTCGCCGAACGGATCCGCGGGTGCGATGTCCTCCTGACGGGGTGGAGTTCGATCACGATCCCCTCGAAAATCGCCCGCGATCCCGGATCGCTGCGCTACATCTGCAACGTCACCGGCTCCTGCCAGCCGGGGGTGCCGATCGAGATCATCGACTCGCCCATCCCGGTGACCAACTGGGGCGACGCCCCGGCCGGCCCCGTCGCGGAGGGGGCCGTGGTGCTGCTGCTGGCCTGCCTGAAGAAACTGCCCCAGCGCCAGCGGCTGATCGAGGCCGGCGAGTACCGCACGCCGCAGGGGTTCCGCTCGCACACCCTGCGGGACCTGAACCTGGGCCTCTACGGGTGCGGGGTCATCGGCGCGAAGTTCGTCGAGATGGTCCGCCCCTTCGAGCCGGTGATCCGTGTGTACGATCCCTACGTGGACCGTCTGCCGGACGGGTGCATCCGCGTCCAGAGCCTGCGGGAGCTGTTCGAAACGTCCGAGGCCGTTGTGCTGCACGCGGGGCTGTGCGACGAGACCCGCGGGACGGTCACCGCCGAACTGCTGGCCCTCCTGCCGGACGACGGTGTCATCGTCAACACCGCCCGCGGCGGAATCATCGACCAGGACGCGCTGCTGGCGGAACTGGAGTCCGGGCGCCTGTGGGCCGGACTGGACGTGCTGGAGCCCGACACCCTCGCCCCCGACCACCCGGCCCGCCGGTGGCCCAACGTCATCATCACCGGCCACTGCATCAGCAACGGACGGCCCATCCGCCAGGACGGCGCCGGGCGGCTGCGGCTGATGCATCAGTACGCCCTGGACAACATCCGCCGCCACCTCGCCGGGGAGCCCCTGCGGTTCATCATGGATCGCACACGGTACCTGCGAAGCACGTAATGGACCGGGCAAACACGACGCCCCGGTGAATTCCCCAGGGCGCCCTGGCCGATACAGGTAACGTGTCCGCTGAATCCTTGGCAGTTCTGGCCGTCGTCGTGGCGACAGGCGCCCTGGGCGCCGTGGCCGTGCTGGGGCGCATGGCCATGGAGCGCCATCGGCTGCTGGTCCGCTACGATCACATCAAGACCGTCATGGCCTACGAGGAACAGCTTCGCGCCAAGAAGCAGAAGGCCAGCAGCAGCGTGGCGCGGCCGGCGGCGTTCCTGCCGGACGGCCAGAACGGCGCCGCGGCCGCCGGGACCGGGCAGGGCGGCGATTGACATCGGGGGCGGTCGCTCCTAACATCCCTTTGGACGAGGATTCCGTGTGTCGCGCTGCAAGGAGCAGGGAGATGGCGTCTTCTAACGTTCTGATGATTACCGACGATACCTTCGAGGACGAGGTGATCCAGTCCGATCAGCCCGTGCTGGTGGATTTCTGGGCCGAGTGGTGCATGCCATGCAAGATGCTCGCCCCGACGATCGACGAACTGGCCGACGAGTATGCCGGCCGTGCCAAGGTCGGCAAGGTCGACACCGACGAGAACCGCGATGTGGCGGTCAAGTTCGGCATCAGCGCGATCCCGACGGTGATGGTCTTCGCCAACGGGGAACTGGTCAAGCGGATGGTCGGCATGCAGACGAAGAAGGACCTCAAGAAGGTCCTGGACGACGCGCTGGCAGGGTGAAGCCGGCGGCGGCACTTGCGCGATAGACAGTTGCGATGAACAGCCTTCCGGTCATGTCGCGTGACGAGGTCCGCCGGGTGGACCGCTGGGCGATCGACGCCATCGGCCTGTCGGGGCTGGTCCTCATGGAGAACGCCGGCCGCCAGGCCGCCGACGTTGCCTGCGCGATGCTCGACGGTGCCGTGGACGGGCGCGTGGCGGTGCTGGCCGGGGCGGGCAACAACGGCGGCGACGGGTTCGTCGTGGCTCGCCACCTGCTGGTGCGCGGCATTGCCGTCGACGTTTACCTGCTGTCCGAGCCGGAGAAGATCCGCGGGGATGCCCGGGTGAACCTCGACGCCCTCGTTCGCCTGGGCATGGTGTGCCGCCCGGCGACCGGACACACAGCCACGTCGATGGCCGAGCGGTGGGGGACCTACGACCTGCTGGTCGATGCCCTGGGAGGCACGGGGATTACCGGCGGACTTCGCGGTGACCTGGCCGTGGCCGTCGAGGCGGCCAACGCGACGGGCAAGCCCATCCTGGCCGTCGACATCCCCACCGGCCTGGACGCCGACACCGGCCAGGCCGCCGGGCCGGCCATCCGCGCTGTACGCACCGTCACCTTCGTCGCCGCCAAGCGGGGCTTCGCCGCCCCCGGCGCCGCTGCGTTCACCGGTCGCGTCACCGTCGCCGACATCGGCGTGCCGCCCGATCGCCGGTGAAGCGGCCTTCGGCTATCAACCCCCCGTACGTTTCCCCCGGTTCGCCCATTGCATCGCCTCGGCGGGCCCCGTAGAATACCGGGCCGCCTTGGACGGGCGGTCGATAGGATCCTGTTACCCGGAAAGGAATTGATATGCCACTGGTACCGATGCGCGTCCTTCTGGACCACGCCGCCGAGAACGAGTACGGCGTCGCGGCCCTGAACGTGAACAACATGGAGCAGATCCAGGCGATCATGGAAGCCGCCCGCGAGACGGACAGCCCCGTCATCGTGCAGGCGTCCCGCGGCGCCCGGTCTTACTCTGACGACAACTTCCTCCGCCACCTGATGATCGCCGCCTCCGAACTGTACCCGGAGCTTCCGATCGCCATGCACCTCGACCACGGCAACGCCCCGTCGACATGCTTCAGCGCGATCGCGATGGGCTTCACCTCCGTCATGATGGACGGCTCGCTGGCCGCCGACGGCAAGACCCCCAGCACCTTCGACTACAACGTCAAGGTCACCCGGCAGGTCGTCGACGTCGCCCACGCCATGGGCGTGACGGTCGAGGGTGAGATCGGCTGCCTGGGCGGGATCGAAGACGGCCACGGGGCCGGCATGAGCAGCGAAGAGGCCCTCAAGCACGTCACCGACCCCGACGAGGCCGCCCGCTTCGTCGAGGCCACCGGCCTGGACGCCCTGGCTGTCGCCATCGGCACCAGCCACGGGGCCTACAAGTTCACCAAGAAGCCCACCGGCGAGGTGCTGGTCATGAGCCGGATCGAAGAGATCCACCGCAAACTGCCCAACACCCACCTGGTCATGCACGGCTCGTCCAGCGTCCCGCAGGAGTTGCAGGACATCATCAACAAGTACGGCGGGAAGATGAAGCAGACCTACGGCGTGCCCGTCGAGGAGATCCAGCGGGGCATCAAGCACGGGGTCCGCAAGGTCAACGTCGACACCGACAACCGCATGGCCATCACCGGCGCCATCCGCAAGGTCTTCGCCGAGACGCCCGAGAAGTTCGACCCCCGCGACTACCTCAAGCCCGCTCGCTCGGCCATGAAGGAGGTCTGCAAGCAGCGCATGATCGCCTTCGGCCAGGCCGGCAACGCCGGGAAGATCCCCACCAAGAGCCTCCGCGACATGGCGGTGTTCTACGGGTTCTAGACCCCCGGCCGACGATCCCCGACGACAAGGCAAGGCCCGGTTCCCTCGCGGAGCCGGGCCTTGTTGCTGCTTCACGGACATGGGAATCACGGAAATCGCCCTGACCGTGGGCTACCGCAATCTCAGCTACTCCAACCGGCGTTTCCGGGCACGCTTCGGCCTGTGCCCGCGCCAGTACCGCGCGACCCACCCCGACCGCCGCTTCGGACGGTAGGGTTATTCCCTTCTGCACTGCTCAACAGGGCTTGGATCGGATCCGGCCGAACCGCCGCTTGCCGACGCGGAGGACCTGGCCGTCGGTCACCTCGACGGTCGCCTCGACGTCGGTGATCCTGGCGTCGTCGAGGCTGACGGCGTTCTGCACGATGAGCCGTCGGGCCTCGCTGTTGGTGGCGGCGAAGCCGGCGGTGCGGATGAGATCGACGATCCCGATCGTCGGGCCGCTGACGGCGATCTCGGGCATGTCGGTGGGGGCCTGGCGCTGGGCGAAGATCCGGTCGAACTCCGCGGCGGCGGCCTCGGCGGCGTTGCCGCCGTGGAACCGCGCGACGATCCGCCTGCCCAGGTCGGCCTTGGCCTGGCGGGGGTGGGTCGCCGCCGGGTCGGTCAGACGCCGGACCTCGTCCAGCGGCGCATCAGTCAGCAGCGTGAGGTAGTTGGCCATCAGCGCGTCGGGGATGCTCATCACCTTGCCGAACATGTCGTTGGCCTCGTCGGTGACGCCGATGTAGTTGCCCTTGCTTTTGGACATCTTCTCCACGCCGTCCAGGCCCACCAGGATCGGCATGACCATCACGATCTGCGGCCGCTGGCCCGCGTTGGCCTGGAGTTGCCGCCCGACGAGGTTGTTGTAGGTCTGATCGGTCCCGCCCAGTTCCACGTCGGCCTCGATGCACACGCTGTCGTAGCCCTGCATCAGCGGGTAGAGAAACTCGTGGACGCCGATGGGGACCCCCGCCTTGTAGCGCAGCTCGAACGTGTCCCGTTCGAGCATCCGCGCCACGGTCATCTGGGCCGCCAGCCTGATCACGTCGGCGAACGACAACTGCTCCAGCCACTCGCTGTTGTAGCGGATCTCGAGCTTGTCTTCGCTGACATCCAGGACCTTGGCCGCCTGGTTGATGTAGGTCGTGGCGTTGGCCTGGATCTGCTCGGCCGAGAGCATCGGCCGCGTCGTGTTCTGCCCGGTCGGATCGCCGATCCGGGCCGTGTAGTCGCCGATGATCAGCACCGCCTTGTGGCCGAGGTCCTGGAACTGCCGCATCTTGTTCAGCACGACCGTGTGGCCCAGGTGGATGTCCGGGGCCGTCGGATCCAGTCCCAGCTTGACGCGGAGCTGTCTACCGGACGCGGCCGCCGCCTTGAGGCGCTCGGCCAGGTCCTCAACGCTGTAGATCGCCGCCGTCCCCCGGGTCAGCAGTTCGATCTGTTCGTGAAGGCTGTTTTCCATGGTCGCAGCAGTGTACCGGCCGTTTGGGGGGCTGGCAAGAACGAGACGGGAGAACGAGACGGGAGGACGAGACGGGAGATCAGGGCCTTTACGGTCGCCTGCCGTCACCGGTACAATCCCGCGTGCGACCATGGAGACATCGGACCCAGCTCGAAAGGGGGCGGCCATGCGACGGAGCGGACTGCGCAGTGGGGGGGTCATGGCGGCGGCGGCGGTGGTCGCGGCGGCCCTCCTGGCCGGCTGCGGGACGGCGGGACCGCCGACGACGCTGGCGGCGCTGGAGGCGGCCGGACCGGCCGCGCGGGAGAAGTGGGGGCCCCAGAAGACCGCGCTGCACAATCTCCGCCGCGTCCAGGACGAGCGTCTGGACCCCGCCTCGCGGATCGCGAGCCTGTCGGTGGTAGTCCACGAGGTCGGGCCGCATCCGTGGTACCTCAGCGAACTGGCGACGATCCTGACGGCGGGGCGGGCGCCCCAGCCGGTCCGCCAGGCGGTCCTGGGCCTCCTGGCCATCCAGGACGACCCCCAGGCCGAACCGCACGTCCTGGCGGCCCTGCGCGAGAGCGTGCCCGGCGGCTTCCAGCAGGCCCTGCTGGACTGGCTGACGCGCCACCCCCACCCGGCGTGGTTATCGGACGTTGTGTGCCTGTGGTCGCAGGCCGACCCGTCGGACGACGCGACGGAGGTCCGCTTCAGGCGGGCCGTCGAGACGATGTCGGGCCGGACGTGGTCCCAGGCCCTGCTGGACGGGCTGAACCGCCCGGGGTTCACCGCCCGGCGCTCGGCCCTGGACGTGCTGGCGTCGCGACTCGCCCCGGACGACCTGAAGGGCCGCATCGCCGACCTGCCCCCGTGGGTCGCCGCCGTCGAGGCGCTGCAGTACTGCATCGCCCGGGCCGGCTACCTGCCGTCGAGCGAGGATCTGCTGGCGGTCGTGGAAACCTACGCCGCCCGCCGCGACCGGCTCGACGCCGCCATCGCCGTCGCGGGCGAGTGGGCGGCGGCCGGGCCCTACGCGTTCACCATCGGCGACGTGCACCTGCTGGCCGGCCTGGCCAACGACGAAACCCTGCGGTCGGGCCGTCGCGGCCCGTTGCTGTCGCGCCTGGATGCGGAACTCCGCGCCCAGGCCCGGCGCGGCTCGGCCGGCGTCGGCGGGCAGTCCACGCCGCTGGAGGACCTCTCCACGGCGACGCTGGTCCGCCTGTGTCTGCTGAACGCCATGCTCGACCGCCCCGGCGTCGCCGGCGCCCTGGGCCGACGGTGCCTGTCGCAGGGGCCCGCGTGGGGCGGGCTCATCGTCCTGGACGACGGGGTGGCGCGGCCCCGCCTGTACGAATCCGCCTCCCCGGCCGCCGAGGCCTACCAGCCCAGCGGGCTGATGTGCCAGGACGCCCGTTTCTGCCTGGCCCACCTGCACGGCGGCCCGGCCGCCGCGGGTTTCGACCGCCTCGGCACGCCCGGCCTGGCCGTCTGGCCCGCCGGGGCGGGTCGCCTGGCGGCGGTGTATTACGAGGGTGACGGGACACGCGTGCCCCTGGGCGTGTTCCCGATGGGAGCCCCAACGGACTGAAGCCGGCAGATCAGGCTTCCCCTGAGCGGGTGACGGCGTCCAGGACGTGCTCGGCGACGAAAATCGGCGTGTCGCTGGCGACGCCCAGCGCGATGGCGTCGGAGGGACGGGCGTCGACGAGGATGAGCTGGTCGCCCTGGCGGATGTGGAGCTGGGCGAAGAACGTCGAACGGGGCTCCCCGCCGATCATAACGTCCCGCAGGTCGTTGACGACGATCCGCTCCAGGTGTCCGCCCAGCGACTCGATCGTCAGCGCCAGAAGGTCGTGCGTCAGCGGCCGCGCGAAACTGACGCCCTTGAGCCGCCGGTCGATCGCCAGGGCCTCGGTGATCCCGATCCGGATCGGGAAGCTCCGCGTGCCGTCCCGTTCGGCCAACTCGATCAACTGCAGATCCCCGGTCTCCGTGATGAGGACCTTCGACAGCTCCATGAGGATGTCCATGATCACCTCGCGTCCCCGGCGGCCATCGCACCTGTCGGCATGGCAGTCCGTGCCGGCCCCGATGTTACGAACGATTGTACGCCATGAACGGTCCGACGGGCGCAAGAACTTGCCCCGGAAACCTTCCCAGCCCCCGCGGCCCGGGGTCCAGGCGGCCGGGGACCGGTCTTCCTTACGTGGTTGTGCCTGAAGAACCTTCCCTTTGCACAACGTCCGATAATACATGTTATGGGAAGATATGGATAGGGGGGCTCTCAGCCGCGGCGGCCGCCGAAGGCCCGTCATTACAGGGGATTCTCCGTGCCGAGGGTGAATGTGGACAACTCGGGTTTCAACATGTGAACAGCGTGTGAATAACGGACGGGAGAAGCTGGAGGCTCAATGCGGTCCGGGCCGCCTGCCGCGGCGTCTCACGCCTCGGTGAGCGCCACGACGGCCGATCCGCCGCCGAAGCCGTTGGCCATGCACAGGGCGCGGGCGACGTCGACCCGGCGGGGGCCGTCGGTGTTGTAGTCGAGGTCGCAGGCGGGGTCGCTCCGGCGGTAGTTGACGGCCTGGGGGATGCGGCCGGTCTGCATCGCCCGGACCGTAAGCACCGCCTGGGCCAGTCCGGCGGCGCCGAGCATGTGGCCGGTGATGGGCTTGGTGCTGACGACGACGGCCCGGTCGGCGCCGACCAGGGCCCGGCGGATCGCGGCGGTCTCGGCGCGGTCCCCGGCCGGCGTGCCCGTGCCGTGCGCGTGGATCAGGTCGGCGTGCCCGTCCGTCCATCCCGCCCGCCCGCAGGCCAGGCGGATCAGGGCCGCCAGGGCGCCGGCCGAGGCGTTCGGGCGGACCAGGTCGCCGCCCTGGCTGCCGACGGCGGCACCGGCGACGGCGACGGCGGGCCCCGGAAGATTTCCGATCCGGCCGCACGCGTGGGGGGCCTGCAGGACGATCGCGGCGGCCCCTTCGGCCAGAACGAACCCCTCGCGGTCGGCCGAAAAGGGACGGCAGGCATCGGCGGGGGTGCTGTCCCAGCGGGCCAGGGCCCCCATCGTCCAGAACGCGCCGATGAACAACGGGTGGATCGACGCCTCCGTGGCCACCACCAGCACCGTGTCGGCCCGCCCCTCGGCCAGGAGGGCCGCCCCCTGGGCCAAGGCCGCCAGGCCCGTCGCGCAGGCCGAGGCCACCGTGTGAACGGACCCGCCGGGGCGGTACCGCTGGAGCAACGCCGTGCACGCCCCGCCGGGCGTCCCCCAGGGCCAGATCCTCGCCGCGGCCGCCTCGGCCCCCTCGCGGTCGCCGCTGCGCAGCACATCGGCCGCCGCCAGGGCCGTCAGGACGCCCGACTTGCTGGTGCCGACCACCATCGACGAGCCGCCCCGCGCCATCCACGTGTCGTCCAGCCCCGCCGACGCCAGGGCATCCTCGGCGGCCAGCACGCCCAGTGCCGCGGCACGATCCCCCCACCGCGCCTCGGCCGCGCGAAGCTCGTCGCCGCTGCTCAGCCGCGCCAGCGGGACGCGGTCCATCGGCGGTTCCAGCCCCGCGTCGGTCCCGGCGGCGCGGCCGGCGTGCCAGGCGCTGAGGTTCTCTTCGACCGTCCGTCCGGCCGGTGAAATCAGCGACAGCCCCGTGATCCGCGGTGCCGTCATGGTGCGGCTTCTTGGCCGAACCCCCCCACCAGGCGGAGGTTCAGATCCGTCACCATCTGCAGATCGGCGTCGATGCCGCGCCCGCGGGTGGTGAGGTAGTCGCCGACCATGACGCTGGTGGCCCCGGCGTGGAAGATCCAGCTCTGCAGGTCCCGCAGGTTCGCCTCGCGCCCGCCGGCCACCTTGAGGTCCACGTCGGGCATCAGCAGGCGGAAAACGGCGATGATCCGCAGGCACTCGGCGGGTGTCAGGCGGGGCGCATCGGCCAGGGGCGTGCCGGGAATCGGGTGGAGGAAGTTCAGTGGGACCGCGTCGGGGCGGACCTCGTCGCGCAGCGCGATCGCCAGGTCGATCCGGTCGGCCCAGGTCTCCCCGAGGCCGAACAGGCCGCCGCTGCAGAGGCTCAGCCCCCCCTGCCGGGCGGCCTTGAGGGCGGCCAGGCGATCGTCCCAGGTGTGGGTGCTGACCATCCGGCCGTAGAAGCGACGGGAGGTCTCGAGGTTATGGTGGTAGCGCCGCACCCCCGCGGCGCGGAGCCGTGCGGCCGTCGCGGCATCGATCCGGCCCAGGGAGGCGCACAACTCGACGTCGCCGCCGTTCAGCCCCCCCGCCACGGCCTCGACGGCGGCCAGGTCCGTCTCCATCGGCTCGCGGCCGGAATTGACGATGCCGAACCGCCCCACCCCGCGCCCGCCGGCCTGCCGGGCGGCGGCGATGAGCGTCTGGGGATCGGTGCGACGGACCGTGCGGTCGACGTGCGTCACGTGCCGCGCCGACTGGGAGCACCACTTGCAGTCCTCGCTGCACGCGCCCACCTTGCCGGCGCCGATCGAGCAGAAGGCGACGTCGCGGCCGAACCGGGCCCGCCGGACCTCCCACGCCCGAGCGATCAGGTCCTCCAGGTCGGCCCGGACCCACCCCATCGCCTCCTGCGGCCCCACGGGCGCGGCGGCACCATCCTGGGCGGCAGCATGCTCCATCGTCAGTCTCGCGGACGGCCGGACTTCAGGCTTCGGCCAGCCTGCAGTCTCTCCGTTCTCACCTCGCCGGCCCTGGCTGGGGCTGAGCGCTGAGCACCAGGCGGCCAAGGTCGACCGGGCCGCCGATCAGGAGGATCTGGCGGTTGCGGATGTCCCTGTCCGCCGTGTAGGCGATCAGTCGCTCGTTCGCGCGGTCCACGACGTAGAGGATGTCCCGCTGCGAGGTCGCCTGGCCGGCGATCATCGTGTACTCGCGGCCCTGGCTCTCGGCCTGGGCGGCGACGGCCCGGTCGGACCCGCCGGCCAACAGAACGGCCGTCAGCAGCAGCGCCGCCGAAGCGGTCAGCACGGCAATCGTGATGGACTGGGTGTCTTTCATGGTGCACCTCGCTGCGGGCGCCTAGCGTTGAGCGGCCGCGAAGTCCCTCGCCAGGTCGCGCGGCCCGAGAATGACGAATTCCACGTTCTGGCGGGACGTGTCGGCCCAGATGCCGAACAGCACGCCGGAGTTGTTGTCCAGGACGAACACCACGTCCTCGTCGTCGTCGCGACGGGCCGACGCCAGGGTGTAGTCGCCCCGCACCTGCCGCACCTGCGCCTCGGCCGGCCTGGCGGTGGCGTGGAACGCCAGCACCGCGACCAGCGCGAGGTTCACGCAGATCAGAATCATGATGATCAGTTTCTTCATGCCTTGTTCTCCCGGTCGGCGGCACGGTCCCTGGGCGGCAACGCCGTCCAGCAGGAGACCGCCGTCTGTCTCCCACCGTTGATTCACGGAATCAGAGGCGTCAAACCGCTAGCCCAGGTGGGTGCGCTTGGGGTTCTTGAACGCCACGGCGCCGACGCCCACGAGGAAGACGGCCAGGATGGCCCACTTGATCCAGCCGCCCTTTGGCTCGTTCACCGGGCCGCCCGGGAAGCCGTCATCGGCCGCCAGGGCCGCGCCCGCGGAAATCAGCATCGTCATCAGCGCCACGCACCATTTCCAAATCATGTTCATTCCTCTGATTATACGCACTGTCCAACCCGGTTCAACCTTCCGGCCGCCACCGCCGCCGGTTTCACCCCCGGCGGGGTCTGTGCCGGCCTCCATCGTATCACAGCAGCGCCGCCACGTCACAGATCGCGCTGCGGAACTGCTCGGTGGGCACAGTGAGCGTCTGCCAACGCGCGCTGCGCGGGCGGGCGGCGGCGACGTAGCGGTCCAAGCCGATGGCAGCAAAGACGTAATGACGGCCTTGGAACACGTGCACCTCCTCCATCGGCGACGACGCCGGCGGGCCCTGCAGCCAGTAGGCGAACACGAGCACCGCGCGGAACCCGCCGCCGAAGATCCGCTCCCACTGGCCCAGGCCTTCCAGGTCGTCGCGGGTGATCCAGTTCTCGAACGCCCGCCCTACCCGACGGCGCCCGACGGCCAGGACGTTGGGGAACTTGCGGCCCTTGACGTCTACCAGGAGGTTCGCCCCGGTCGACGAGTAGACGATGTAGTCGAAGTTCTTTAACGCCACCGCGGCGAACGCTTTGCGGCGGGCCTCGTCGACGGCCACGTACGGCCAGCCTCTGCCCCGCAGGTAGTCCTCGAATGCCAGTTCGTAGTGGTCCCGCCGGTGCGACATCCGCCCTACCGCTTCAACTCGGCCACCAGGTCGGCCCGCCTGACGCGGCGTTGATCGCCGGTGGCCAGGGTCTTGATCGTCACCTCGCCCGCTTCGGTCAGTTCCTCGCCCACGATGACCGCCACCGCCGCCCCGCTGCGTGCGGCCGCCTTGAGCTGCTTGCCGAGGTTCTGCCGCTTGTACGACAGGTTCGTCCTCAGCCCGGCCCGGCGAAGCTCGGCCACGACGCCCAGGGCCGCGTCGAAAAGGCTTTCGGCGGCGTCGATGACGTAGCAGTCGCACGACTCGGCGGTGCTGGGCAGCTTGCCCCGCTCGGCCAGGAGGATCCCCAGCACGATGTCGCCCATGCCGAATCCGGTCGCGCCCAGCGTCGGGCCGCCGAGCGTCTCCAGCAGGTTGTCGTAGCGCCCCCCGCCGGCCAGGGCCCGCAGGGAGCGATCCGTGTCGAAGGCCTCGTAGACCACGCCGGTGTAGTAGGCCAGCCCGCGGACGACGTGCAGGTCCAGGCGGCAGTAGTCGCCGGCGCCCATGCGGTCGAGAATCCCCATCACCTCGGCCAGCTTCGCGCACTCGGCGGCCACGGTGTCGCTGGGCCCCAGCCGCGCGGCGGCCTCCTCGAGCGTCGCGGCGTCCTGGAAGGCGCTGATCGAGGCGATCTGCCCGGCCGCGAGGCCTTCCTTGGCGCACATCTCCTCGAACGCCTCCGCCGGCACCTTGTCGCGCTTGTCCAGGATCGGCAACAACGCCGCGTGGCGGGATGTCTCCACCCCCACCGCCGACAGCGCCGCCGTGATCAGCGAGCGGCTGGACAGGAACACCTGCGCCTCCGACGGCGCCAGACCGAGCTCGGCCAGCAGGTCGGCCAGGGTGAAGATGCACTCGGCGTCGGCCAGGGCGGCGTCCGAGCCGATGACGTCCACGTTCCACTGGAAGAACTCCCGCCCCCGCCCCCGTTGGGGGTTCTCGGCGCGGCAGACCCAGGGGATGGAGAACCACTTGATCGGCCGGGGCAGGGCGTTGATCCGCGCGTTGACCATCCGCGCCAGCGTGGGCGTCTGCTCCGGACGGATCGCCAGTTCCCGCCCCCCGCGGTCGGTGAGGCTGAACAACTGGCTGACGATCTCGTCGCCGCTCTTGACGCGGAAGAGGTCGAGGTACTCCAGCATCGGCCCTTCGTATTCGACGAAGCCGTTGCGCAGGGAGACCCGCCGCCAGGCGTCGGCGATCAGGTTGCGGACGACCATGTCCTCGGGGTAGAAATCCCGGAACCCTTTGACGCTGCTGAACTCCATGGGTGCGGCCTCGCCGGTTACTTCGTTGGGGCCGTCCAGGCGTCGCCGAGCTTCTCGGCGGCGTAGTCGGCCAGTTGCTGGGCGTGGGTGAAGAACAACTGGTATTCGTACTCCCCGCCGTGGTAGTCGCAGTTGCCGCTGCTGTACTTGCGGCAGATCGCCGGGCGCGTGGCGTAGGCGTCGCACATGCCCTTGTCGTCCAGGTGTTTGCAGGCCGTCGCCACCGAGAGGTACCACTGGCCGTCGGTGACGAAGACCGACACGCCCTCGTGCATGAGGAACCAGCGGATCTCCTCGAAACTCTCCCGGTCAGCCGGTTCGTCCAGCGGCAGGGCGATGTAACGGCAGCACATCCCGGGGCATTGATCGCACAGTGATTCTGTCATGATAGATCCTCGATTATAGGCAACGCCGACGGCGATGCAAACGCCGGCTGCGATGCTAAGATTTGTAAGGCTGCCCCGGGCCGGAAGGCCCATTGACACGCAAGGGGGCGGTACTATAATGCCGATACGTCTTTTGTGAGCTGTTTCACGAGCCTTCGGCGGGCGGGTGTTCTCCTGGGAACTCCGCCGGCCAGGAGGCCCTGGAACCGCCTCTGATCCAAGGCATGAACCGGGAGTACGATGGTGCGGACGCTGACGATCGCTGACACCCGCCCCAACGGCCATCAGGGCCGGGCGGTCAGCCTCCGCGCCGCCGGTATCATCGTACCGGTCGTCCCCGTACTCGTGCCTTAGGGCTCCGCCGGTCCTCTTCCTTCCGCCGACCCGCCCTGAGGCGTTCTGCACCGCTTGAGGGCTTTTCCTATTGTGATGGACATCGAATCATGACGACTGACAACCGAGTAGAGATTTACGACACCACCCTGCGGGACGGCACGCAGGCCGAGGGCGTGAGCCTGTCGCTGGAAGACAAGCTGCTCATCGCCGAGCGGCTGGACGCGCTGGGCGTCGACTACGTCGAAGGCGGCTACCCGCTGAGCAATCCCAAGGACGCCGCCTTCTTCCAGCACATCCGTTCGCGGAAGCTCGCCCATGCGAAGATCGCGGCGTTCGGCATGACCCGCCGGCGCGGGATCGCCGCCGACCAGGATGTCGGCCTGCAGGCCCTGCTGGATTCGCAGGCCCCCGTCTGCACCATCGTCGGCAAGAGCTGGGACATGCAGGTCACCGAGGTCCTCCGCGTCACCCGCCCGGAGAACCTCCGCATGATCGCCGACAGCGTCGCGTTCTGCGCCGCCGAGGGTCGCGAGGTCGTCTACGACGCCGAGCACTTCTTCGACGGCTACCGCGCCAACCCCCGCTACGCCGTCGACACCCTCCGGGCCGCCCTGGACGCCGGCGCGACCCGCCTGGTCCTGTGCGACACGAACGGCGGCTCGCTGCCCGAGACGATCGCCAAGGTGCTCAAGGCCCTCGTCCGGCGGCTTCCGGAGGCGCGGCTGGGGATCCACACGCACAACGACAGCGGCCTGGCGGTCGCCTGCGCCCTGGAGGCGGTCCGGCACGGGGCCGTCCAGGTCCAGGGGACGATCAACGGCGTCGGCGAACGCGCCGGCAATGCCGATCTGACCAGCGTGATCCCCAACCTGACACTGAAGTTGAACCGGCCCTGCCTTCGCGACGGCGCGCTGGCGCAGCTCACCGAGGTCAGCCGTTTCGTCTACGAAGTGGCCAACCTGGCCTTCGAAGACCATCAGCCCTTCGTGGGGCGCTCGGCCTTCGCGCACAAGGGCGGGATGCACGTGCACGCCGTCCAGCGGAACACCAGCACCTACGAGCACATCGACCCGTCCCTGGTGGGCAACCGGCGGCGGGTGCTCGTGTCGGAACTGGCCGGCGCGAGCAACATCGTCGCGTCGGCGCACCGGCGGTTCGGCCTGGCCGACGACAAGGACGCCCAGCGGCGGATCCTCCAGCGCGTGGTGGCGATGGAGGCCGAAGGCTACGAGTTCGAGGCCGCCGACGGCACGCTGGACGTGCTGATCCGCAAGACGCTCGGCGAGCCGTGGCACCGCGGGCCGTTCTGGATGCTCGACCACTACCGGTGCAACATCCTCCGCACCGACGGCGAGGCGGCGACGACTGAGGCCGTCGTGCGCCTGGTCATCGACGGCCAGGACGAGTACACCGTCGCCGACGGGGACGGGCCGGTCAACGCCCTGGACGGCGCCCTGCGCAAGGCGCTGCGGGGCCGCTACCCCGCCATCGACCGCGTGCACCTGGACGATTACAAGGTCCGCGTCGTCAACGCCGTCGCCGGGACGGCCGCGAAGGTTCGTGTGGCGATCCGCTTCCACGACGAGCAGGGCAGTTTCGGCACGGTGGGCGTCAGCGGCAATATCATCGAGGCGTCGTGGCTGGCGTTGACCGACGCCTTCGAGTACAAGCTCTTCAAGGACATGGACGACACCGCCGGCGCCGCCGCGCCGGCTTCACTGGCAGGTGAATGACGATGGCCAAGGAACTGGCGAAAGTCTACGACCCCCGACAGACCGAGGCGGATATCTACGCGCTGTGGCGGCAGGCCCGGAGCTTTGCCGCCGACCCGAAGGCGGGCGGCCCGACCTACACGATCGTGATCCCCCCGCCTAACGTGACGGCGGCCCTGCACCTGGGCCACGCGTTGAACAACACGCTGCAGGACATCCTCGTCCGCTGGAAGCGCATGGCCGGCTTCAACACCCTCTGGATGCCCGGCACCGACCACGCCGGCATCGCGACGCAGACCGTCGTCGAGAAGCGCATCCTCGCCGAGGAGGGCAGACGCCGCGGCGATTTCACCCGCGAGGCCTTCATCGGACGGATCCAGGCGTGGAAGGACGAGTATGAAGCCCGCATCCTCGGCCAGCTGGAGGCCATGGGCTGCTCGTGCGACTGGGACCGCACCCGCTTCACGATGGACGAGGTCTGCGCCGCCGCCGTCCGCACCGCGTTCTTCCAGTTGTTCGCCGACGGGCTGATCTACCGCGGCAAGCGGCTGGTGAACTGGGACCCCGCGACCCAGACGGTGCTGGCCGACGACGAGGTCGAGCACGAGACCGTCAAGGGCTTCTTCTGGTACCTGCGCTACCCGCTGGTCGAGCCGGTCATGATCGGCGGCGCCCCGGTCGACCACGTGACCGTCGCGACGACCCGCCCCGAGACGATGCTGGGCGACACCGCCGTGGCCATCAACCCGCGCGATCCGCGGGCCGCGGCCCTCGTGGGCCGGGAGGTCCGCCTGCCGCTGGTCGGTCGGATCATCCCCATCATCGCCGACGAATACGTCGTCCTGGGCGATCCCGACAGCGACGACCCCAAAGCCCGCTTCGCGACCGGATTCCTGAAGGTCACCCCCGCGCATGACCCCAACGACTGGGCCATCGGCCAGCGGCACGACCTGCCGATCGTCAACGTGATGGCGCCCGACGGGACGATCAGCGACCGTTACGGCTGGGACGACGCCGTCGGCAGCGACGCCGAGCGATTCCTCGGCATGGACCGCTTCGAGGCCCGCGAGGCCATCGTCGAGTGGTTCCGCGCCGAGGGATTGCTGGAGGACATCCGCGATTACGATCACGAGGTCGGCCACAGCTACCGCTCCCACGTGCCGATCGAGCCGTACCTGTCCGACCAGTGGTACATCGCCGTCAAGCAGCCCATCGGGCGGCTGGCCGCGGCGTTCGGCGACGGAATCCTCGACGGCACCGACGTGCCGGCCAACTCCCTGGCGGGCATCGCCCTGAAGCCCCTGCTGGCCGGCCGCCTGAAGTTCACGCCCGAGCGCTATGCGGTCAACTACCGCACGTGGCTGGAAAACCTCCGGGACTGGCCCATCAGCCGGCAGTTGTGGTGGGGCCACCGCATCCCGGTCTGGTCGAAGGACCTGCCCGTCGGCGGCGAGGCGGCCTGCCCGGTCGAGGGGGCTGCGACGATGCTAATGGATCATCCCGACGATCCATCGCTCAGACGCCTGTACGTCTGCCCCCCCACCGGCACCGGGGACGTCGCCGCCCGGTTGGAGGCCGCGGGGTTTCAGCAGGATCCCGACGTGCTCGACACGTGGTTCAGCTCGGGCCTGTGGCCCATCTCGACGATGGGCTGGCCGAATGAGACGGACCTGCTCAAGCGGTTCTACCCCACCGATGTCCTGTGCACCGCCCGCGAGATCATCACGCTGTGGGTCAGCCGCATGGTGATGTTCGGCCAGTACTTCCGCCAGGCGCCCCCCTTCCACGACGTCTACATCCACGCGATGATCCAGGACGGCGAGGGCCGCAAGATGTCCAAGAGCCTCGGCAACGGGATCGACCCGCTGGACATCATCGACAGCCACGGCGCCGACGCGCTGCGATACACGCTGGCGTCCATGACGACCGAGACGCAGGACGTCCGCATGCCGGTTGAGCACGTCAGGCTGCCCGACGGGCGCGAGAGGAACACCTCCCCGAAGTTCGACCTGGGGCGGAACTTCAGCAACAAGCTGTGGAACGCGTCGCGTTTCGCGCTGATGAACGTCGCCGGCGCGCCGAGCTGGCAGGCGGTCCATCCCGGCGGGAACCTCGCCGACACGTGGATCCTCAGCCGCCTGCACGCCACGATCCGCGACGCGACGTCGGCCCTGGAGACCTACCGGTTCAACGAATTGGCGGGCGTGTTGTACCGGTTCACGTGGGACGACTTCTGCGACTGGTATCTCGAGATCGCCAAGCGCCGCATCGCCGCCGGCGAGGCCGCGCCCAAGGCGATCGTCGCGTACGTCCTGGACGGGTTGCTGCGGCTGTTGCACCCGGTGATCCCGTACATCACAGAGGCCGTCTGGCAGCAGCTCAACGAGGTGGTTCCCCTGAGGGGCCTGGCCGACCGCCCCGGCGAGCCGCTGCTGGTCCGGGCCGCCTGGCCCCGGGCGCAGGCCGAGCTGATCCAGGGCGATGCCGAGCGGCAGTTCGACGCGATGCGCGAGCTGATCCGCGGGATCCGGCAGGTCCGCACGACGCACAACGTGCCGCCCTCGCGCGAGCTGGACGTGACGATCGACGCTGCCGGCGGCGACGCCCAGCGCATCTCGGACAACCTCGAGCTCATCCGGTCCCAGGCGAACCTGGGCGAGTTGACCGTCCGTGCCGGGGCCGCCAAGCCCGATGCGCGGGCGGCCACGGTCGTCGCGGCCGGCGTGACGGCCTTCGTCGCCGACGTCGTCGACGTCGAGGCCGAGCGGGCCCGCCTCGAGAAGGAACGCGCCACCGTTGCGCGCGGCATCGCCTCGGCCGAAGGCAAGCTCAGCAACGCCAAGTTCGTCGCCAACGCACCGCCGGCCGTTGTCGAGGCCGAGCGGAAGCGCCTGGCCGAGATGCAGGGACGGTTGGACGCGATCGACGGCGCGTTGGCGGCGCTGTGAGGAAACGCGGGCCGTCCGGCGCCCGGGCGGACAAGAATAAGCCCCGCCCAGTTGCTGGGCGGGGCCATCCCTCCACAAGCCAAGGCCGTTGACTAGAACGGCCCTGCAGATGACTGTTGCTTGCTCCACTGCACGGCCTGGACGAGCCGGTAGTCGGGCTTGGCGCGGGCGATCAGCGTGAACGGGACCAGCAGCAGAGCCATGGTGTACGCCCAGCCGCTGGGGCCGATGGAGGCGCCGATCTGGGAGGCGATCTCCAGGCCGGGCGCCATCAGTTCCGAGCCGGCCATGATGTGCCAGCCGATCACGAATCCGCCCAGGCCCACCAGGCACGTCAGGAAGGGCCACATGGCGCCGGCGCCGTCCTTGCCGGCGGCAATCGGGACGATCACGATCATCAGCAGCAGCCCCAGGACGTAGACGCAGGGGCCGAAGGCCATCATTGCCGCGCCCACGAGCAGTCGTCCGGAGCCCTCAGGCATGTTCATGTACTTCGTGGGGACCGGCAGGTCTTCCGCTTCCGCCCGGGCAGTGGCGTTGTTCACCCCGTCGCAGACCATGACCACGAACTCGTAGCCCGTGATGCTCTCGCTGACCGTCTCGGCCCCCGTCGACACCGACACGCCGTACCACGGCAGGAACAGGGCCCCCGCGCAGAGCCCCCACAGGATCGCCCGCGCCAGCCACCACGACAGCGGCGGCCGCGTCGGGCGGCCCGTCATCAGCGGCGCGGGCGGCTCGGGGATCGGGGAAAACGTCTTGCCCTCCGGCGACGCCGGGGCCGGCCTGGCCGCCTGGGTCGGCGCCGCGGCCGGCCGCGCCGGCGCTGCGGCCGCAGCACTGAGGGTCTCGCCGAACTCGCCCAGCCCCCCGCCGGCCGGCGCCGGCCGTGTCGCGGGCGCCTTGGGCTTCACAACGGCCGAAACTGTCGCGGCCTTCGCGGGCGGGGCCACCGGCTCGTCCGCGGGAACGGCCCGCCCGACGCCCGCCGGAAGCTTCATGGTGGCGCCGCAGATGCGGCAGGAGAACGTCTGACCGGCACGTTTGTCGTCTAAGCGGTACTCACTGCCGCACTTACACTTGACTTCGATGGCCATCGGACACTCCGCGCGCCGGGAGGGAAGACAGAACCGGACGCCAGAGTGTTGATCGGCGCATCAGGAGAGCGACTTTGGCAACACCCTGCGCGGAATGGCACTGCCGCGTTCAACTCCCCCGGGGAGCGGCGGCATCAGTGTCCATCCGCACCCGCGTTCAGCGGCACCGCCATCGGCTCGCCGGCGGCGGATTCGGCCATCGTGGCGTCGGGCCCCCGAGGGTCCGGCCCTGCCGTCGTCTCATCGGGCGCGGCTTCGGCCGGTTCCTCGTCGGGTTCCTCGGCCGGCATGGTCGCCGGCGCCCGCGCCGGCGGCGGGGCGACGCGGTCGAAGTAGTCCAGCGTCAGGGCGAAGTACTGCTCGGCGTAGTTCTCGTAGGAGTGCCCGTGGGAGTCGAACACGTGCAGCTCGTGCGGGATGTCCCGCTCGGCCAGGGCCGCGGCGACCGTGCGGGCGACCACGGGGGGCACGAGCGTGTCGATTTCCCCGTGCAGGATCAGCGTGGGCATCGGGGCGAACCGCTCGACGAGGACCCCCGCCTCCCGGTTCCAGTTGCCCACGCCCGACACGCAGGCGATGGCGGCAAAACGGTCAGGGTCGTTCGTGGCCCAGTGGTAGGTGCCGAAGCCCCCCCGCGACGGGCCTGTACAGAAGACGCGGTCGCGGTCGATCCCCGGGTACTGCTCCAGGACGAGGTCCAGCACCTGGTTGAGGTCCTGGCGGCCCGACCCTTCGTACTCGGCGGTGGCCTCAGTGGTCCCGACGGCGCCCGGTGCGAGGATCATCCAGCCGCGTTCGTTGGCGATCCGCTTGACGACCCCGTCGGCCTGGTCGAGGAAGGCGTCGACATGGTGGTTCAGGGCCACCACCAGCGGCGTCGAGCCGTCCGGGGTGTACCCGTCCGGCACGAACAGCCGGTAGGGCTCCAGCAGCCCCGTCGCCTCCGACCAGAACGCCCGCCGCAGGTCGCCGGTGCGGCCGGCATAGGGATCCTCGCCGGCGTTCAGCTTCGCGGTAACCGATTCGTACTGCTCCAGCGTGCGTCGGATCGACGCGAGCGTCGGCTTCGTGGCGGTGCCCTTGGCGACGTCGGCCCACGCGCCGGTGAGGAAATCCACGGCGTCGGCGAAGTCGGCCCCGTAGAGCGCCGCCTCGGGCCCGTCCGCCTCGGCCAGGCGCTCGGCCCGCCCGGCGATGGCGGCGAGGCGCTCGTCGAAGGCGGCGCTCAACTCGCCCACGAGCTGGATCTCGATCGCCTGCACCGGCGCGCCGTTCCACTCGGCCCGCAGGACATAGGCCCCATCCGGCAGCGCGTTCATCTGTTCGGCGTTCACCAGAAACACGCGCGACCTGTTGTTGATCTGCAGATCCTCGACATCCGCCAGTACCGTGGCCGTGCCGCCGCCGGCGCCGCGGACCGTGGCGCGGAGGGTGCGGCCGGCGGGCGAGAACGAGCGGACCGGGAACGGGAGGTACTCGACCTGGTCCTGGCGGAACACCCTGGCCGGCACGCCCAGACCCTCGTAGCCGTCGCCGGTGATGTGGATGCGGTCGGCGGCCGCGAGCTCGGCGGCGGTGATGACGGTGCCGGTCGGGACGATGAAGAAGCCGTCGATGTTGGCGTCGCCGAACTCCTCCGTCTCCGACGTCATGCGAACGAGGTACGTCCCGGCGGCCAGCGGGCCGAGGTCGACCTCGGCGATGCCCCACTGGCCGGCGGCGTCGGTCCCCCACCCGCCGGTATCCTCCAGCCGGACGGTCCGGCTGATGTCCAGCCAGTCCGATACGACGCGGACCGTGACCGTTGCCGCCTCCATCGGCCGGAAGTGGTAGCGCGCGTAGCGAATCAGCATCCGCGCGTCGGCGTACGCCTGCGGGACCTCCGCCTGCCACTCGGCGAAGCCGCCCCTGGAGGCCAGCGCGGGCCCGTAGAGGGCCTGGAGGCCGGAGGCAGGATCCTTGCGGCCGACGCCAACCTGCTGGTTGGCGGGGCCACCGACGTAGTCCTCGCCCTCGACCCACACGACCGCCGGGCCTTCCTGGGAGGCCGGGTCGTACGTCACGGCGTCCTCGGTCCATTCCCATGCCCGCTTGGCGGTGCCGCACCCGGCCAGCAGTCCGGCCAGCACGGCTGCGGAGATGATCGTTCGCATCATGGCCTGCATCCTTTCGCTTGGGGGCCTGCCTACGCCCCGGCCAGGCGTTCGGTGATGAAGCGGACCACCTCGCCGGCCGGCACGCGGACCTGCTCGAGGCTGTCGCGATCGCGGATCGTGACGGTGCCGTCGGTGAGGCTCTGCCCGTCGACGGTGACGCAGTAAGGCGTCCCCACCTCGTCCTGCCGGCGGTAGCGCCGCCCCACGGCGCCCTTCTCGTCGTAGAAGACCGCCAGCCCCGCCTTCTTGAGGGCCCGGTAGATCTCCTCGGCCATCTCGGGCATGCCTTCCTTCTTGACCAGCGGGAAAACCGCCGCCTTGACAGGCGCCAGGCGCGGGTGGAACTTCATCACGACGCGCTTCTGCATCACGCCGTTCTCGTCGGGCGCCTCGTCCTCGCTGTAGGCTTCGCACAGGAATGCCAGCGTCGCCCGGTCGGCCCCGGCCGACGGCTCGATGACGTAGGGGATGAACCGCTCCTTGGTCTCGTCGTCGTAGTAGCTCAGGTCCTTGCCGGACGCCTCGCTGTGGCTGCGCAGGTCGAAGTCGGTCCGGTTGGCGCAGCCCTCCAGCTCGGCGGTGCCGAAGGGGAAGGCATATTCCACGTCGGCGCAGGCCTTGGCGTAGTGCGCCAGTTCGCTGGGCTCGTGCTCGCGGAGACGCAGCTTGTCGCTGGTGAGCCCCAGGTCGATGTACCACTGGTAGCGGGCATCCCGCCAGTATTCGTACCAACGGTCCGCCTCGTCGGGGCGGCAGAAGAACTCGATCTCCATCTGCTCGAACTCGCGCGAGCGGAAGGTGAAGTTCCGAGGGTTGATCTCGTTGCGGAACGACTTGCCGATCTGGGCAATGCCGAACGGCAGCTTGACACGGCTGGTGTCGACGACGTTGCGGAAGTTGGCGAAGATCCCCTGGGCCGTCTCGGGGCGCAGGTAGGCCAGCGACGAACTGTCTTCCATGGCCCCGACGTAGGTCTTGAACATCATGTTGAACTTCCGCGCCTCGGTCAGTTCTCCGCCGCACTTGGGGCAGACGGCGACCTCGCCGGCGGGCGCCTGGTCAGCGCGGAAGATCGTCCAGGCGATCCGGTCGGCGTGCTGTTCGAGGCGCCGGCGGGTCTTGCTGTTGGCCTTCTCGGACGCCAGGGCGGGCACGTCGTCCGGCTGGTCGGCCTCGACGGCGGCGGTCAGCAGGACGTTGTCGCCGTCGCGGGCGGTCGCGCAGAAGACCTGGTCGGCCCGGAAGCGACTCTTGCAGGTCTTGCAGTCGGCCATGGGATCGTTGAAGCTGCTCACGTGCCCGGAGGCCTCCCACACCCGCGGGTTCATGATGATCGAGCTGTCCAGCCCCACCATGTCGTCGCGCTGGCGGACGATGGTGTCCCACCAGGCGTTCTTGACGTTCCGCTTCAGCTCCACGCCGAGCGGGCCGTAGTCCCAGCAGCCGTTCAGGCCGCCGTAGATCTCCGACGACTGGAAGATGAACCCTCGCCGTTTGCACAGCGAAACGATTTTCTCCATGAGGTCGCCTGATTCGTTCGTCATGAGAATCCTTGCTGTTGATCGAACTTGCCGCATGCCGGGCGATTCCCCGGCGCAAAAACCGCGGTCAGTGTATCGGCCCGGTCGATGGCGGACAAGGGCCGGACAGAGCGATTCGCCTGTTGCGCAGAGAAGGCCCCAGGTGCCGCTGCCGCACCTCGGGCCTGCACCCCCGGATCACCGATCGGCTTCGATGAGGTCGCGCTGAGCCTTCCTGGCGCCCTCTGTACCGGGATAGTCGCGGACGACGCGTTCGAGGATGTCGCGCCCCTGGCGCTTATAGGCGGCGCTGCCGGTCTTGAGGCCCAGGCGAACCAGGTCCCAGCCCTGGTCCCGCAACTGCAGGGCCTCCCGCTCCCTGGCGGCGGTGGGCTCGGCGAGCGCCTCGGGCGCCTGGGGCGGCGCGGGGGCGGCGGCCTGGACCCGCTGGGGATCGACCGATCGGGCGTAGTCGATGGCGGTGTGGATCTCCCACGTGCGGGGGTCGCCGGCGAAGATCACCGACCCATCCATCGCCAGGACCACGCCCGTGGGCACCGCGGTGATGCCGAAGAGGTCCATCGCCCGCTCCGCCGAGCCGTCCGGCGACGTGCCGCGAATGACCTGCGGCAGGTCTCCCGCCCCGCCTCTTACGGCCGCCACGACGCCCCGGGCGTCGCGATCGGCCTTCTCGTCGAGGTTGATCCCCAGCACGGCCACGGGCCCGCCGGTTGGCTCTGCCAGCCGTCGCTGAGCGGCCAGGGCCTCGTCGACGGCCCCGTCGCCTCCGGATGCGGCGGTCCAGAAGTACAGGACGACGACCTGGCCCCGCAGATCGGCCAGCCGCACCGAGCGTCCGTCGGCGGCGGTGAGTCTGAGTTCGGGCCGTTCGGCCGTCAGGGCCGCCAGGGGCGTCATGTAGCGCGCCCAGGCCTCCCAGGCCTTGTGGGCCGGCGACGCGAGCCGTGCGACCGCCCCGACGGCGGCGGCGCGGTCGCGGTTCAGCATCGACGCCATGATACGGGCGCGCAGGGCCGAGGGGTCGGCCACCCTGAGGCGTGCCCACTGCTCGGCCGCCCGCGCCGCCAGTCCCGCATCGCCCGCCAGGGCCGCCGCGTAGGCGACCGTCCGGTAGAACAGCACCTGCGACGCCTCGTCCAGCCGGTGCGGCGCGATGCCGTCGCCGGTCAGGCTCTCCATGGCCCGCCGGGCGACGTCTGGCGAGAGGACACCGCGATGGGCGATCTCGCCGGCGACCGCGGCGGCGGTCTGGACGACGATCGCCCGCCCGTCGGCCGGCCCGGGCTGGGGCTGCGGCTGGGCCGGGGCCGCCGCCGGCGGGGACGGCTGGCCGAGGCTGACGGTCTCACCGCCGTCCTCGCGCTGCGTGATCCGCAGGTGAATCGTCTGGGCGGCGGCCGTCGAGACGGTCAAGCCCGCCAGGAGGATCAGTGCTGTCATCGTCTTGCGCATGGGCTGTCTCCCCGCCGCCCCCTCGGTGGCGGTCGAATCATTCTAATCCACTTGACGAACCTGACAAAGCCCTTTACAACGCCCCCTGGCGCGCCGGGCAAGTTCACGCGCCGGCGCCTTTGGAGAAGACCATGACGAACGAGAGTATTCTGCAGGCGACCCAGACGTACCTGATGGCCAACTACGGGCGGATCCCCCTGGTGACCGCCAGGGCCTCCGGTGCGACGGTGTGGGACGCCACCGGCAAGCAGTACCTGGACCTCTTCGCCGGCTTCGGCGCCGGCGGGCTGGGCCACTGCCACCCCAAGGTCGTCGCCGCCATCGGCAAGGCCGCCGGCGAGATGATGGCCGTGGGCAACCTCTACACGTGGGAATCGCAGGTGAGGCTGGCCGAGGCGATCATCCGCCACAGCTTCCCGGGCAAGGTGTTCTACTGCCACAGCGGCGCCGAGGCGAACGAGGCGGCCATCAAGCTGGCCCGCCGCGCTGGCGGCGAGGGCCGCTACAAGATCATCAGCTTCCATAAGTGCTTCCACGGCCGCACCCTGGGCAGCCTGTCGGTGACCGCCACCAAGGCCTACCAGGCCGGCTTCGAGCCGATGCTGCCGGGTAACGTCTGCGTGCCCTTCGGCGACCTGAAGGCCGTCGAGAACGCCATCGACGACCAGACCGCCGGCGTCATCGTCGAACCGATCCAGGGCGAGGGCGGCGTCAACGTTCCGACGGTCGAGTTCATGAAGGGCCTGCGGGCCCTGTGCGACCGCCACAAGCTGACGCTGATCTGCGACGAGGTCTGGACCGCCCCGGCGCGGACCGGCAAGTGGTTCGCGTACCAGCACTACGGCATCGTCCCGGACGTCATGACCCTGGCCAAGGCCATCGGCGGCGGCGTGCCCGTCGCCGCGTGCGTCGGGCGGGAGGCCTTCGGCGACGTTCTCACCCCGGGCACGCACGGCTGCACGCTGGGCGGCAACCCGGTCTGCGCGGCCGCCGGGGCGGCGGTCTGCCAGGCCATCGAGGAGGAGAACCTCGTGGACGAGGCCCGGCGGAAGGGCGAGCGGATCGTCCAGGCGATCAAGAACGCCGCCATCGGACGGGTCAAGGAGATCCGCGGCAAGGGCCTGATGCTCGGCATCGAGCTGGACGCCGCGCCCGACCAGGCCAAGGCCGTCTTCAACGCCTGCCTTGACGCCGGCGTCATGATCAACATCGCGCAGGGCAACGTCGTCCGCCTCGCCCCGCCCATGGTGATCACCGACGACGAACTGGACCAGGGCCTGGCGGTGGTGATCGACGCGATGAAAGGTTGAAGGGCGGACGGACCGTGACGCGACGGATCTACATGGACAACTCCGCCACGAGCTTCCCCAAGCCCGCGGCGGTGGCCGAGGCGATGGCCCGCTTCGCCGTCGAATGCGGCGCCTCGGCCGGCCGGGGTGCGTACGCCGAGGCCCGCGCGTGCGGGGACCTGCTGGCGACGTGCCGCGAGCGAATCGCGCGGCTGCTCAACGCCGAAGGGCCTGAGCGGATCGTCTTCACGCTCAACTGCTCGCATGGGCTGAACATCATCATCCGCGGGATCCTCAACACCGCCGGGGCGGCCCACGCCATCACGACGGCGATGGATCACAACAGCGTCCTGCGCCCCTTCAACGCCCTGGCGGCCCAGACGGGGCTCGTGCCGCAGTTCGTCCCCTGTGACGCGCGGACCGGGCTTGTCGATCCCGACGCGATCCGCCGCGCGATCCGGCCCGAGACCCGCCTGGTCGCGGTCGTCCACGCCTCCAACGTGACCGGCACCGTTCAGCCGGTCGGCGCCATCGCTGCGATCGCCCGCGAAGCGGGGGTGCCCTGCCTGATCGACGCGGCCCAGTCCGTCGGACACATTCCCATCGATGTGCGGGCCTGGGGCGCGGATTTCGTCGCCATGCCCGGCCACAAGGGGCTGCTGGGGCCGCTGGGCACCGGCGTGCTCTACATCCGCCCCGGCGCCGAGGCCCTGCTGCAGACGATGCATGAGGGCGGCACCGGCACGATCAGCGAGGTGCCGGTCCACCCGGCTACCATGCCCGACAGGTTCGAGGTCGGCTCGCACAACGCCATCGGCCTGGCCGGCCTGGCCGAAGGCGTGCAGTACCTGCTGGAGCGAGGCGTCCAGGACATCCACGCCTGCGCCCGCGCCAACGCCAGGCGGTTCCTGGCCGCCTGCGAGCCGATCGACGGCCTGACCGTGTACGGCCCCGGCCTTCACGACCCCGCCGAATGCCGCACCGACGTCTTCAGCGTCCGCATCCGGGGCTGGGCCCCTTACAGCCTGGCGGCGGCCCTGGAGGATCGCTACGGGATCCTCACACGCCCGGGCGTGCACTGCGCCCCGCTGGCCCACCAGACCATCGGCACCCATCCGGACGGCACGACCCGCCTGAGCTTCGGCCCGTTCACGACGGCCGACGACGTCGACGCCGCCGCCGCGGCCCTGGCCGCCATCGCCGCCGAGGAACGACCATGACCACCGTCGCCATCATCCCCGCACGCCTGGGCAGCACGCGCCTGCCCGGCAAGCCCCTGCTCCGCCGGACGGGCAAGTACCTCATCCAGCACACCGTCGAACAGGCCTGCCAGGCCAGGCGGCTCGACCGCGTCCTCGTGGCCACCGACGACCAGCAGATCGCCGACGCCTGCGCAAGCTTCGGGGCCGAATGCCTCATGACCCGCGCGGACCACCGGACGGGCACCGACCGCCTCGCCGAGGCGGCCTGCCTGCTGGGCCTGGCCGACGATGACGTCATCGTCAACGTCCAGGGCGACGAGCCGGAGATTCCCCCGGCGTGCATCGACGACCTGGTCGACCTGCTCGCCCGCACCGGTACGCCCATGGCGACGCTGGCGACGCCCATCGGCCCCGAGCAGGCCCGCGATCCCAACCGCGTC
Organism: Planctomycetota bacterium; assembly: GCA_012514895.1. Taxonomy (GTDB): domain Bacteria; phylum Planctomycetota; class Phycisphaerae; order SM23-33; family FEN-1343; genus JAAYZK01. The sequence goes on along the minus strand of JAAYZK010000233.1, from coordinate 5,996 downwards.
AAGGTGGTGTTCGACCTTCGCGGCTTGGCGCTGTATTTCTCGCGCTCGGTCATCCCCTTCGACCGCGACCGCACCGAGCCGGTGGAATACTACCAGCACCTGGGGATCTACGCCTACCGGGCCGCCTTCCTGCAGACCTACGCCGCCCTGGACCAGACGCCCGCCGAACGCGCCGAGAAGCTCGAACAACTCCGCGCCCTCCAGCACGGCCACGCCATCGCCGTCGGCACGGTCCTCTACGACGGCGCCGGCATCGACACGCCCGCCGACTACGACGCGTTTGTCCGCCGCCGCGTCAGCTCGTGATCATCAGCGCCCCGAGGCGCTCCATTTCCTGGATGAAATGGGGGAAGGTCTTCTTGACGCACTCGACGTCGCGGATAACGGTCTCCCCGGCGGCGCCGAGGGCGGCGGTGGCGAGGGTCATGACCATGCGGTGGTCGTCGCGGCTGTCGAGGGTTGCGCCGCGCAACTCGCTGCGGCGGACGACCAGCCCGTCGGGCCGCTGCTCGACGTCGGCGCCCATGGCCCGCAGGGCCGCGTCCATGGCGGCGATCCGGTCGCACTCCTTGTGGCGGCAGACGCCGGCATTCGTGAGGACCGTCTCGCCCTCGGCGTAGCAGCCCACCACCGCCAGGAGCATGAACTGGTCAATGAAATCGTTGCAGTCGATGGTGCGGCCCGTCAGGCGCGACGACCGCGCCGTGACGCCGTCGTCGGTGACCTCGATATCGGCCCCCATCTCCCGCAGAACGTTGACGACGAGGCGGTCGCCCTGGGCGTCGCCGAAGTCCATGCCGTCCAGGCGGATCTCACTGTCGGCGGTGATCAGGGCCGCGACGATCGGGTACATCGCCGCAGACCAGTCGCGGGGGACGGTCGTCTCGAACCCGCCCCACCGCTGGCGGCCCCGGACTCGGTAGCGGGTGTAGTCCTCATTGGAGAAGTCCACCCCGCAGCGGCGCAGCCAGTCGAGGGTCAGTTCCACCCAGGGCTTCTCGCCGGGATTGGCGACGTTCAGTTCGGTCGGCGCGTCGGCGAGGCTGGCGGCGATCAGCAGGGCGCTGACCGGCTGACTGTCGGCGCCGTCCAGCGTGGCGACCCCCCCGCGGAGCGGCCCGCGGACGACGACCGGTCCGTGCCCGTCGCCCTTGGTGCTCCGGGCGAACGCCCCGAGCTGCTCCATGGCCTCCAGCAGCGCCCCGATCGGGCGGATGTGACGGATGGAGTGGTCGCCGGTGAGGACCGTGTAGCCCCGGCAGGCGGCGGCCAGGCCGGTGAAAAAGCGGAAAATGATCCCGCTGTTGCCGCAGTCGATGATGTCGTCGGGCGTCTGCAACTGCCCGCCGGTGCCCTGGATGACCCAGGCGTCGCCCTTCTCGGGTGTCACCGACGCGCCGAACATCTCCATCGCCTCGGTGCCCCGCATCCAGTCCGCCGAGACCAGCGGATTGTGGATGTGGCTGGTCCCCTCGGCCAGGGCCGCCATCACCAGCGCGCGGAAGGAGTGGCTCTTGTTGGGAGGGATGTCGGCCGCACCATGCAGCCCGCCGGACCGTCGTACGCTCAAATCCATGGCTCTCTTCCCGTTAGAGGGTCTCGTGGCGGCTGGACACCTCCATTGTACGACCCCCGCCGCCGACTCGCCACGCCAAACGGAGCCCGACCGCAACGGCTCAGCCGCGACGGGCACAGAGAGCCCCGGGGAGGGCTGGCGCCGCAACTGCTTGCCGCTGAAGACCCTGTGCTCTCGGCGTCCTCTGCGGCTCCTATCCGTTGCGCCTGAGCGGCCGGCGGAATGCAGCCCGGAAAGTCTATTGACCTATCCCTGCCGTGACGATAAGAATGGAGCATACGATGGCTACCGTCACGGTGCATCTCGACGTCACCCGCTCCTATCGCAGCCTGGTTGCGCGATCGTCGTATTGGTTTAGCAGCTCGCGCCGGCCGCGGCCGGGAGGACCCAGGTAGCGTCATCGCGATGACAACCTGAACCTGAGCCTCAAGACCGCAACCGGCCTTGAGGCCTTTTTTATTGGAATGGGTATCTGCTGAGGTCACCTTGGCAATCGAAGCCGTGTGGATGACGGCCGATCTGAACACAGAACCCCTGCTGACACCGGGGCCGGTGGACCCGACGGACAGAGGATCACGACGATGATCGACATCAAGGACTTGCGAGCCAACAGTGAGGCGTACATCAAGGCCGCCGCCGACAAGCGGATCGACGTGGACATCCCGGCCATCATCGAGATCGACCGCCGCGTGCTGGACGCCCAGCGGAAGCTGCAGGACGTCCGCACCGCCCAGAACGCCGCCGGCAAGGCGATCCCCAAGCTCACCGGTGCCGAAAAGGACGCCAAAATCGCCGAGATGGCCGAGCTGAAGGCCCAGGGCAAGGCGGCCTCGGACGTTCTGGAGGAACTGGAGCCCAAGCTGCGGGAACTGCTGCTGCTGGTGCCCCAGCCGGCCGCCCCGGAGGTGCCGCTGGGGGCCGACGACACCGAGAACGTCGAACTCCGCCGCGTCGGCGAGGTCCCCCGCTTCGACTTCGAGCCGCTGGACCACATGCAGCTCGGCGAGAAGCTCGACATCATCGACATGCCCCGCGGGGTCAAGCTCGCCGGCTCGCGCAACTACATCCTCAAGGGCGCCGGCTGCATGCTCCACCAGGCGGTGCTGCGGCTGGCGATGGACATGATGGTCGCCAAGGGCTACACGCCCCTGACGGTGCCGGTCCTGGTCCGCGAGGAAGTCATGTACGGCACGGGCTACTTCCCCGTCGGGCGCGACCAGGCCTACCTGGCCGAGCGCGACGAGTTGAGCCTGGTGGGCACCGCCGAGGTGCCCGTGACGGCCCTGCACAGCGACGAGATCCTCGAGGAGGCCGACCTGCCCAAGCGCTACTGCGCCTTGAGCACCTGCTTCCGCCGCGAGGCCGGCGCCGCCGGCAAGGACACCTACGGGCTCTACCGCATCCACCTGTTCGACAAGGTCGAGCAGGTCGTCCTCTGCCGCAACGACGTCCAGGAGTCCATCGCCTTCCACCAGGAGATTCTCGCCAACAGCGAGGACGTCCTGAAGGCCCTCAAGCTGCCCTACCGCGTCGTGAACGTCTGCACGGGCGACCTGGGCCAGGGGCAGGTCCAGAAGTTCGATATCGAGACGTGGATGCCCAGCCGCGCCGGCTACGGCGAGACCCACTCGGCCAGCCGCTTCTACGAGTTCCAGGCCCGCCGCCTGTCCCTGCGGTACCGCGGCGCGGACGGCAGGATCCGCTTCTGCCACACGCTGAACAACACCGTCATCGCCTCGCCGCGGATCCTGATTCCCATCCTCGAGCTGTACCAGAACGCCGACGGATCGGTCACGGTCCCGGAGGTTCTCCGCCCCGCCATGGGCGGCATGGAAAGGATTGAACCGAGATGATCGTCGTCATGAAACCCAACGCCACGCCCGAACAGATCCAGCACGTCATCAACCTGGTGCGGGAGTACGGGCTGAAGGACCATCCGATCGTCGGAACCGACCGGACCGTGATCGCGTGCATCGGCGACAAGCGCGCCGTCGACAAGGGCGCCATCGAGAATGCCCCGATGGTCGAGAAGATCGTCCCGATCCTCGCGCCGTACAAGATGGCCAGCCGCGAGGTCCGCCAGGAGAGGACCGAGATCGCCATCGGCCCGGCGGGCGCGACGCTCGGCGGCCAGAAGATCGGCGTCATCGCCGGCCCCTGCGCCGTCGAAAGCCGCGAACAACTCCTCCAGACCGCCCGGGCCGTCGCCGAGGCCGGGGCGATCGCCCTGCGGGGCGGGGCGTGGAAGCCCCGGACCAGCCCGTACGACTTCCAGGGCCTCCAGGCCAAGGGCCTGGAGATCCTCGCCGAGGCCCGCGCCGAGACTCACCTGGCGATCGTCACCGAGGTCCTGCGCAGCGAGACCGTCCAGCAGGTCGCCGCCGTCGCCGACGTGCTGCAGATCGGCGCCCGCAACATGCAGCACTACCCGCTGCTGGAAGCGGTGGGCAAGGTCGACAAGCCTGTCATCCTCAAGCGCGGGCCCTCCAGCACGATGGAGGAGTTCCTCCTGGCCGCCGAATACATCATCAACGCCGGCAACCCCAACGTCATCCTGTGCGAGCGTGGGATCCGCACGTTCGAGGACTACGTCCGCAACACGCTGCCGCTGGCGATCGTGCCGGCCCTGCGGGAGCGGACGCATCTGCCGGTGGTGGTCGATCCCTCGCACGGGACCGGCCACGCCCACATGGTGCCCCCGATGTGCCTGGCCGCCGTCGCCGCCGGCGCCGACGGCCTGCTCGTCGAGGTCCACCGCGATCCCGAACACGCCTACACCGACGCCGCCCAGCAGATCAACCACCACGCGTTCTGCGCCATGATGAAGCGGGCCAGAAAGGTGGCCGAGGCGATCGGAAGGGACATGTAGAACGGGAAGTTTCACTTGACCGGATCATATCCGCCCTTGCCGAACGGGTGACACCTGAGGATCCGCCACAGCCCCGCCGCGGTGCCGCGCAGGGCGCCTTTGCGGGCGACGGCTTCGATGAAATAGGCGCTGCAGGTGGGGACGAAACGGCACTGCCCCCCCAGCCAGCGCGACAGCGTCCCCTGGTACAGGCGGACCATCGCGATCAGCAGCCAACTGACCGGACGGCGGCGGAAACGGACCGGAGGCGCCTCAGTCACGGCCGGGCCCTCCCAGGCGTCTGGCCAGCTTGTCGGCCAGCGGCGCCAGGCTGCGGGCGAGGGAGTCGACGGTGTGGATCTGGCCCGCCTTGGGCAGGATGATCAGATCCAGCCCCGAAGGCAGCGACGGCAGCTCGCGCCGAAAGGCCTCGCGACAGAGGCGCTTGAGGCGGTTGCGCGCCACCGCCGTGCGCGTGCCCCGACGGCCGACGGCGACCGCCAGGCGCGTCAGGGCCTGGTCGTTCGGCAGGCCGATCACGACGATGGACCGGTCCCCCACCCGCATGCCGCGCTCGAACAGCTCGGCGATCCGGGCGCCGCTGGACAACCGATTCGGCCTGGCCGGCGAACTCATCCGTCCCGTCACCTCCTGTAGATCATCCCCGCCGCCGCCCACTGGCGCGCCTGGTCGATCAGCCCTTCGAGTTTCTCCCGAGGCATCAGCGCGAAAAAGTACTCGCGGTCGTCGGCGAGGCGGTTGTGCTCGAGCTGCGCCTCCAGCCGCTCGACCCGCCGGGCCGCCTGCTGCTGCGCATCGGCCAGCAGGGCGCGGAGCTGCTCATTGACCCGGTGGATCTCCTCAAACGCCTCGGCGCGGCCGGCGGAAAAAGGCTCCATCGCCGCGGCCCGCTGGACGGCCGCCGTCTTGGCCGCGTGCAGGCGCTGGGCGACCGGCGGCGGCGTCTGCCGCTGGCGCCCGAGCCACGGGTTGTGGTGCAGGTGGTGCGCCTGCCACCGCGCCGACGCCAGGTCGCCCGGCGTCACGTCGTAGCGCGGCAGGGGCAGCCGCAGCGTCGCGGTCGCCACGCCGAACGGCGGCGGCTTCCAGTCGTACCACGCCTCGGTCAAGGCGTCGCCGAGCACATCATACCGCGCCCCGCCGGTGCCGTGGATGAAGACGTCGGCCACGAACGCCCGCAGGAACATCGTCAGCGTCAGCGCCCGCGGGGCGATCCAACCGCCCGAGGCGCTGAAAGCGGCGATGGCATCCGTCGCCCCGTCCGGATCGGCCGGCAGGCGGATCAGCGGCCCCGCCGGCGTTCGCAGCTCGATCGTGTCGCCTGCCGCCACGACGTAGAGCGGCTCGCGGCCCTTCTCGCCCCGGAAGGCCCATAGGGGCACCTCCACCGCCCCGTCGGCGGTCCGCAGGTCGCTCACCGGCTGTGCGGGGTTGGTGATGCCGTGCCGGCGCCGATGGGTCTCCAGGGCGGCGCGGTGGACCTCGAACATCCGCCCGGCGTTCAGGAGGATATGGGCGGCGAAGCGCGCGTACGCGCGGCCGCGCACGAGG
>JAAYZK010000232.1 GCA_012514895.1 Planctomycetota bacterium | reverse complement strand
CCGGTCGATCAGGAAGTACTCCTGCTCGGCGCCGACGGTCGTCAGCACGCGCTCGACCTCGCTGCCGAACAGCTTGAGCACCCGCTTGGCCTGCTTGTCGAGGGCTTCCATGGACCGCAGCAGCGGTGTCTTCTTGTCCAGCGCGTCGCCGGTCCAACTGACGAACATCGTCGGGATCACCAGCGTCGCGCCGTTGGGGTTGTCCAGGATGAACGCCGGGCTGGAGGGATCCCAGGCGGTGTACCCGCGGGCCTCGAACGTCGCGCGGAGGCCGCCGGAGGGGAAGCTCGAAGCGTCCGGTTCGCCGCGGACGAGCTCCTTGCCGCTGAACATCGCCACGACCTCGTTGGCGCCGGTCGGGGTGATGAAGCTGTCGTGCTTCTCGGCGGTGCTGCCGGTCATCGGCTGGAACCAGTGCGCGAAATGGGTCGCGCCGTGCTCGACGGCCCAGTCCCGCATGGCGACGGCGACGGCGTCGGCGATATCGGGCTGGAGCTCCTCGCCGGCGGTGATCGTCCGCCGCAACGCCTTGAACACCTCCTTCGGCAGACGCTTGCGCTGAATGGCCTCGCTGAAGACGTGCTCGCAGTACACGCTCTCCATCGGCGTGGTCAGGTAGTTGATCGTCCCATTGGGCAGCTTCAGCTTGCAGATCGCGTCCACGCTCGCACGACGGGGGGTGTTGTTCGGCATCGGTCCTGTCCTGTTCCAGTCGGTTCCCAAAGTCCGGTTTCTGCGCCCGAACGTCCTGACGCCGCGGCGGTTCAGTCGCCCGGCCGCCCCTCGGACGCACATGCTGCGACGGGAGAGTCCCAGCACGAAGTGTGCCAGAATCGTCGCAAATGCTGCAACTACGGAATATTCATTAAGTTAAAGAAAATCCTCACATGTCGCGCCCCAGGCGGAGCGCTACAATTTTGTACTATTCCTCCCTTCTTAGGTACAATTTTGTCACAATGCAACTGATTTGTCGGGTCGAGCCGTTCTCTCCTGTCGCTGCCGGATCCGGGCGGAGTTTGAGCTTGTATGGGTTGTGAAAGCATGAACTTATGCCCTCCGCCGCCGCGGCGGGGCGGCCGGGGCGACAGCGTGTGGAATGCCGCTTGCATAGTTGTACCGCCGGCGGAAAAACCGACAAAAATGTTGTCTGTGCCCCACAGTCTGCCGTCCGAGGATCGTCAGTCATGAGCGAAATGCCGGCGAACGTCCCCGCTGTCGCGGAACACCGCTCGCGCCACGTGCGGGAGTTGAACGCCCTCTACCAGGTCAGCCGCATCCTGGCCTCCGAGACGATGCAGCGCCAGATGTTCGCGGCGGTGCTGGATGTGCTTCACCACGACCTGGGGCTGCTTCGCGGGACGGTGCTGCTGCTGAGCCCCGACGGGCAGGAGCTGATGCTCGAGGTCTCCCACGGGCTGACGCCCACGTCGTCGGTGCGGCCGCGGTACCGCCGCGGGGAGGGCGTCGTGGGGCGGGTCCTGGAGACGGGCAAGCCGGCGATCATTCCCAAGGTCTCGCAGGAGCCGCAGTTCCTCGACCGCATCCACCGCCGGCGCTCGACGACGGGGGAGGAGTTCAGTTTCATCTGCGTGCCGGTGGCCCTGGAGAACACGCCGCTGGGGGTGCTGTCGGTCGACCGGGTCTACGACCCGCAGGCCTCGCTGGACGAGGATGTCCGCGTGCTGAGCATCGTCGCCAGCCTGATCGCCAACGACGTCCGCTCCCGCCGCGCCGCCGAGGCCGAGCGGCAGACCCTGGAAGAGGAGAACCGCCGCCTGCTCAACGAGATGGAGGACCGCTTCCGCCCGGAGAACATCATCGGCAACTCCAACGCCATGCGCGAGGTGTACCGCGCGATCCACCAGGTCGCCGGCACGGACACGACGGTGCTGATCCGCGGGGAGTCGGGCACCGGGAAGGAACTGGTCGCCCACGCCCTGCACTACTCCAGCCCGCGGGCGCGGGGGCCGTTCGTGCGGGTCAACTGCGCCGCCCTGAGCGAGAGCCTGCTGGAGAGCGAGCTGTTCGGCCACGAGAAGGGCGCCTTCACCGGCGCCGTCGAGATGCGCAAGGGCCGCATCGAGGAGGCCGAGGGCGGGACGCTCTTCCTCGACGAGATCGGCGATTTCTCCCCGTCGGTGCAGGTCAAGCTGCTGCGGGTCCTGCAGGAGAAGGAATTCCAGCGGGTCGGGTCTTCGGCGACCCGGGCGGCCAACGTCCGCATCCTCACCGCCACCAACCGCGACCTCGAGGCCGCCGTGACGACCGAGCGGTTCCGCCAGGACCTGTATTACCGGATCAACGTCTTCCCGATCTTCCTGCCGCCCCTGCGCGACCGCAAGGACGACATCCTCCAACTGGCCGACCACTTCATCGCCAAGTACACCCGCCAGCTCAACAAGGACGTCCGGCGGATCAGCACGCCGGCGATCAACATGATGGTCGCCTACCACTGGCCGGGCAACGTGCGGGAGCTGGAGAACTGCATCGAGCGGGCGGTGCTGCTGAGCACCGACGGGGTGATCCGGGGCCACCACCTGCCCCCGTCGCTTCAGACAGCCGAGGCCTCCGACACCGTCGGGGCGGGCACGCTGGCCGAGCGGGTCGACCTGTTCGAGCGGGACATCATCGTCGACGCCCTCAAGCGCACCGAGGGCAACATGGCCCTGGCCGCCCGCGACCTGGGCACCACCGCGCGGGTCCTCCGCTACAAGGTCAACCACCTGGGCGTCGACTACCGCCTGTACCGCCGGCGATGAGAGGCCGGGGGCGCAAAAAAGAGCCCACGCGGTGCGTGGGCGTCGGACAAGGCTTGCGGTGGTCGCTGTTGCGACTACTTCCTGCGGCGGATCAGGGCCAGGGCGCCCAGGCCCAGCAGGCCCAGCGTCGCCGGTTCGGGGACGATGGCGATGTCGAGATCGACCACGGCCGTGTACGTCCGGGCCGACCCGGCCGGCCCGGGGTTGCCGGCCCAGGCGCCGGTGATGCCCAGATCGGTCGACAGCCCGAAGTACGGCGTGCCCATCGTCGCGTAGGTGCCGGCGGCGCTGTCATAGGCGGTGTCAAACAGCGTGTACGCCAGCGTCTGGGTGAAGGTCGAGCCGGCGGCCATGGCGGGATCGGCGCCGGTGACGGTCGCCTGGACACTCAGGGTGGCCGGGTCGCCCTCGGTCACGCCGTTGTGCGTGGCGACCGCATACTCGTCGTTGTCGGCGGAGGCGTTCAGCCTCGCCCGCGCCCTGATGCGGCCGTCGGCGTTGGCGCCGGTCCAACCGGCATCGAAGGCGAAGGTGTCCAGGATGCTGATGTTCGTCGTGTAGCCGGCCGCGGTCGCCGCGGGCAGGCCGATGGTGAAGTCCATGCTGTAGACGGCCGTCCCCGCGTCGCGGGTCGCGGTGCGGCTGAGCGTGTAGGTCATGGCCGTCGCGCCCATCACGAGATTCGAGAGCGTCCACTTGCCCGAGGAGCGCATTTCGCCGGCGTCCATCCCGTCGATCATGCCGGAGCCGAAATTGTACGAATGGGCGTAGTTGAACGTCTCGTCGCTGGCGCCGGACTTGTCGAAGAAGCCCATGATGCGGCCGGGCCGCGTCGAGCCGACGTCGACGGTCATCTCCCAATAGGACGTGGGGCCATCGGCGGCGGTCACGATGACGTTGTCGCCGCTGGTGGCATACGACAGTTCCATCGCCGCACTCGCGGCCGTGGCCGTCACGAGCAGTCCCAGGGCCGCAATGATCAGTCTTTTCACAGTCCCTCTCCTTTCCCGTTGCCGAAGATCTGAATGGGGCCGAAGTGAACCTCGTGCCTCGCCGACACACGGCTGTCCCCCCGGGCGGCCGCCCGGGAGCCGCACAAGGCCTGTACAGACCCTCTCCAAGATCGGATCACAGCGCATGGTACAGGACAACCGGGATTCTGTCAACCCGCTCATTCTCCCGAGATTGCATGTGAACGCCCTGACGCGCGGCAGACCCGGCCATGGCTGACGAAGACCTTCAACCCGGCCTCGCCGGCGGCGCGCAAAACGACGGGCGGACCCGGGGGCCCGCCCGTCGATTCGTCGCAAGCGGCCGGCCGATCACCAGGGCTCCCACGGAGTGGCGGGAGGTCCCACCGCGACGCCGGGGATCGCGCGGCCGTAGTTCTCGTGCACGATCTGGAAGTCGTCCAGATCGGCCACACCGTCGCCGTTGAAATCGTACTGCGACAACTCCCCCATGGCCTCGATCGGGTCGCGGCTCTCGCCGAAGTTGTTCTTCAGCAGGACGAAGTCGTCCAGGTCCACGTCGCCGTCGAAATCGAAGTCGCCCTGGTCCCACCCCGCGCCGGTGCCGAAGTGGTTCTTGAGGACCACGAAGTCGTCCAGATCGACTGCCCAGTCCTGGTTGGCGTCGCCGATCACGCCGATCTGGACCATCACGGTCTGCGCCAGGGGCGTCCAGGTGACGTCGTCGAAGATCCCGTCGCCGAACCACTGCTCCGGCTCGGCGCCCGCCATGGGTCCGCGGCCACCGTAGAGGCAGACGTCACTGAGGCCGCCGGGGACGGTTCCATCAAACGCGTGGGCGCCGACCGGGTTCATGGTGCGGGTGGTGCCGGTGGGGCTTTCCAGCAGCGTGATCTCGATCTGGCCCGGCGCGAGGTAGGCGATCCGCCAGTGGGACCAGCCCGCGGGCCGGCCGCCCATGCCGAAGCTGGGGCCGAACCAGCCCGGCGAGTTCCACGTGTTGTCGCCGGCCCAGCCGGCGTTGCGGACCGGCGCGGCGGGGTCGTAGTTGTAGGCGGGGCTGCCGATGGTGATGATGTTCTGCTCCTCCGTCGCGCCCGCCTCGAAGGCATAGCCGCCGTCGCTGCCGAGATAGCTGCGATGGACCAGGCCCGCGCCGATGCCGTAGGGGGTCCAGAGGGAACCCCAGTCGACCGGTTCATTGACCGGGTAGTGCCCCGAAACGTCGACGTCCATGAACTTCCGCAAGCCGAAGCGGGGGCCGTCCGTGCTGGTCACGTACGTCGAGATGTGGTAACCGTAGTCATAGAACCACAGGTCCAGCGTACCGAACTGGCCGTTGACGGGCAGCCAGGCGATGTCCCACAGGCCTAGGCGCAGGGCCTGCGTCCCGCTGTGGACGATTTCCGTCTCGATCTGGATCGTGTCCAGGAACTGCGTCGGCACCCCGCCGACCGCACGGGTCTGATCATCGACGAGAATCCATCCGGCCTCCGTGAGCTGCGACACATCCGTGATGCCCTCGAAATCGAACGTCACCGACTGTGCGTAACCGGCGGCGGCCAGGGCCGCCACCACCAGACATGCGGCCAATGTGCTTCCCTTCATGGTCCCTGCTCCTTCTGTATGGGTCGAAATGAACGACGCCCGGTCAACCGACGGCATCGGTACACAGGCACACGCAGGCACCACAGGCATCGCGTGAGCCGCACCCCGCCACGACAGCACCCCGGACACCCCACAGACAAGGCAGACAGACAGCGCCGGAGCGCAACGACCGACTTCAACGTTCTCTATCTTAGCAGATATCTCCCCGTGCGCCAAGCGTCCAATGTGCCGCGCGATGTCCTGACCGGACAGATTGAACCTTGTCATGTTCTTCGTCAAGACCGAGCCGCCCCCGCAGCTCGGCCTCCTGCGCGGCGCCCTGGAGGCCGGGAAGATCGCGCAGGACGTGTTCGACGCCATCACGCACCGCAGTTGCCGGCGGGTCCTGGGCGGCTGAAGCGCCAAAACGTGCGGGGGACGCACGCGGAGCGCCCCGCGCGCGTCCCCCGTCAGCGGCCGGCCGGCCAAGGACCAGAAGAGCGGCCCGGCCGGTCACGGAAGCAGGTTGATCACCTGGATGTTCTGGACGGTCGCGCCCGGGACGTCCACGACGCCGACCGAGCGAACCACGGTTTCCATCAAGTACAAGCGGGGGTCGAAACCCTGAACGCTGATCGTCCCGGCGTTGTAGGTGTAGCCTGCGAACACCTGCCCGTTGCGGAGGATCCGCGTGGGCGCCGCGGCGATGGGCGCCGACCAGGTGCCGCCGTTGAGCGTCCAACCGGTGATCTCGTCGGCGCCGCTGACGTAGACATCCTGGCCGGGCATGCCGATCAGCGACGCCCCGGCCACCGGCGTGACCGTCTCGCGGTACACGCCGCTCTGCACCATCACCGTCTCGCCGGCGTCGGTCTCGTCGAGAGCCGCGCCGATGGTCTTGTACGGCCAGCCGGCATAGCCGTAGCCGTCGTCGTCGGCGCCGGGATGGCAGGCGTCCACGAAGTAGACGTCAGGGTATTCCAGGGCGCCGATCGTGCTGCCGCCGGGCCCGTTGCCGATGGCGGGGCTGTTGCTCTGAAGGCGGACGTTGCGGTCGTCCGGATCGACCAGCAGCGGATCGGCGCTGATATCGTTGGGCCCGTGGAGGAACCAGTGGGTGTAGTCGTAGCCGAGGTTGTAGTCCGCGTCGACCTGGCCGGCCACCGCCGACACGACGCAGTAGGTCGAGTAGACAAGGTTCGCCACGGCGACGCCGTCGACGGGGTTGCCGCTGTACCAGATGGGATAGGCGCCGTGATCGATGAAGGTGTTGTACTCGGTGACGAAGTCCTTCACGCTTCTGACGCAGACGCCGTTGGAGGCCACGCCGAAGATGTTGTATCGGACCGTGATGTCCTCGATGTTGTGTTCGTCGTACCAGTTGGTGCGGACCTCGCAGGCCTGGCTGGTGTCGAAACCGACGTTGTGCTCGATCAGGATGTTGCGGGCGACGTCGTGGGCGATGTTGTCGAAGGACATCCAGAAGTCCACGTGGGCCCCGGGGCACTCGGCCGGGATCCGGCCGTGCAGGTAGTTGTACCGCCAGACGTGGTTGATGCCGTGCAGGCGGCTGTAGTCCACGTCGCCTATCGCGGACTTCGAGCAGAGACGTTCAATCTCATTGCGCTCGAACAGCCACGACTCGCTCATCTTGCGGCCGTAGCTGCCGCCGGACGTGCCCCAGGAGAACTGGCATCGGTAGACCTCGTTGGCGAACACCCGCACGTCCACGCCGCTGCCGGTGATGCCGGAGGTCAGTTCGGTCACGTAGTTGTAGCGGGCCTCGAGATGGTCGCCGTTGAGGGCCAGGCCGCCGACGTACGGCGTCGCGCCGACCTGGGGGTTGTCGCTGGTGATGTAGAAGCCCTCGATGTGGATGTATTGGGCATCCTCGTCGATCTGGAATCCCTTCATGACGGCGCCGTGCCTGGGCATGGACTTGAAGGTGATGGGAGCTTGCGCGGTGCCCGAGACGGTCACCGTGACGCGTTCGTCGTAGGTGCCCTCCATCACGCAGATCACGTCGCCGGGCTGGGCCTGGGTGGCGGCGTAGGCGATGGTCAGCCAGGGTTCCTCCGGCGTGCCGGGATTGTTGTTGGACGCCGCCGGGTTGTTCTTGTCCACCACCTTGCAGGTCAGCGGCTCGGGCTCGGGCTCCTCGCCGCTGTCCGTGCAGACGGCCTGGATCTTGCCGTCTGCGCCGCCGGGAACGGGCGGAACAAGCTGGAGTTCCCATTCGCTGTCGCCGGCGTCGCTGACGGTCAGCGTCGTGTAGGTCAGCGCCGTGGCCGAGCCGGTCCTGTAGCGATCGAAGGTAATCAGGTCGATCGTCTGGCCGACGTAGGGCTCGGCGCTCTCATCGACGATCAGTTCGATCTCGGCGCCGCTGGTCTCGGGGTTCAGCCAGAACTCGTTGGTGGCATGGACGGTCGCCACGCCGCCGTCGTCCAGCGTGAAGGCGATCGTGTCGCGCAGGTGGAACTGGCTGGTCACCGTGATGCCCGGCTCCGAGCTGAGGATCTCCAGCCTGGCCGTGGTGGTCTTGGCCTGCAGGCCGAGGTAGACGATTGACGCACTCAGCGAGCCGTCGGAGATCGAGTAGACGCCGCTGGTGCCGGCCGCGCCGGCGCCGATGAGCAACCGATAGGCGGCATTGAGGCTGCCGCCGGTCTGATCGACGATGCCGGAACTGTAGTTTCCGCCGTAGACGTCGTAGCCGACGTACATATCTTTCGAGGCGGCCACGTTCACTTGCCCACCGTCGATGTTCAGAATGCCCGCGCCGCCGGTGCGCCCGATGAACGAACTGCCGGTCAGGTTCAACGTACCGTTGCCCTGAACGGTGACAGTTCCGTTGACGCCAATGCCGCGGCCGATGCTTGACCACGGACTGCTCCACGTACCCTCGATGACCAGCAAGCCGTCCTTGGGAGTGGTGTACTGGCTGCCGATGTTGAGGTTCCCCGTCTGCGTCACCACGCCGGTGGAGGTAACCAGCCATTCATCGCTGGCTCCGGAGATGGTCACTTCACCCAGCGTCTGGGCGTCGTTGATGATAACGTCGTAGTCGCCCGTGGCGACGGTTCCCGTGGCCGCGACGACAGCCGCGACCAGCAATGCCGCCAGGCGGCCCGATGAGCAAGATGTCAGACAGTGTCTGTGACCCATGACGATCCCTTTCTTATTGAGGGTTGCATGAAGAACGTGAAGTCTTCGCCGGTCAGGGTCTGGACCGGGCGAGTTGGGACAGGCCACCCTGAGGGGCATCCTGGCCCGAGCCCAGACGCTATTCCGCCGAGCAGACTTGCGGTTCTTCCTGCATCGGTCAGTATGAGTGGTTTAGAATGAACGTGCACAGCCGAGACGATACACCCCCGCCCCGGAACAGCCCTTCCCGGGCCAGCCGGACGGCCGGACCGGGTCGGATCGACCACGACGACGGTCGCTGCCCCTGCTGGCTTCTCCTCTCTGCTGCCGACAAGTGGTGTGAAATGGACCCGCACTGCCGAGACGGCAGACCCCCGCCCCGGAACAGCCCTTCCCGAGCCCGCCGGACGGCCGGATCGGGTCGGATCGACCACGACGACGGTCGCTGCCCCTGTTGGCTTCTCCTCTCTCGCTGCCGACAAGTGGTGAAGTGGTGGGAAATGGACCTGCACTGCCGAGACGGCAGAGCCCCACCCCGGAACGGCCTTCCCCGGGCCCGCCGGACGGCCGGACCGGGTCGGATCGACCACGACGACGGTCGCTGCCCCTGTTGGCTTCTCCCTCTCGCTGCCGGCAAGTGGTTTCGGTTTGATCGACGCGAACGAAGTGATGCATCGCGCCCCGACGCAGGCCTGGTCCGGCGTGGCACGGACCACGCCTCCCAGGCGAGGTCGACGGCGACCACAGAATCCTACTGACCGATGCGGACTGAAGTGCGACGTTTCCCGACGGACCAACGCCCGTGTTCGAGTCCGGAAACGCCCTGGCGATGGCCCAAATGAGTACGCATGTTCCAGATGCGGACCGGCGAAGACTCAACGCCCGGCAAAGCGTCCCATGTCAATCAGACCGACAACGTCCCGCGCCACCATTTTTAGACACTCGGAAGCCCTTGTTGTCAAGGGGAAAATCCAGCGATGAAGGCAGAAGGCTGGCGGCGTCGGGCCGTTGACCCGGACGGCCGCACCGCCGGCGGCGCGGTGCTGGTCGGACAGGGGCTGCCAGGGACGCGGGCCGACAGGCCGGCGTTCTTCACGCTGACCTTCGGCCGCGACACGACGGCGCCGCGGCGGTGGCAGGAAACGGCACGCCATCTGCGGCGTCCTGCTCGGCAGACTCTGCATGCGCCTCGAAGGCATGGAGACCGAAATGGACGAGAAGGCGCGGCCCCTCCTGCCGCCTCTGGTGCACGAAGGCGACAGCCCGGAAGATGGTACCTCCGAACTGATGCGTTCCATCCCGTGCGGAGGTCGGCGGCGGCGATCATCGGCCACTGCAGCGGGCAGCCCCGCCAGGTGTCGTCGGGGGGCAGCAGCCCGTTCATCGACATCCCCACCGGCGTGCCGTCCGCGACGGTGATGAGGCTCATGGGCGGCACCGGTCGGAAGGTGGGCCGCCAGATCGACGTGCTCTACGCCGAAGGATGCACGATCACCACTCGCGACCGCACCACCACGAGCGTCGAGACGGAACTGGACATACGGGGCACGGACAACGCATCCCTGATCGATGATGACCTGAACCGCGAGAAGATCGCCGAAGCGCAGCGGATCGCCGAACAGGCCGATGCCATCATCGCCTGCGTCGGAGGCAACGAGTTCACCTGTCGGGAAGCGGCGCTGCTGCATGACTGCCGAGGCGACCGCACGGATCTGAACCTGCTGGGGATGCAGGATGAACTGGTTCGTCGGCTGCTGGAAACCGGCAAACCCGTCGTGGTGATCCTGATCAACGGCCGCCCGCTGACCATCAACGCCATCGCCGGGAGCGCCGCGGCGATCATCGAGGCCTGGTACCTGGGCCAGGAGACGGGGCACGCCCTGGCCGATGTGCTCTTCGGCGATGTCAACCCCGCCGGACGGCTCCCCATCACGTTCCCACGGACCGTCGGGCAACTGCCGGTCTACTACAGCCAGAAAGCCGCGGGGGCGGCCAAGAACTACCTGTTCCTCGACACCACGCCGCTGTTCCCTTTCGGTTACGGGTTGAGCTATACCACGTTCGACTATGCCGACCTCTCCCTGTCGGCGGCGACGCTGCGTGCCGGGGCAACGGTGACGGCGTCCGTGCAGGTCACCAATACCGGTCCGCGCGCCGGCGACGAGGTGGTGCAACTGTACGTGAAAGACGTCGAGGCCTCGCTCACCCGACCCGTCATGGAGCTCAAGGGATTTGCCCGGATCACGCTGGCCCCGGGTGAATCGCGGCGCGTTTCCTTCGAACTCCGCCCCGAGGATCTGTCCTTCACGGATGAACACCACCGCCGCGTGACCGAACCGGGGGCCTTTGAGGTGATGGTCGGCCCCAGCAGCGCCGAGCACCTTGAGACCCGTTTCGAGTTCGTCCACGACGGCCCGTACTTGATCTCTGGAGGCGAGTGATCAGGTAACTCTCGAACAGGGCAAGTCCGGACAGTCGCTGCCTCCGCGCCTGTTGCCCCCAGGTAAGTCCGGTACGTCGGACGGTCACTGCTTTCGCACACCCCGGACGGGTCGCTACGCCGCGTGTTGTCCCCATGTACGACCGCCGCCGGCGTGCGGCCGGCCGCACCGTCCGGAGCCATCGGCCAGGCCGCACAGGCAATAGGAAAGCGGTCTAGAGGTCCCCCGGGATGTCCCTCAAGAAACTCAGCTCGCGTCTGATATCCGTTCGCTTCGCGCCGATCTGGTCGCACAGGATAGCTACGATCGTGTCCCATACCTGCTGGTCCGACGCGCCCTGGG
>JAAYZK010000001.1 GCA_012514895.1 Planctomycetota bacterium | reverse complement strand
GAGGGGGTGTTCGTGGATGCAAACCTCCTGTGAGCGTGCGAGGTTCGCCCGCAACGCCGTCAGATGCGTCCCGGGGCGCAGCCGTTACAGGTCGATGAAGACCCTCTGGGTCGGGCCGCCCGCCGGGTCGGATTACCAGTGTGCAGTGAGGATCATGATGAGGATGGCCCCGTAGACGGTGGCTGCAATCCATAGGGTCCGGCGAGCCCGGGCCAGATGCCGATCGAAATGGGGTTGATCGGCGGGTTGGACGGCACGGGCCTCTCGCCGGGCTCGGCGCAGGCAATAGATCGCCAGCGGAAGAAAGAGCATCGTGGAGGCCAGCGTCAGAATCGCCGCCCGCCAGGCGGAGCGCGCCCAGATGTCCGCGGGCGTCTGGTCCGGCATGTCGGACTCCTCGTCTTCGCGGCCCCTGCCCTTCGATTCGTTCCACGCCGCGATCAGCTCGCGCGCCTCGTCGGCCGCGGATGCGGGGACAAGGATCTTCATGCCGTTGGGATTCAGTCCGCCGGCCATGTGAGAGAGCGTGTTGGCCGCCAGGACCCCTGGCACGTGAGCGCGGATGCCCGCCGCCTCGAGCGAGGCGCGGACAACGTCGGCCTCAATCACGGAATAGACCCGGCCGACTTCGACCAGATCGTCGGACGACTCTCTCTCAATCGCCATGGTGTTGCCCCATAGAAGAACCGGGGCGATTCTACGCGATCGGCCCCGACAACGCCAGCCACTCGGCGGCCTTGAGCTCGTCGCGGAACTCCTGCTCGTCGGCGGCGTCCAGCAGGGCCGCGATGGTGTCTCTCTGGCGGAGCATGCGGCTGATGCGGGCCAGGACGTGCAGGTGGGTGCGGTCGTCCTTGCAGCAGATCAGGAAGAACAGGCGCGTCAGCGAGCCGTCCGGCGCCCCGAACGGCAGGCCGCACGGGCTGCGGCCGGCGACGATGAACGACTCGGCGATGTCATAGGGCGTGTGCTCGCGCGGGTGGGGCAAGGCCACGTCCCGCGTCAGGGCGGTGGAGCACACCTGCTCGCGATCCAGGATCGCCCTGTGCAGTTCATCCGGGGCGTACACCATGCCGCACGCGTCGGCGATCGCCACCAGGTCCCGCAGGGCGCTGTCGCGGGTGCGGCTGTGCAGGGGCACGGCGATGCCGCCGGGGGGAATCATCCGGTGCACCACCAGGTCCTCCTCCCCCATCCCGTGATGGCGGCGGACGCCGTTCTCGATCTGGGCCAGACGCTCGCTGGGCAGTTCGTGCAGTTGCCTCTCGACCCAGTGGTCGATGTCGATCTTCCGGAAGACGAAGCCGTCCTTGCGCTTCTGGCAGGGCATCCGACCGCGCGACGCGAGCTTCTCCACCTCGCGCGCGTCGAGGTGCAGGTAGCTGGCCACCTGCTGCATGTCCATCTGCTCAAACGGCATGATCGCTCATCCCAAGGCCGCCGACCCTCAGACGGCGGCGCAGATTGTGCATTATACACGGAATCGGCCGCCGCGGAGCGCCCCTTCAGACAATCCCCCACACCCCTTTGCGTCCCCCAACCTTGACTCGCCGGGGTGTCACCGCTAAGCTTAATTCAGACATGCCGTTAGAGAACCGGTTCCCGCTCGGATCCGGCGAAAAAGGAGAAGACCCATGGCCAACCAGTACGGTCGCTTCACCTGGCTTATCCACCTCGCCCGCGTCGCCACGGTCGCCTCGCTGGTGGCCTTGGCGGCAGGTTTCGTGCTGACCGTGGGTTGGGGCATCTTCCTCTACCGGTCCGCCGGCGCCGTGCCCTGGCTGTTCATGCTGGCGGCCCTGGTGGAACTGGCGGCGGCGCCGGGCATCATCGTCGCGTTCGCCATGGTGCGCCTGTGGGTGACCACCTACGCCGCCGTCATGGCCCTCAACGGCCGCGTCCGCCGATCCGAGTCGGTCCTGGAGGCGTCGCGGGAGCACCTCGAGCGCCTCGCGGACCTGGGCACCCTCAGCGACCAGGCCAAGGCGATGGTCTACCACGACCGCGAGATCGAGGCGGTCCAGGAAGTCGTCAACGCGTGCCTGGCGCGGCAGGACTACGACCACGCCGAGGCCGTGATCGCCCGCATGGAGAACCAGATGGGCTACGGCGAAGAAGCCCGGCGGCTGCGGGAACTGATTGCCTCCAGCCGCAGCGCGACCCGCGACGAGATGGTCCGCGCCGCCGTCCAACGCGTCGATGCGATCCTCGACCAGCGCAACTGGGCCCGCGCCCAGCGCGAAGCCGCCCGTCTGGCCGCCGCCTTCCCCGACAGTTCCCTCGTGGCCGAGCTGCCCAAGCGCCTGACCGTGAAGATGAACGCCCGCAAGCGGGAGCTGATCCAGCAGTACGACGAAGCCGTCCGGCGCAACGATGTCGACCGGTCGATCGAGCTGCTGCGGGAGCTCGACCGCTACCTCACCCCCACGGAGGCCGCGGCCCTCAAGGAGAGCGCCCGCGGGGTCTTCCGCGCCAAGCTGCACAATCTCGGCGTCCAGTTCGCCATCGCCGTCACCGAGCAGCGCTGGGGCCACGCCGTCCGCACGGGCCAGCAGATCATCGCGGAGTTTCCCAACTCCCGGATGGCCGAGGAGGTCAACTCGAAGCTCGACGCCCTGCATCAGTTGGCCGGCGATCCGCTGACCGCCGCGGATTGACTCCTTTCAAGCCCTTGTTGTATAAGGAGTTGAGGAGGATCTTTCCGGCGGAAAAACCGTGGAATGGACCTTGCCCCGCCTCCCGGCCGGCGCTATCATGATAGATGGCCGGGCCGAGAAAAAGTGAAGAAAGCTTTTTCGCACGCTTGACCCGGGCTGTACGGACGCTATAGTGAAGGGTCTCGGCACTATTGAAGGTGGCGAGGCCGCCGGGGTGCTTCGGCTCCGGCAAGTCAGGTTTGACAAGTGAATAGAGGTGCCATCACGAGGATGCGTCCGGCGGCTGTCGAAGTTTCACGTTCGACGGCTGGCCGGCAGAAAGATCCAACGGCCG
>JAAYZK010000231.1 GCA_012514895.1 Planctomycetota bacterium | reverse complement strand
CCAGGCGCGGCCTGCGCCGTCTGGAGAATTCCTGTGCACCGGCCGGGCTGGCGGCATACCCTGGGGAGGACGCGCAGGATCATCAGGAGACACGAGGATGCGGTATAGGACGCTGGGCAAGACGGGCTGGAAGGTCAGTGCCGTGTCGATGGGCTGCTGGGGGATCGGCGGCCAGTGGGGCGAGGTGAGCGAGAAGCAGGCGACCGACACGATCGAGGCCGCCTGCGACGCGGGCGTGAACCTGTTCGACACCGCCGATGCGTACGGCATGGGCCAGAGCGAGATCTACACCGGCCGCGCCCTCCACGGCCGGCGGGGCGATGTGTACATCGCCACCAAGGTGGGCAACTGGGGCCGGCGGTTCGGCGATCCGCCGCAGTTCAAGACGATCTGGAGCATCGTCAACTGCTGCCACGCGAGCCTGCACCGGCTCGGAACCGACTACATCGACCTGTACCAGTGCCACGTGCCCTCGCCGGAACACCCCGAGCTCTTCGTCGAGGCGTTCGAACTGCTCAAGCAGCAGGGCAAGATCCGCCACTACGCGATCTCCACCAACAGCGTGGACGCCCTCAAGGCGATCAATGTCAACGGCCAGTGCGCCTCCTGCCAGATCCACTACTCCCTGCTCAATCGCCGCCCCGAGAATGACATTCTGCCCTACTGTCTCGACAACGCCATCGGCGTCCTGCTCCGCGGCCCCATCGCCCAGGGAATCCTGGCCGATAAGTTCACCGAAGCCACCCGCTTCGACGACATCGTCCGCCAGTCGTGGAACCCCGACGGCAGCGGGCGGGCGGACTTCCTGGCCAGACTGGACACCGTCGCGAAGCTGCGCGACCTCGTGCCGGCCGGCTCGACCATGGTGGACCTGGCCCTGAAGTTCACGCTGGCCCACCCGGCCGTCACCTGCCCCATCCCCGGCATGAAGAGCCCCGAACAGGCCCGCCAGAACGCCGCCGCCGGCGACGGCGAGCTGGATCGGGCCGTGCTGAGGCGGATCGACGCGATCTGCCCTCCCGGGCACTGACCGCAGCGCGCCCGGCTTCCCGCCGGGGGTATTCTGCCCTCACCGGCGGAGGCGAGCCGCCCGGAACGTGCGGTGGTTGCGTTGCCTGTAAGAATGCTATAATCCCGCCGGTTCGGAGGTGGACGAGCAAGGCGGGGTCGCCCCCCGGGATGGAGAGCAGGCACCATGACCAAGAGGAAGAAGGACAGGAAAGCTCTTCGGGCCAGGCAACGCGCGAAGCATCTCAGGCCCGCCTGCGGGCTGTGCGGCAACACGGAGAACCTGATGCGCACCGACTGCTGCGGCAACTGGATCTGCAACGACGAGCACAAATACGTTCTGTTCTCGTACGAGCCGAACAGTTGCCACAGGAACCACCGCCGGCAGACGCTCTGCGCGTTCCATTACGCCGAAGGACACGAGGGGCGATGGCAGGACTGCCCCAGGTGCCGCGACGCCTTTGAGACGGAGATGTACGTCTGGTACGGCACGAACGAGTACAACTTCGAGAAGCTCCCGAACCCGCCGGCGTATGAACCGACCGCGTGCCGCCATTGCGGGCGGATCATCATCCTCAGCGAAGGCGGTTATTCGGTCAAGGGGGACGACTACTTGTGCCCGCAGTGCAGCGATGACCTTTTCGCAGTCCATGGAGACGGTTTCTCACCGGGCCGGATCACCGGGGAGGCCGAGGAACTCGGGGCGGTGGATCCGCAGTTCGAACCCAACCGGTACGCCGAACTGGTCGCGCTGCTCGACCCGTTCTGCGATGCGCATCTCAACGACGAATACAGGCAGTTCTGCCGCGAGATGGCCGTCGAGATCTGCTGCGAAGACTCGGCGGCCATGACCGGCAAGGCGGAGAGCTGGGCCGCCGGGATCGTCTATGCCCTCGGCCAGGTCAACTCCCTGACCGATCCCGCCCGGGCCCCCCACATGAAGACGCCGGACATCGCCAAAGGGTTCGGCGTCGCCGTGTCCACCATGCAGGGCAAGGCGAAGATCATCCGAGAGATGCTCAACCTCCGCGCGTTCGACCCCAAATGGACGGTGCCGGGCCTGGTGGACCAGAACCCGTAGATCTGGATGATCGAAGTGAACGGCCGTCTCGTCGATATCCGCGCGGCCTCGCGTGCGGCCCAGGTGACCGCCCGTGAACAGGGCCTCATTCCGTACGTCCCGGCCGATCGACAGGCCGATTGAAGGCACTCCCCGCCATGACCAGACCCAACATCGTTTTCGTGTTCGCCGACCAGATGCGCGCCCAGGCGACCGGGTTCGCCGGAGACCCCAACGTCCGGACCCCCCACCTGGACGCGCTGGCCGGTTCGAGGCGCCCGAGGCGCTGCGGCAGCGATGGGGGTACAGCGTGAACGACAGCGAGGAGATCCCGTGCTGATCGCGGCATACATCGTTTAACCCTTGGCATCCGGCCGGGTTCGTGATAGACTCTCGGTGTAACCCGCAGCCGTTGCGGGCCGCGACGTGTTTACCGCCCCCGGGAGGATTGTCATGCGATCGGTCGTCTGCCTGGCCGCTGCCGCGCTGGTGCTCGCCTTCTCCCCCGTCGTCGCCGACGCCGCCACGAGCGTCACGCAGTACGGGATCACCTGGACCTTTGACCGCGACTGCGTCGTGGGTCAGTTCGTCACGGGCGACTGGTGGGTCGTCGGGCCGGTGACGATCATCGGCATCTCGACGGACCTGCACGATCCGGCGTTCGCGCCGGGGCTGCACGACGACGGGTCGATGGTCAACCCCGGCGGGACCGGCCAGCAGGGCTACGACGGCAGCCTGACGTCGTACCGCTCGAACCTCAACGCCGCCCTGCCGAACGGGCAGCGCGTTTCGCCGGCCAATCCGCTGGTGCTGCCGGCCGGCTCGTCGCTGGTGTCGATGGTGAGCTGGCTGTACACCTCCTCCACCAACAAGGAACCGGGCTGCCCGAGCTTCAACGCCGGCACCGGCGCCCCGCGGCCGGTCACCCGCAGCGGAGCCGTCCTGACGGTCCTGGCGGCCCCCGCCCCCGAGGGCAGCTTCCGCCCGCCCTATTGCGGCAGCGACAAGACCGTCAAGTTCAACGTCAACGACCTCGACCTCGGCGCCCTGAAGAACCTCGCCCCCGTCACCGGCACGCCCGACCCGGCGGCCCAGGCGGCCAAGGTCCGCCGACCCTGGGTCGATCACGTCCACGAGTATCTCGGCGCCATGGTCCACCCCTCCGCCAACATGCCCCAGTACGGGCGCGACATGGCCAAGGTCGCCGCCGACGTGGCCCTGCTGCTGAACATCGACTTCGCCCAACTGCCCGGCAGCCCTGACAAACGCGACCTGCTGATCCCCTTCGTCCAGCTCGGCATCGACCTGGCCGGCATCGCCGACATCGGCGGCGGCTGGCCGCCGAACGGCGGGCACCAGTGCGGGCGCAAGCTGCCCATCCTCGTTGCGGGCCTGGCCCTCAACGATCCCCACATGCTCGGCGCCGGCCAGTGGACCACCGATTTCCAGGACGACATGCAGACGTTCTACGTCTCGCAGGCCGAGGTCGACATGACCCACTCCCCCGCCTGGGATCCCGACGACCGTGCCGACCTGGAGCCCTACGAGGTCACCGACATCGGCATGCCCGAGTGGGGCATCCGCCACGCCACCCGGCCCTCCGCCGACAACCGCGCCTGGGGCGCGACCTACCGCGCGGTCAACGGCGCCGTCATCCCCTCGACCGCCCTGGCCGCGGCGATCATGAACCTGCGGGATGACTGGAACCACGAAGCCTACTTCGACTACGCCATCCGATACATGACCGTCACCAGCGGCGGCGGCACCGGCACCAATGCCCCGTCGAACTTCGCCAAGGCCCTCTGGACCGCTTACGCCGACACCACCATCCTCGCCCCGGCGTCCCAGCCCGGCGACGCCGACGGCGACGGGGACGTCGACCTCGACGACTTCGCCGCACTGAAGAACCACTTCGGCACCGCCGCCGGGGCCACGACGGCCCAGGGCGATTTCGACGGCGACGGGGACGTGGATCTGGACGACTTCGCGATCCTCAAGAACAACTTCGGGGCGACCGCCGGGTGAGCCGAGCCGCCGCGCACGCCCGTGCGCAGCCGCCTGACATCCCGACGCGGCCGACCACACATCATGGACACCGTGGAATGGAAGCACGTGCCGATTTCTTCGAAGCGTCCAGTTGCGGGATCGAGCGGCCCGGCGGCGACCGTGTGCGGTGCCGTCTGATCAGCGAGCGGTCGGGGTCGCAGACGTTCCACTTCTGCGTGCGGATCGACGGCCTGGCGGCCGGGCGGCCGGGCGAACTGGAGGTCGTCTGGCCGCGGGTGTGGACGGCCGCGGATCTTCCGCCGGACGCCAACGCCGAGACGATCGACCGGATGACCGCCTCGTTGCGGTGCATGTTCAGCCCGGCGGCGATGTCGTCGAGGGAGCAGGGCCGCCGGCGGATCATCTCCAGGACGCTCTGGCGCCCCGCCTGGAAGTCGCTGCGGGCATGGACGCCGCGGTAGTCGGCGATCACCTCGGCAGGCGGGTCGAAGCGGCCGGCCAGCTCGGCCATGCGCTCGCGGTCCACCCTCGCGGCGCAGTCCTCGGCCGTCGGACGCGTCGCGGTGTTGAGCTGCACCCGATCGGGCCGGATCCGGCGGACGCACTCGACGATGCGATCGACCTCGCTGTCGACCGCGGTGTGGCCGGC
Source organism: Planctomycetota bacterium (assembly GCA_012514895.1). Lineage (GTDB taxonomy): Bacteria > Planctomycetota > Phycisphaerae > SM23-33 > FEN-1343 > JAAYZK01. The sequence goes on along the minus strand of JAAYZK010000231.1, from coordinate 3,652 downwards.
CAGCAGGAAGACCTCCAGCCAACAGGCTCCGTGGTATTCCCTTCGCAAATCGATGAGGCCTTCCAGCATGCGGTCGAACACGATGCTCTCGTGTGGCCGGTTGACGGCCTTGAACATGCCGGCGCTGCCGGCGTCCAGAGACGGGATGACCAGATGCGCCTCGGCCAACTGCCGGCGGACCTCCGGCTGCCACAGCAGCGATCCGTTGGTGAGGACCGCGACGGGCACGTCGGTCATGGCGCGGATGGAGCCGATCAGCTCCCCCAGTCGGGAGAACAGCGTCGGTTCGCCCGAGCCGCTCAGCGTGATGTAGTCCGGCCGCGTCGCCAGCTTGTCGGCCAGTTCGGCCAGCACGGCATCCAGCGGCACCCATTCGCGCCGCTCGACGGTCTTGCAGGTCGTCGGGCCGAGTTGGCAGTAGATGCAGTCGTAGCTGCAGGTCTTGAACGGGACCAGGTCCACGCCCAGCGAGCGTCCCAGTCGCCGCGACGGGACGGGGCCGAAGATGTGGCTCATGGCATCACCTCATTCATCGCACGGCTTGCTTTCGCACGGCGTGTCCCTGCCGCAGCAGGGCCTGTCGCACTCACAGCCTGTACGATGGTTCCGGTAATCCGCTGCGTGGAATCCGGAGCCCTTGAAGATGACTCCCCTCCCAGCCCCAAGGGTTCTGCGAGGCGCTGAGGATCGCCCGGGCTTTCTGCTCCCGCGCCTGCCGTCGCGCGGTTTCGGCCTGCCAGTCTTTATCGAACATGATCGGATCTCCTGTCCAGGACCCGGCCGAGCAGATCGCTGTAGAGTTGCTGATGGGCCCCGACGGCGTCGCAGGCCATTTCGCCGCGGGAGTAGGCCTCCGCGACGCGGCGGTCGTCGGGAATCTCGGCCAGCACGTCGATCCGCTCGTCGGCGCAGTACGTTCTGGTATCGTCGCTGCCGCCATCCGAGCGATTGATGACCACGGCCAAGGGGAGGTCCAGGGCGCGCACCATCTCCACGGCCAGCTTGAGGTCGTGCAGCCCAAAAGGCGTCGGCTCGGTCACCAGCAGCACGAGGTCGCTGCCGCGGACGCTTTCGATCACGGGGCAGGAGGTGCCCGGGGGCGAATCGACGATCAGAACATCCGCATCCGGAGCGGCCCCCTTGACCGCGGCGATGACCGGGGGGCTCATCGCCTCGCCGACAGCAAGCACCCCGCTGATGCAATGCACAGCGCCGGCAGTGCCGATCTCGAGCTGTCCCGTCTGCCGACGGGATTCGGTGATCGCGCCGGTCGGGCAGGCCAGCCAGCATCCACTGCAGCCATGGCACAGTTCGGCGAACACAAGCACCTGTCGATTCATGGCCACGATAGCGCTGTACTGGCAGATCCGGCCGCACTGACCGCACCCGTTGCACGCGTTGAGGTCCACGGCGGGAACGCTCACGTTCACGGGTCGCGTTTCGTGAATCGTCGGTTTGAGGAACAGGAAGCCATTCGGTTCCTCGACGTCGCAGTCGAGGTAGCCGACACTCCGTCCGGTCCTGGCCGCCATGACGGCCAGGTTGGTGGCCACGGTGGTCTTGCCGGTGCCGCCCTTCCCGCTGCAGACAGCGATCTTCATGCAGATACCTTCCTTTGCTCTGCGGAACGTCGCCGCCGTCCGGGCAGAGATCGCCCGCGACGGCGGCGTCGCTCCTGACGCAAGGGCGGCCGTGTCCCGCGTTGGCGGCAGGCGGGCCGTCAGTCCTTTGGGTTCCTGGATTCGAGTTCCTCGATCCGCTTTCGGATACTGTCCAGGGCGCCCTCGACGTACTCGGCCTGCCCTTTAAGCACCTCGAGTTGCTGCTCGACACCCGGGACCGTCGCCGCCGGTACCCCGTACGGGGCGGCCGGGGCCATGCCGCCGAACGCCGGCCTGCCCATCGCGGCCCGCTGCCAGCCCGTCAGGCCGGTCGCGTAGAACTGGTTGCGCCGGCCCCAGCCGCGGCCCCAACCCCGCCCTCCCCAGAATCCTGGACCGCCGCCGAAGCTCGCATATCCCGGCGTCGGGTAGCCGGCACAATACCCGGCCGCACGTCCTGTCATAGGGCCCAATCCCGCCGGGCCTGTTCCGTCACCACCTGGCATGGCTGAACTCCTTCCTGTGCTTGCGGGGCTGAGGTCAACCCCTGGTCATTCTCGTTCCGCACTTCGGGCAGGCTCTCTGGTTGCAAGGCTGGCCGGGCACGTGGGGCAGCGTGTGCCCGCACCTGGGGCAGACGCACTGACCGCCCGGGCCGGCCGCCAAGGGGCCGCCCATCCTGCCTCGTCCGCGCCCGCCGCCGCTGGGCGGGCCTGTTCCATTGCCTCTGGGCATACATCACCGTCCTTTCTCATCACTGTTGGGAGTCAACGCCTCCCGCGCCGACGTCTGGCGTGGAACTGTCGACGCCGCCTGCAGCAGCCCGGCATGAGGAACGCGTCCTGCTGCAATTGGCCCTTGACGAAGGCCGCGAGCACCTGGTCCACGTCACCGCACGTCTGGGCGATCACGTCGATTCCCGCGGACGACAGGGCCATCTCCAGCGGCCAGGAGACCGCGCCGCAGATCAGGATGTCGGCGCCGATCTGCGCCAGGCGGGCCGCCCGGACCTGCGGATCCTCGCAATCCAGGACGACATCCCGGTGCGCCTGTTCAGCCCCGTCACGGATCTCGACGACCAGCACGCTGCCGGCAACGTCGAAGACGGGGCTGATCCTGCCTCGCCAATGGGGTATCGCGACCTTCATCTCATCAGGACCCCTTCAAGTTCCGTGCCAGAACGCATCGTCCGTCGCATCGTCAGTGGTATATGGAGGTTATGGAGGAAGGAGCCATTCGCCATGGACCAGAATCGGTCATTATGATAGACTATGGGATCCACGACGTGCCATAATGCTTGAATAGAACCGCGCAGCCATTCCAGGAAAGGCAACGCCATGGCGCCACAGAGGAGCGATGTGCTTGAAAGAGAGGCCACGATCCTCGATTCCATCAACGAGGGCGTGTTCACCGTGGACCGCGGCTGGCGGATCACCACGTTCAACCAGGCGGCCGAGCGGATCACCGGGGTGTCCCGGGAGCAGGCGATCGGCAGCCCGTGCTGCGATGTGTTCCGGGCCAACATCTGCGAGAAGGACTGTGCCCTGCGCCGGACGATGGAAACCGGCACGCCCATCGTCAACGCGACCGCCCACATCGTCGACGAGCACGGCCGCCGCGTGCCCATCCGCCTGGCCACGGCCCTGCTGAAGGGCCGCAACGGGCAGATCGTCGGCGGCGTGGAGACCTTTCAGGACCTCACGCAGGTCGAACAGCTTCAGAAGGAACTGCACGCCCGCTACAGCTTCGAGGACATCGTCGGCCGAAGCCCGGCCATGATCCGCCTGTTCGAGATCCTCCCGCAGATCGCCGCCAGCAGCAGCACGGTGCTCATCGAAGGGGCCAGCGGGACGGGCAAGGAACTGGTCGCCCGCGCGATCCACACCCTGTCGCCCCGCAAGGACAGACCCTTTGTGGCCGTCAACTGTGCTGCCCTGCCGGACGCGCTGCTGGAGAGCGAACTGTTCGGGCACACCGCCGGCGCGTTCACCGACGCCAGGCGCGACAAGCCCGGACGGTTCCAACTGGCCGACGGCGGCACGATCTTCCTG
>JAAYZK010000230.1 GCA_012514895.1 Planctomycetota bacterium | reverse complement strand
TTCTCGGTCCACCTTTTTACGGGCCTCCTGGCGGCGATCGGGATGATCCTCCACGAGCTGCCCGAGGGGATCATCGTCTACGTCGCCCTGCAGCGCGGCTGCTACCAGGGCCGCCGGGCGTGGTGGTACGCCTTTCTTGCCGCCGCCGTGAGCACGCCGCTGGGCGCCCTGGTGAGCTACCCCCTGGCCGGGCGGGTCAGCGACGCCTCGCTGTCCCTTCTGCTCGCCTTGGCCGCCGGCGTCCTGCTCTACGTTGCCGCGGCGCATCTGCTGCCGCAGGTGGAGCAGGAGAACCGTTCGATCAGCATGCTGTTCTTCCTGGCCGGGGTCGTCCTGGCCGTGGCCATCGTTCTCCTGGGCGAGTAGGCCGGCCGACGGACCCGGCAGGACTAACTCTGAGCCCTGCAAAGTCTTCCGAAGTGAGTCTTCCCTCTCGACAGACTGAGGAGACGCTGTTATATTATGGAAACACGCGTCTTTCTTGGGTAGGCAGGGGTGCGGCCGTCGCAGTTGCGACCGGTGTCCGCGTCGAACATCGGACGGGCGCCCGGACTGGCCTGGAGGAGAGGTACGCCATGGGACTCCTTTCGCACGATCACGGCATGTTGTCCGACACCACCGGCGACGGCTGCCCGCAGATGGAAGGGCTTGAGGATCGCCTGCTGTTGTCGGGGGGCGCCTGCGGGGCCGGCGCCCCGGAGTTCGACGACCCAGGCGAGAGCGCCTGCGTCCTCCCGCTGGCCGATCAGGCTGACTCCATCCCGCCGACGCTGTGGGTCGGCCTCGACGGTGAACGTCTGCCCTACCAGTTCGACATGGGGCACATGAACGTCGGCGGCGCCTCCACCGCGCTGCTGACGCTTCGCAACGACGGAACGGAGGATCTTCAGTTCCGCGGCTGGCGGTTCGACAACGCGGCCTTCACGGCCGAGATCGTCGACCCGGCGGGCGCCGGGCGGATCTTCATGCTGGCCCCGATGGAAACCGCCACGCTGGCCGTGACGTTCTCGACGGATGTTCTGGGCGAATACACGGGCAAGATGTCCCTCTTCAGCAGCGACTGGGTGTTCAGCGAACGCATCTTCCGCCTCTCGGCCCGGGCCGAGATGATAGACCTGGCGCTGAGCTGGGACGGCGTTCCGCTGACCGGCGAGCAGGCTGAGCCGATCGACTTCGGCATCCTGCCGCTGGACGAGGCGTTCGAGCCCGAGACGGTCAGGGTGGAGAACACCACTGCCTACTCCATCGACATCACGGCCGCCTACGCAACCGGCCAGTTCGGCGGCGGCTTCCCCCCGCGGTTGTTACCCCGCACGCTCGAACCCGGCCAGGGGATGAACCTTTCCATCTACGCCTTCGCCACCGAGGTAGGGCGGCAGGACGGTACGCTGGTCATCGAAACCGACACGCCCGGGGTCGGGCCGTACGTGATTCCGCTCACCTCGGCCCACCAGGGGGCCGACGACGGGGCATTGACCCTCGACCAGGTGATCCTCAACGGCGTGGACGGCGTGACGGGAATGGACAGCCCGCGCAACGTCGTCATCAGCCCCGACGGCCGCGACGTCTACGTCGCCGGCTTCGATCCGACCAGCCCCCTGAACTGGTTCCGCGTCGAGACCGCCGGCGGGGAGCGGCGCCTGGTCAGGCAGGCGCTGACCACCGACCTCGAAGAGGGCGCCCGGGTCTCCATGAGCCCCGACGGCCGGAACCTCTGCCTGATCGAGGGCGATGGGAACCTCGTCGTGATGAGCCGCGACCTGGCGACCGGGCAACCGAGCTTCGTCCAGCGGTTCACCGCGGCCTCGACCGAGCCGAAGGAGATCGTCTTCGGCCCGGACGGCAGGAATGTCTATGTCTCCGATTGGGTCGACAGCTACGATCGGCACGGGATGGGCGTGTTCAGCCGCGACGCGGCCACCGGCGAACTGACCCTCGACACCGTCATGCTCTACGGCCAGGGTGTTCTCGAGCCGCTGACCCGCGTGACGGCCATCGACGTCAGCCCCGACGGCGAGCACCTGTACGCCGCGTCGCACGACGGCGTCCTGGCCGTCTTCGACCGCGATCCGTCAGACGGGGCGCTGACGGCCACGACATTGTACCAGAACTGGAACGACGACAGTCTGCATCGCTGGATCGACGACATCGCCGTCGGCCCCGACGGCCGATTCGCGTATGTCTCGATCAGCGGCGACAAGGCCTATGTCTTCCAGCGGGACGCCGCGACCGGCACGCTGATCCGCATTCACGCCGCCCCGGGCGATCCGGACCTCTATTCGAGTGTGCCGTCGCTGGCCTTCGCCCCCGACGGCGCCCACCTGTACGCCTGCGCGGGCGCAGGCGGCATGCTGGTCTTCCGCGTCGACACCGTGTGCGGCGCACTGACACTCATCGGGACCATCGAGAACACGGACACGACCCAGGGCCTCACGCCGCAGGCGGCCGTCGTGTCGCCGGATGGAACCTTCGTGATTGCCTGTTCGTCGATGGAGAATGCCCTCCTGGTGCTCGACCGCGCGGCGCCGGTGGATTTCCCGACCCCGATCGGCGTCGAGTCGATCACCCTCAACGGCGGCGACGCCCATCGCTCGAGCCTGACCGCCCTGAGCGTCCGCTTCAGCGACGACGTCGCCGGCGGCATCCACCGGACCGACGTGATGCTGATCGACACGACCGCCGGCGCCGCCGTGGACCTGACCGACGCAGCCGTCGGCTTCGCGTACGACCCGGCCACGCGGACTGCCACCTGGGACCTTTCGGCGCTGGCGGTGGGCGACGGATCTTACGAGGCCACGCTGCTGGGCGTCGCGATTCCCCGCCTCGACGCCAACGGCGACGGCCGTGCCGGCGGGACGGCTGTGACGGCGTTCCACGTGCTCCGCGGGGACTTCGACGGCGACGGGGCGCTGACCGTCGCGGACACCGACGACTACGCACGGGCCCGCCGCGACGGCACCGCGACCGCCCCGGCGTTCGACCTGACCGGCGACGGGCAGATCGGCGACGCCGACCTCGACACGCTGATCGACGACCTCGTCCGGGTCACCCGCGGCGATGCCACCGCCGACGGCAGCGTCGACCTCGACGACTTCGCCAGTCTCAAGCAGGGCTTCGGCACGACGGCCGGCGCGACTTGGGCCATGGGCGACTTCGACGCCAACGGCGCCGTCGACCTGGACGACTTCGTCCTGCTCAAGCAGCACTTCGGCGCCGGCGCCGTGAACGCGAGCGCCGATCTGCTGGGGACGTCCGACGGAGGGCGTCTCCGCAGGCACCCCCGCCGCACCCGTGCCCGCGACGCCGCGCCGGCCGTGCTCGACATCCTCGCGGCGGCGAGGCTGACGGCGCCGGGCCGGTAGGAGGTAAGCGGCGGGCGCGCCTTCGGGCGCCCTTCCACGGAGGCCGGAGCGCGCCTCTGCGGACGCGCGTCCCGTTCGTGTCCCCGCGCTCAGGCCATTCGCCTGGCCATGTCGATCAGGCGCGTCGAGAAGCCCCACTCGTTGTCGTACCAGCCGAGCACCTTGACGAGTCTGCCGTCGACGACGTTGGTGTGCTCGGCGGCGAGGATGCAGCTCGACGGGTTGCCGACGATGTCGTGCGAGACGAGGGGGTCGGCCGCGATCGTCAGCACGCCCTTGCCCCGCCCGTTGGCGTAGTCGCGGAAGGCTTCGTTGACTTCCTCGATGGACGTGTCCTGGGCGACCTGGGCGGTCATGTCGGTGATCGACCCGCAGGGGATGGGCACGCGGAGGGCCATGCCGTCCACCTTGCCGTTCAGCTCGGGGATGATCTTGCCGATCATCCTGGCCGCCCCGGTGGTGGTGGGGACGATGTTTTCCGCCGCCGCACGGCCGCGGTCGAGGGTCTTGGCCGGGGCGTCGACGAGGGCCTGCGTGGAGGTGTAGGCGTGCACGGTCGTCATCAGCGCGTGGACGATTCTGAACTTATCATGCACGACCTTGGCCAGGGGCACCAGGCAGTTGGTGGTGCAACTGCCGATGGTGACGACGGTGTGTTTGTCGCCGTCGTACTGGTCCTCGTTGACGCCGAAGATGAAGTTGCCGTCCACGGGGCTCTTGGCCGGCGCGGTGATGAGGACCTTCTTCGCGCCGGCGTCGAGGTGTTTCTGGGCGTCCTCGCGTTTGAGGAACTTTCCGGTGGCTTCGAGGACGACGTCAACCTTGTCCTTCCTGTGCGGCAACTCGGCGGGGTCCTTGGCGTTGCTGATGGCAATCCGCTTGCCGTCGATCCGCAGTTCGCCGTCGCCGGCCTCGACGTTCCCGGGGTAGACCCCGTACACGGTGTCGTACTTGAGCAGGTAGGCCAGCGTCCTGGGGTCGACCAGGTCGTTGATACGGACGACGTCGATGCCCTGCTTCAGGGCGATCTTGCAGGCCGCTCGGCCGATGCGCCCGAATCCGTTGATCATGATCCGCATGGTTGTGCTCCCTCCGTCGTCTGCAGGATGGTCCGTTGGCGGCGCGGGCCGCGTCTTCCTGTATTATTCCGCCGTCCATCGCATCCGGCGGGAGGGGCTGCGGATTCCTCGCGGCCGGGTCACGGCTCGTGGATCCAACGGCGGGCCTCGTCGACGCTCTCGTGGTCGAAGTAGCGAATCTTGGCTCTTGTGAAGGGCTTGCAGAAAGTAGCCATGCCCTTCTCCCAGCGTTTGTCGCCGACGAAGGCGAGGCGTTCGATGTCGCGGAAGTGCCTGGCGTCGAACTTGATGTCGTCCCACAGCCCCCCGGCCGTCCAGCCGTGAAAGTCGGTCATGACCACCAGCAGGCGGAGCTTGTCATGCTCGGCCAGCAGGTGTTCGATCTGGGGAACGAAGCGGTCGTAGTCGCCGCGGGTCAGCTTGCCCGACAGCGTCACCTCCACGACCTTCCCGGCGATCTCCTCCTGGATCAGTGCAGGCATTGCTATGCTCCAACTCTAGGGTTTTCAGTCGATTGGCGTTCGTTACCCGACGGCGATCTCCTTGGCGAGATAGATGTCCTGCACGAGGTTGAGCAGCTTGACGCCCTCGTCCATGGGCCGCTGGAACGCCTTGCGGCCGGTGATCAGGCCGCTGCCGCCGGCGCGCTTGTTGATCACGGCGGTGCGGGCGACGGCGGCGAAGTCGTTCTTGCCCGAGGCGCCGCCGGAATTGATGAGCGGCACCCGTCCCATGAACGCACCGGCCACCTGGTAGCGGGTCATCTCGATGGGGTGGTCGCCGGGGGTCAGTTCCTCGTAGACCCGCTTGTCGGTCTTGCCGAAGTCCAGGGCCGTGTAGCCGCCGTTGCACTCGGGGGCCTTCTGCTTGACGATGTCGGCCTGGAGGGTTGCGCCGAGGTGGTTGGCCTGGCTGGTCAGGTCGGCGGCGGTCTGGTAGTTGGCCTGGTCGGTCCGGAAGGCCTTGTTCCGCAGGTAGCACCACAGGATGCAAGCCAGCCCCAGCTCGTGGGCGAGCGTGAAGGCCTCGCCGACCTCCTGGATCTCCTCGCGGGCGGTGTCGTGGCCGAAGTAGATGGTGGCCCCGACGGCCACGGCGCCCAGGTCGAAGGCCTGGTGGACGTCGGCGAACATCGTCTGGCCGTACCGGTTGGGGTAGGTCAGCAGCTCGTTGTGGTTGAGCTTGCAGATCATCGGGATCCGGTGCGCGTAGCGCCGCGAAATCGCCCCCAGGACGCCGACGGTCGACGCCACCGCGTTGCAGCCGCCTTCAACGGCGAGCTTGACGATGTTTTCGGGATCGAAGAACGCCGGGTTCTTGGCGAAGCTCGCCCCGGCGGAGTGTTCGACGCCCTGGTCGACGGGCAGGATGGACATGTACCCCGTCCCGGCGAGCCGTCCGTGGCCGAAGAGGGCCTGCAGGCTCCGCAGCACCGGCGTCGGCCGGTCGGTCCCCTCAAGCACGCGCGACACAAAGTCAGGCCCGGGGAGGTTCAATGAACTCTTCGGAATCCCCCGCGGCTTGTACGTCAGCAGGTCTTCGGCCTCGTCGCCCAGCAGCTTGCGGACCTGATCCACTGTGCCCATGGCTCTCTCCCGCAGATGGACGGCCGTGCTCACGCCACGGCGGTTGCCTCACTCAAAGTGTAGGCGCGCGGCGGCCGAATGGTGCGCCGTCACTCGAACGCACGGGCCCCGGCGTCCAGCGACGGCGCGGGAAGGAGTAGAGGGACAAGGGACAGGCAGATCCCTCCGAACCGCCTCACGGCCCTTCGGCCGCCCGCAGGGCCGCGGCGAAGGCGGCGTTCTCAGGCCGGGAGAGGAGGGACTGGAAGTCAGGGTCACGGACGTAGTTCCGGACCTGCCAGTTGCGGAAGAGAACGTTGCGGCTTCCGCCGGCGTGGTTCTTCTTCAAGTCGCAGGCGATGATCGTGGTGTCCTCCGGCGGGGGCGACGGGTCGCCGGCCCAGGCGGGAGGGATGTAGAAGAAGTCGATGCCGCCGCGGACGGCGTCAGCGGGGCACGCCAGTTGTCTTTCGTCAACGTGATAGTCCAGGACCAGGGCGTACAGGTCGGGCGGCCAGGCGTCGGCGTGCTCCATGCCGTATATCGCAATGGCGTTGCCGATGCCCCTCAATCGCATCATGCAGTACAGCACCGGGCTGTGGGCGGTGCTGCGCCGGCGGGGCGACGACTGTATCGCCAGCCCCAGCAGCACGGCCAGCATTCCGACGCCGAGGATGAACGCCAGGGGGATGAGTCTGCGGCCAGGCTTCCGGCGGAACGGGACCGAGAGGACGAGAACGATGAGAACCGCCACCGTCAACCAGACAGGCGCCACGAGGGCCACGACCAGTGCCCCCGCGATGCCCGCCAGCACGAAGCCCCCCGACGTCTCGCTGTTCGCGGTCGTGGCATACGGCAACACCTCCGGCTGGTTGTCCGACGGCTCGGCGTCGTGCGGCTCGACCGATTCGTTCATGGGCGGCCCCTTCGTCGCAGATGGCAGAGAACGGCTGCTATCGAAGGTAGCACGTTGCGCCTCGGCGGGCAATAGCGCGGCCCCCTCACGGCAGCCCCCTCATGGCCCCTCGGCGGCCCGCAGGGCCGCGGCGAAGGCGGCGTTTTCGGGGCGGGCGAGCAGGGCCTGGAAACTGGACTCGGCAAAGTGCCCGGCGTGCCCGTTGAGGAAGGCGACGTTGCGCCAGCCGGGGTTGTTCTTGCGGAGGTCGCAGACGATCACCGCCGTGGCCGTTGGCGGGGGCGTCGGGTCCGCGGCCCAGGCGGGGGGGATGTAGAAGTAGTCGACGTTCCCCGGCGTCGCGTCCTCGGGGCATTCCAGGTGCCGCGCTGCGAGATGTCTGGTCGTGACCATGACGCTGAGGTCGGCAGGGAAGGCGCCGCCGTGATCCGCGCGGTAGGCGCGGATCGCCCAGCAGATCCCACGCATGTTCGTATACAGGCAACGCTCCCACCGGTGGGGAGGCCTGGGGCGATACGAACTCCCAAGCACGACCACGGCGCAGGCCAGCCCCAGCACCCACGCGCCTGCGACGGCCGCCAGCGTGCGGCCCTTGTCAGCGGGGCAGTTGGTCACTGCCACGGTGACGATCACGACGGTCAGCAGCACACTGAAGAAGACCGCGCACGTGGGGAGCAGGAACCCGGACAACAGCGCCCCCAGCGCCAGAGGCAGTATCCTGACCAACCTCATGGGAGTGGCGTACGCCAGGAGCAGCGGCTTGTCGTCCGCAGGCGTCTGGCCGTCGTCGTTGTCCTTCGGCACCCCGTCCTGGTGCCCGGCTGCGTCGTTCATGGACTGCCTTTTCGTCGCACGCCGCGTGGAATCGATGTCGTCAGAATAGCACTTCGCGACCGGTCACGCAATGGCCGGGGACGGCACGCGGCCGGAAGATGACTCACGATGAGGGCTCACGGCCCCTCGGCGGCCCGGAGGGCCGCGGCGAAAGCGGCGTTTTCGGGGCGGGTGAGCAGGGCCTGGAAGTCGTCTTCGCCGAGGCGGTCGACGCGGCTGCCGCATAAGAGGACGTTGCGCGTGCGGTCGGAGTGGTTCCGCCGAAGGTCGCAGGCGATGATCGTGGTGTCCTCCGGCGGGGGCGACGGATCGCCGGCCCAGGCGGGAGGGGTGTAGAAGAAGTCCAGCCCGCCGGCCGTGGCCTCGACGGGGCATTCCAGTTGCCTGAGCTCGACGACGTTGTCCACGACCAGGGCGTGCAGGTCCGGCGGCCAGGCGTCGGCGTACTGCATGGCGTACAACGCGATGCCGTTGCCGATGCCCTTCAGTCGTGTCATGCACAACACGGATCGCGGCGTCGCCCTGGGCAGGCGCGGCTTTGCCGTCGTCACCAGTCCGATCAGCACGGGTACCGCCCACAGGCAGGCGACAACGGCCAGCGGCCGTACGCGGTGGCCCCTGGCCCAGACGACCAGTACCGCGTTGACGAGAACGACGAGGATCGCCGCATTCAACCAGAGGGGCGCCACGAAGTTCGCGACCAGCGCCGCGGCGCACCCCGCCATCGCGAAGACCCATGCCTTCCGCCGGCGGCCGGCCCTGGCATCGGGCGGCGTCTGTGGCTCGTCGATGTGCGGCTCGGCCGGCTCGTTCATGGGCGGCCCCTTCGTTGCAGGTGGCTGAGATCGACGGCGATCAGGATAGCACATGGCGCCTCGGCGGACAACGGCGCCCCCCTCACGGCCCCTCGGCGGCCCGGAGGGCCGCGGCGAAGGCGGCGTTTTCGGGTTGGGCGAGGCGGGCCCGGAACTTACGTTCCGTGAGGCCTTCGACGTGCAAGCCGTGGAAGAGGACGTTGCGCCGGCCGCGATGGTTGCGGCGGAAGTCGCAGGCGAGGATGGCGGTGTCGGACGGCGGGGCGTGGGGGGGCGTGCCGGGGTGGACGTAGAAGTAGTCGAGGCCGCCCAGGCCGGTGTCCCCGGGGCATTCGAGCTCCCTCGGGTGGAGGTGGTTCGTTGCGATCAGGGCGCGAAGGTCGGGCGGGTAGGCCTCGGCGTTGTCCATCCGGTAGAAGGCGACGGCGTTGCCGATGTTCTTCAGGCGGGTCATGCAGAGCGTCCGTCGGCGAAACGTGACCTCGGCCGACTTCCCTGGCGCCATGACGAGCAGCAAGGCCAGACCCAGCACCCAACCGCCGATGACGTACCCCGTGGCACGCTGCCCCACCCTGTTGAAGGTCGCCACGAGGATCAGGACGCCGAGGACCGGCAACGCAGCCGCCGGGCCACACGCGCCCACCGCCACGACTGTGGCCGTCGCCCCGAGGACCGCCAGGGCCAGGCCGGGGACGAGCCTCCTCTCAAGATACGGGGGCGGCATTCTGTCGCGCGGATCTATCGCATCGCTCATGGGTCGCCCTTGGGTCGCAGATTACAGGGAACGCCGCTGTCATAGTACGACTCTGGGCCTCGGCGGGCAATGACCGGCGGTCCCATGCGACCGGCGCGGGGCCAGCAGGTGCCCGCGCGAACTGCCCGGTGCCGCCGACAGCCAGCTCATACCGGGCCTGCGGATGCTGTACTCCAGGCAGGACTCCCACCGGGAGTGCGCCTGGCAAGCTCAGAGCAGGCTGCTCAACGCTCACGGCCCCTCGGCGGCCCGCAGGGCTGCGGCGAAGTCGGCGTTCTCGGGCAGGGCGAGGAGGGACTGGAAGTCGGATTCGTCGACGCGTTCGACGTGGTTGTCGGCGAACAGGACGCTGCGCGAGCCGCGATGGTTCCTGCGGTAGTCGCAGGCGAGGATCGTTGTTTCGAAGGACGGGGATGTCTCGTTGGGGGCTCCGGCGGGCGGGGTGTAGAAGTAGTCCGGGCCGCCCGGGGTGCGGTCGCGGGGGCATTCCAGGGTTCGAGCGTCGAGGTGGGCGGCCGCGACCAGGGCGTGGAGATCGTTCGGCCAGGCGTCGGCGTTGTCCATCCGATACATCTCGATGGCGTTGCCGATGCCCTTCAGACGCGTCAGGCAGATCACCCTGGGCCCGGGTGGGGGGGAGCGGCGCCACCGCGGCCTCGGGGCCAGGGCCTGCGGGAGCAGAAAGCCCAGGGTCCAGGCGACGAAGGCGCAGGCCAGCGGCCGCGCCCTGCGGCCCGGACGGCGGTTGTCCCAGACGAGGGCCAGCACGAGGGCCAGCGCGCACAGGCCGAACACCATCGACTCGATCGCCAGCCGTCCCCCGAGGGCGGCGCCCAGGGCCATGAACACGAAGGCGATCGCAGGGCCTACCCAGGACCTGGGCCTGGCGTATGCCAGCGTCACGGGCGGCTCGGGCGGCGCGACGGGCGCATCGGCCGGGGCCGTGGGTCCGCCGCTGGGCGGTTCGGTCGAATCGTTCATCGCCTGCCCCTCGGTTGCGCGGTGAAACGGGCCACCGCCATGACACTACCACAGGGGGACCCGACGGGCAAGGGCGGGCGCCGTTGCCGTTCCTACGGCCTGGTTCCCGCCTTCCTCACGCAGTCGTCCATCGCCTCGCGCTGGGCGTCGATGGAGTCGACCAGGGCTATCTGGGTGCGGGTGCGGTCGAGGTTGTGGTTGGGGCGGTGGATCTTGTAGTAGGTGTCGCCCTGGAGGAAGTCGGTCATGAACCGGACGGCCAGCGTCAGCGTGAGGATCATGCCGGCGGTCGGGAGGTTGGCGATCTCGGCGGGCGTGAGGAAGTCGCCGGCCGTGGCGAGGTAGCCCCGGACGAGGGCGTCGAACATCGGAAGCTGCATCGTCACCTTACCCAGGTCGCGCTCATCCTCGGCGGCCGGGCTGGTGGAGGTGCGGACCAGGTCGCCGAAGTCGTAGAGGGCCAGCCCCGGCATCAGCGTGTCCAGGTCGATCACGCAGATCGCCTCGCCGGTGGCGTCGTCCAGCAGGACGTTGTTGAGCTTCGTGTCGTTGTGCGTGATCCGCTCGGGCACCAGGCCCCGGCGGTTCAGGTCGAGCAGGGCCGAGGCGCGGTCGCGGCGGGCCAGGATCCAGTCGATCTCGGCCCTGGCGGCGACCGCGCGGTTGTGCGTGTCGGCGGCGAGGGCGGCCTCGAAGGCTTCGTAGCGCCTGGGCGTGTGGTGGAAGTTGGGGATCGTCTCGTTCAGCCTCTCGCCCGGCAGGTCGACCAGCAGTTTCTGGAACGCCCCGAACGCCCGGGCCGCCTCGTAAGCTTGGGCGGGGGACTGGACGATGTTGTGGCCGGTGGCGTGCTCGATGAACACGTACACCCGCCAGTAGTTCCCCCGGTCGTCGCGGTGGAAGGCCGCCCCGTCGACCGTCGGGATGAGCGTCAGCGCCCGGCGGCTGGCGTCGGGGCAGCCGGCGGCGGCGAGGCGGGCCTGGGCGTGGGCGCAGACCCGCTGGATGTTGTCCATCAGCCCCGGGACATCCTTGAAGATCGTGTGGTTGACCCGCTGGAGCAGGTACCGCACGGGCGTGCCGCCCTGGTTGTAGCTCAGGGCGTACGTGTCGTTGATGTGCCCGGAGCCATACGGCACGGCGGCGACGAAATCGCCGCAGAGCCGGAAGGCGGCGGCGATGGAACGCAGGTCAGGTTGCGGCGAGGTCATGCGTCTTCTCTCAGGGGTTGGTGTTGGAAAACAGCGGTGACGGATACGCGCCGGACTTGATGAGGCCGGCGACGTGCCGCTGCACGAGCGGCTTGTCCTGACGGTAGGTCACGCCGAACCAGGCGGCGTCGCAGTCCAGGACGGTGACGCGGGCGAGGCCGCGGCCGATCAGCGTGTTGACGGCCGAGGGCAGGTAGAACTCGGCGGCGGGCTCGTCGCGGCGCTGGCGGAGGAAGTCGGCGAAGAGGGCTTCGAGGCGGCCGAAGAGGGCCGGCGTGAAGCCCCAGTAGGTCATCGAGACGATTTCCTCGCCGGTCAGGGCGCCCTGGTGGCCGTCGGCGACGATCGCGCCGTCGCACCGCCGGATGCCGAGCGTCTCGACGACCCGCTGGAGGCGGCCGTCCTGGCCGCACCGGCAGATTCCGCGGGAGACGCCGCCGAACTCCGACAGCGTGTTGGCCAGCCGGTAGCCGACCATGCACCAGTCGGCCTTGTCGGTGTCGCGGGCCGTGCGGAGGTACGCGGCGGCGGCGGCGTGGGCCTCCGGGCCGTAAAAATCATCGGCGGTGATGACGGCGAAAGGCTCCCTGATGATGTGCCGCGCCGCCAGGACCGCATGGCCCGTGCCCCAGGGCTTGGCGCGCCCCGGGGGGGGAGCGATGCCGGCGGGCAGGTCGTTGAGGTCCTGGAAGGCGTAGTCCACGTCGATCATCGCGGCGGCGCGGTCGCCGACGGCGGCCCGGAAGGGCTCGGCGATGTCGCGCCGGATGACGAACACGACGCGCCCGAATCCGGCGCGGGCGGCGTCGAAGACGGAGTAGTCGATGATCGTCTCGCCCCGCGGGCCGACGGCGTCAAGCTGCTTGAGCCCGCCGTACCGCGAGCCCATGCCGGCGGCGAGGATCAGCAGCGTCGGCGCCTGTACTGTCCGGTTCGGTGCGTTCACGCGGCGTATGATGCCGGACGGACACGGGCGCGGCAATCGAAAACCGCCGCCTCCAGGGCCGGGGTGAGCGAGGCGAAGAGCCGGCGCCTGCCGTTCGCCAGGTTCGGTCGGCCCTCGAAGGCCCGGCAGGCTTCAGGCTCCGGGCTTCACGAACGGCCAGGCGCCGTTCTTACCTGAAGCCTGAAGTCTGAAGCCCGAAGCCTCACAGGCACCCGACCTGGCGGTTCTCATGGGGTTCCCCAGTGCCGGGAAGCAGTCTCGGTCACAGGGCCGGCTGCAGCGTCCAGCCTGCCGGTCGGCGTCAGCCGATGGCTTCGCCGCCCTCTTCTCCCGTCCGGATGCGGACGCACCGCACGAGGTCCATGACGAAGATCTTTCCGTCCCCGATGGTGCCGGTGCGGGCGCCCCTGATGATCGCGTCGATGGTGGGCTGGACGAAGCCCTCGTTGACGGCGATCTCGATGCGGACCTTCTTGAGCAGATTCACCTCGATGTCGACGCCGCGGTAGGTCTCGTGGTAGCCCTTCTGCTGGCCGCACCCCAGGGCGTTGGTGACCGACATCTTGTATACCTCTGCGGCGTAGAGGGCCTGTTTGACGTCGTTGAGTTTCTCGGGCTGGATGTAGGCGATGATGAGTTTCATGGCACCTCTCCGTTCTCAGGCGGTGGTGAAGATCTGGAAGCCGGCGTACGACTCCATGCCGTGCTCGCCGATGTCCAGGCCGCGGAGTTCCTCGGCGCGGGGGACCCTCAGGCCGACGGTGCTCCTGATGGCCAGGAAGACCAGGCCCATGGCGGCCAGCGAGAAGCCCGCACAGGCGGCGGCGCCGAGGGCCTGGACGCCGAGCTGGCCCAGCCCGCCGCCGTAGAACAGCCCGGGCTGCGCGGTGCCGTTGTGGGCGAACAGACCGACGGCGAGGGTGCCCCACAGCCCGTTCATGCCGTGCACGGGCACCGCGCCGACGGGGTCGTCCACGCGGATCCTGTCCAGCAGGGCGACGCCGGCGACGACGATGACCCCACCGACGGCGCCGATGACCAGGGCGGCTGGGGGGCTGACGAAGGCGCACGGGGCCGTGATGGCGACCAGACCGGCCAAGGCGCCGTTCATGGTCATCGACAGGTCGGGCTTGCCGTAGGCGATCCAGACGGTGATCATCGCGCTGAGGGCGCCGGCGGCGGCGGCGAGGTTGGTGTTGGCGGCGATCAGGCCGATCAGGTCGATGCTGTCGCCGGTGGCGCTGAGGGTGGAGCCGGGATTGAAGCCGAACCAGCCGAACCACAGGATGAACACGCCCAGGGCCGCCAGGGGGATGGAGTGGCCGGCGATGGCGCGGACCTCCCCGTTGCCGTTGTACTTGCCCAGGCGGGGCCCCAGCAGGACGGCGCCGATGAACGCGGCCCAGCCGCCGGTGGCGTGGACGACGGTCGAGCCGGCGAAGTCGGCGAAGCCCAGCCTGTTCAGCCAGCCGCCGCCCCAGACCCAGTGGCCGATGATGGGGTAGACCACGGCGCTGATGACGACGGTGTACATCAGGTACGCCGCGAACTTCATCCGCTCGGCCATCGCGCCGGCGACGATGGTCGCCGCCGCTCCGCAGAAGGCCGTCTGAAACAGCCAGAAGGCCCAGAGGGGCAACTGAGGCGGGCAGGTTCCCGCGGCGTTGCCCAGGCCGAAGCCCGTCCAGCCGATCAGGGCGTTGCCCTTGCCGAACATGAACGCGTAGCCGACCAGGAAGAACATGATGCTGGCCAGACAGTAGTCCAGGAAGTTCTTCGTGAGGATGTTGCAGGCGTTCTTGGCGCGGATGAACCCCGCCTCGACCATGCCGAACCCGGCCTGCATGAAGAACACCAGGAACGCCGCGATCAGCACCCAGACGGTGTCCAGCCCGCTGACCGCCGCCGCCGCGGCGTCGTCCTGGGCCTGGGCCGGCGCCGCGGCGGCCAGCAGGCTCAACAGCAACAGCAGTGCGAACGTCCCGGCGTGCGTACGGTGCTTCACGGTCGTGTCTCCCACAGCAGGTCGTGTTCGGAGGGTCTCTGGACGCGCCACGCGCGCCGCTTCGTCGACGCACCGTGAAGCACGCGACGTGCCAGAGGCGCGATGAGATGTTAACTTCTCTTTCAGAAATGACTTGGAATGGTCGCGTGTCCGACGCCGCTTGTGCCGGAAGCTGCAGAATTGTTGTTTGCGGCCCCTGAAACAACACTTTTGTATCCAATGAGGCTCAGCAAGAAGGGGCGAAGGCGTGGTGTCCTCGGGTGAGCGTGGGGCGTCCGACCGGTCCGGCAGCTTCATCGCCAGGTCCCGGCTTGCCGCTGGCGTCCGGCGGGCCGGCCGCTATGATCGGGGTCTGACCCTGCGATGAAGGAGCGATCATGAGCAGCCGGCGGCCGCACATCATCATCTTCAACCCTGACCAGTGGCGCGGCGACGTGATGGGGCACGTGGGCAACCCCGCGGCCGTGACGCCCAACCTGGACCGCCTCGTCGAGACGGACGCCGTCTCGTTCCGCAACGCGTTCTGCCAGAATCCCGTCTGCACGCCCTCGCGGTGCAGCTTCATGACCGGCTGGTATCCCCACGTCCGGGGCCACCGGACGATGTACCACATGCTGCATCACGAGCATGGCGATCCGAACCTGCTGCGGATCCTCCGTGACAACGGATACTTCGTCTGGTGGGGGGGCAAGAACGATCTGGTGCCCGGGCAGGGGGGCTTCGACGATGTCTGCGACGTCAAGTTCCGCGCCACCGACGCCGACCGCGCCCGCTGGGGCCGCACCCGGGGCGCCAACCTGCACGGCACCCGCGACTGGCGCGGCGGCAGCGACGGCGACAACTGGTACAGCTTCTACGCCGGGCGCCTGGAGGGCGAGGGCGACCGGGCGTACGGCGACGGCGACTGGGAGAACGTCCTGGGGGCGATCGAATTCCTCCGCGGCTACGACGGCGACAAGCCGCTGTGCCTCTATCTGCCGCTGCAGTACCCCCACCCGCCGTACGCGGTGGAGGAGCCGTTCTTCAGCGCGATCGACCGTGACGCCCTGCCGCCGCGGATCCCCGCCTCGTCCGATTCCGCCGGCAAGCCCTGCCTGCTGGCGGCCATCCGCGACCGCCAGCGCCTCGGCGGCTGGACG
This sequence comes from Planctomycetota bacterium, assembly GCA_012514895.1. Classification (GTDB taxonomy): domain Bacteria; phylum Planctomycetota; class Phycisphaerae; order SM23-33; family FEN-1343; genus JAAYZK01. Next base: position 7,782 of record JAAYZK010000230.1, on the reverse strand, counting down.
GAAGACCGCTGGACCGAACTCCGCGCCACGTACTACGGCATGTGCATGCGCCTGGACCACCAGTTCGGCCTGCTTGTCGATGCTCTCAAGGACGCCGGTATGTACGATGACGCGGCGATCTTCCTGTTCGCCGACCACGGCGACTTCACCGGCGATTACGGGCTGGTCGAGAAGACCCAGAACACCTTCGAGGACTGCCTGACGGGCGTCCCCTTCATCATCAAGCCCCCGACCGGCGTGCCCGTCCGGCCGCGTGTGAGCGAGGCGATCGTCGAGCTGGTCGACTTCTCCCAGACCGTCTACGCCCTGACGGGGATCGACCCGGACTACACCTGCTTCGGCCGTTCGCTGCTGGACGTCCTGGCCGGAACCACCGACGACCACCGCGACGCGGCCTTCTGCGAAGGCGGACGCCTCCGCGGGGAGGTCGAGGCCATGGAACTGGACAGCACCTCGCACCGGAACCCCGACGGCCTGTACTGGCCCCGCGTTGGCCTGCAGAGCTTCGACGACCCGCCCTACCACACGAAGGCCATCATGTGCCGCACGAAGACCCATAAGTACGTTCGCCGTCTCTACGAGTCCGACGAGCTCTACGATCTCGCGGCCGACCCCGGCGAGACGGAAAACCTCATCGACGATCCCGCCTGTGCGGACACCGTGGCGGCGATGAAGGAGCGGATGCTCCGCTGGTACATGGAGACGTGCGATGTCGTGCCGCACGAGACCGACAGGCGGTAGAAGCGTCCTCGCCGGTCAGGGCGCGGCCGTGGCTCCGAAGTTCTGCTTGAGGATCGCGAAATCGTCCAGGTCGACGGCGCCGTCGGCGTTGAAGTCGCCGTCGAACCAGGCGGCGGGGGCGGTGCCGAATCGCTGCTTGAGGGTGACGAAATCGTCCAGGTCGACCGAGCCGTCCTCGTTGGCGTCGCCGGGCAGGCTGGCGGTGTGGGTGAAGAAGGCGTAGTCGCTGTTGACGTCCAGGACGAGGCGGGCCTGGTCGTCGGAGCGGAAGTCCAGGTGGATCCGGTTGAACGCGCCGCCGTCGCGGGTTTCGAAGACCGCGCGGATCCAGCCGGTGGTCAGCAGGTCGCTGCCGAAGATGCCGGGGATGTTGGGGGCACCGGGGTCCTCCGGATCGACCAGGTCGTGGACGACCAGTTCCAGGTCGGTCCAGACGATGTCGACGCCCTGCTCGGTGGGCAGGACGAGCTTTTCGATGGCGACGATGGGGACCATGACGGTGCCGGAGACGCCGGAGATCTCGGTGAAGGCGATCGCCTCGTTCCAGACGTCCCCGTCGCCATCGGTGTCCAGGCCGAGTTCGAGGGCGACGGCGGTGGAGATCATCGACAGTTGGGCGCCGGTGTCGAGGATGAACATCCCCCCCGACGCGTTGGGTCCGCACGCCACGCGCGTGGCGACGACCGGTATCGGGCCGTACGTGGGCATCAGCGGGCCGTTGTTCTCCGACGGCGGATCGAACGGCACCAGGGCGACCGGCGCGGAGTAGCGGTGGAGGCCGCCGGCGGGCAGCGCGTCGGCGAAGTCGACGCCGATGTAGTCGAAGTCGAACACCCCGCCGGCGCCCAGCAGGTTGGGCAGGTCCAGCGTAGTGACGCGCCCGACCATCGCGGGGGTGCCGACGATCCCGCCGAACCCGCCGAGGTTCAGTTCGGGATCCGAGAGGATGCGGGCGCGGCTGATCATGTAGGGGGTGCCGTCGGTGCCGGCGAACTCGAAGTTGTACTCGGCCGACAGATCGAAGGCGATCATCCCGCCGACGCCCAGCTCATAGAACCGGCCCTCGGTCCTGTAGCCGTAGTCGGTCATCTCGAGGACCGCGTACCCGGCCGCGATGATGCCCTGGGCGCCGGTGTCCAGCAGGAAGCTGTTGGCGTACTCCGGCCCGAGCTCCGCCCCGGTCGCCGGGTCGGTCAGGCGGACCGCCACGCGGGGCTGGTCGATGGTCATCGGGTCGGCCGGACCGACGTTGACCGACGATGCCGGCGCGGACGCCGCCGCCAGGGCGATCAGGCCGATGAGAGCCAGCCGGACCGGGAGCGATGATCTGTGAGCGTTCATGAATGCCCTCCGTACCTACGGGATCCACAAGGGCATTATACCACAGAATCTGCGCCATGGGGCGGCCGAATCGCCCCGAACCTTGACGCGGCGGGGGGCGTCTGGCATAGTGCCCGGATCGTCTCCGGGATCCTTGATTCCTTCCGCCTTGGCCCCGGACGGCCGCTGGGCGGATCATTCACAGTGAGGTCGCATGGAACGCACGTTGATTCTTCTCAAGCCGGACGCCGTCCAGCGCGGACTGGTCGGCACGATCATCCAGCGCTTCGAGGCCCGCGGGTTCAAGATCGTGGCCGCCAAGCTCATGCAGATCACCCCCGAACTGGCCGCCGAGCACTACGCGGCCCACAAGGGCAAGGGCTTCTACGACGCCCTGGTGGGCTTCATGACCGCCTCGCCGATCATGGCGATGGTTCTGGAGGGCAACGACGCCGTCCGCGTCACCCGCGCGATGATGGGCGCCACCTTCGGCCCCAACGCCGAGAGCGGCACCATCCGCGGGGACTTCGGCCTCTCCAAGCAGTACAACCTCGTGCACGGCAGCGATTCGCCCGAAACCGCCCAGCGCGAGATCGCCCTGTTCTTCAAGCGCGGCGAGATCCTCCCCTACGACCGCCCGGCCGATGCCTGGGTCTACGCCGACGAGGACCGCTGACCGCCGGTCTGAGCCCCCGTTTCTGCGCGAACGTCGAGAAGCCCACGCCGCCTGCGCGTGGGCTTTTCTTCCTGCACCCTCTCCCTCCCGGCGCCATCTGCCAGTTCGGCAGGCGCCGGCCGGGGCGTGGCCGGGGGCGCCGGGGCTGCTGCGTCCCAAGGCTTGTCGCACAGGTGGATTGCGTTTCTTCTGTTCTTCGGTGGCGTTGCGGCACGCGATTTGCCGAACAGGGGGGATGAAGGCCGCGTAGAAGGCGCGGAATAAGGAGCTTGCCATGCACGGACTGTTGAACAACCTCAAGACCGTCCTGCTGATGGGCCTGCTGATGGGCCTGTGTCTGGGGATCGGCTACCTGATCGGCGGACCGACAGCGATGACGTATGCGCTGGTGCTGGGTCTGGCGATGAACGGGTTCGCTTACTTCTTCAGCGACAGGATCGCCCTGGCCACGATGCGCGCCCGGGAGATCTCCCGCGAGGATGACCCCGCGTTGTGGGAGATGGTGCGGATGCTCGCCGAGCGGGCCGACCTGCCCATGCCGCGGGTGTACGTCTCGCCGGCCGCGGCCCCCAACGCCTTCGCGACGGGACGCAACCCGCGTCATGCCGCCGTCTGCGTGACGGCGGGGCTGCGGCAGATGCTCAACGACGAGGAACTCGCCGGCGTGGTCGCCCACGAACTGTGCCACGTGAAGAACCGCGACATCCTCATCAGCGCCGTCGCCACCGTCATCGCCTCGGCCATCAGCTACCTGGCCTACATGGCCCTGTGGTTCGGCGGCGGGCGCGACCGGCGGGAGGGCAACCCGCTGGCGGCCCTGCTGCTGGTGCTGCTGGCGCCGCTGGCGGCCGGCCTGATCCAGATGGCCATCAGCCGCAGCCGCGAGTTCGAGGCCGACCGCACCGGCGCCGACCTGGTCGGCTCGCCCCGCGGCCTGGCCCGGGCCCTGGAGAAGCTCCATCACGGCTCCAGCCAGATCCCCCTGGCCGTCCCGGACGCCCAGGCGAACATGTTCATCGTCGCCCCCTTCACCGGCCGCAGGATGCAACGGATGTTCTCCACGCACCCGCCCGTCGAGGAGCGCGTCGCACGGCTGATGGCGATGGACCGGCAGCACATGTAACCGACCTTCAGAGCTGGACGAAGGCGGAAGGATGAAGGCCCTGGGGGTGGGATTCGCCCTTCCGCCTTCTGCATGCGCGGCTTACACTGGGAGGGATTCGGGGCCGTGGCCCGTCTTGCCGTCCGGCGACGAGGGGGAGACCCCGCGGAAGGCATGTTCGCCAATCAGGAGCATCCGATGCGGTCGCGGTGGTGGATAGCGCCGAGGGGCAGCAGGACGCATGGATGGCAGGAGGATGAGATCCTCAAGCAGGTGCCTGCTGAGCATCACGGCAGGCTGGTGTGGCGGGCGTGGCGGGATCGGCGGTTCTGGCCCGTGTGCGTGGTGAGTGTATTCGGATTCTACGCCGCCATCTTCGCCATGCAGCCTGTGGGCAACGTCCTGTTTCACCGTCGTATCAATTGGCTGTTCGTGATCGGCATGCCAGTCACATTGTTCTGCCTCCAGGGCTTCCTGATTCGGCGCCTCCGGTCCATCATCCGCCGCGACCTGGAGCACCTGCCCTGCTTCCACTGCGGCTATTCCACGATTGGCCTGGACGCGCCCCGCTGTCCCGAGTGCGGCACGACGTTCGACCCGGCGGTGTACGACGCCATCGAAACGGCGCTCGAGCGGGAGAAGGCCGGACAGACGACGGCCGAGTGACGCTGGCCGACCCTCCGGCGCGTTTCCGGGACGCTCGCATCTCTCTTTGCCGCCACTTCTGCGCTGGCCAATCACACGGGTGATCTCTGAGATTTGGAATGCAGGCTTGGGAATAGCAAAGGGTTACATGGTCTTCACTCTTCCATTTTTCCCAAAGCTGCGGTATCATGGGGCCGCACGTGCCGGTTGGAGAGGGAGACGTTTTTGTGAGTGTGTACCACGGTGGCACGTGGAGAGTGCAAAGGAGCCTGACATGAGTGCATCTCGAGGGTTGGTCGTACTGTTGCTGCTGTTGTCGGCGGTGCCGTTCGCGTGGGCGGATGCCGTCTGGACAGGGGATATGAACACCAAGTGGTCCGAGCCGTCCAACTGGCTGGGCGGCGCCATGCCTCTGGGCGGCGAGATCGCCACGCTGACCGGCGCGCCCACGGCCAACCAGCCGGACGTCAACCTGTGGGCCACGGTGGGGACGCTGAACTTCGAGTCGGCCGGCTGGACGGTGACCAGCGCCGGGGGCTATGGGCTCTCCTTCAACACCGTCAACGCCATCACCTCCGCCGGCGCCGGTGTGAATACGGTGGACGTGGCGCTGTCGGACTCGTACGTCCAGGGCATGACATTCCAGGCCGGAACGGACAACACGCTGGTGATCACGCGCGACTTCACCCAGCGGCGCGATTACGGCACCGCCGGAGACGGCACGATCATCTTCCAGGGCACCGGGTCGTCCAATCAGACCTGGCTGCTCAACGCGGGGACGACCCTGTTCAACCATCCCACCCAGCAGAACTTCGACTCCGGCACCACCGTGGCGGCCGGCTCGACCCTGGGCGGGGCCGCCCCGGCCTTCCAGATCAGCGCGTACGGCACCATCGCCCTGGCCGACGGCGCCAGCCTCTCGCCCGGCGGCGACGGGGTGTACGGCGACCTGATCAGCGCCCTGCGGATCAAGTCGGCCTCCGCCACCACCCGCGCCTACGCCGACATGGGCGGGACCGCCTCCTCGCTGGTCATGGACCTCGGCTCGACCCTGGGCAGCAACGACCAGATCATCGTCGACCTGTCGGCCTCCAACGGCTACTTCTACCTCCGGGGCTGCGAACTGGCCCTCCGCGGCGGCGCGGTCCTGGCCGACGGGGACTACACGATCCTCACCGAGGCGACCGGCAACTACAGTGGCACGTTCGGCACGGTCACCTATAACGGCGCGCCCGTGGACCCCAGCCAGTTCCAGGTTACCTACAACCCCGACAGCGTCGTCGTCTCGGTGACCGGCGTCCCCGAGCCCGCGACGGCAGGCCTGATCGCCCTCGGCGCCTTGGCGCTGGCCGCCCGCCGGCGACGGTAGGCCCTGCCCAGGCCGTAACGGACGAGATAGCTGCAAAGAGCACGAAGGACGCAAAGAGGGATGGCGGAAAGCCTTCCTCTCTGCGTCCTTTGTGCTTCTTCCCCCGATCGATCCGACCGATCCGACTCGTCCGACCTGTCTGACTCGTCCGACCCATCATCCCCACGGCCTCGCCGAGCGTACAAAAGGCATGCGGGCGGCCTGGCCCCCCGGTACAGTTAAGAGCGATGACCGGCGAGCAGTTCAAAGCGTATGCCGTCCAACGGGCGCTGCAGTTGGGGTTTGCGGCGGCGGGGGTGGCGCGCGCCGGGGCGGCCCCGCACGGCGACGCTTTTCGCCGCTGGCTGGCGGCGGGGCGCCACGCGTCGATGGCGTACATGGCCGAGCACGTTGACCAGCGCTGCGACGTGCTCGTCGCCTGGCCGTGGGCGAGGAGCGTACTGTGCCTGGCGGCGTCGTACGCGCCGCGGGCCGAGCGGCCCGCATCGATCGCGCGGTACGCCCGCGGCCGCGATTACCACCGCGTGCTCAAGGCCCGCTGCCGCACGCTGGCCGACGAACTGGTCGAGCGGGAGCCGGGTCTGCGGACGCGGATCTGCGTCGATACCGCGCCCCTCCTCGAACGGGACTGGGCGGCGCGGGCGGGGCTGGGGTGGATCGGCCGAAACGCCTGCCTCATTCATCCGACGCGCGGCAGCTACCTCCTGCTGGCCGAGATCGTCCTCAGCGCTGAATTGCCCCCCGACGCCCCGATGGAAGATCGCTGCGGCGACTGCCGCGCGTGCCTGGATGCCTGCCCGAACGGGGCCCTGGTCGCCCCGCGCGAGCTGGATGCGCGGCGGTGCAACAGTTGGGCGACCATCGAGCACCGCGGCGGCCTGGACGGCGATGCCTTCGACACCGGCGGATCCGTCTTCGGCTGCGACCTGTGCCAGCAGGCGTGCCCCCACAACCGGGATCTGCCGCCGGGCGAGATCGACGACCTGGCAGCGCCGGGACCGCTGGCGGCCGTGGACGTCGGGACGATCCTCGCCTGGTCGCCGGCCGACTGGGACGCCGCCACGCGCGGCTCGGCGGCTCGGCGTGCCGACCACGCCTCCTTCCTCCGCAACGCCGCCCTGGCCGCCGGCCGTACCCGCCTGGCGGCGGCGCGGGATCGCCTTGAAGCCCTCGCCGGCCACGACGACCCGGCCGTGCGCGCGGCGGCGCGCTGGGCGCTGGAGCGCCTGGACGGGTGACAGCCCGCGCTTCACGCTCGACGGCGGGTGTCCACCTTAAGGTGTAGCGCCCGAGAATTATCCCGACGGGCACGCTCGCCTTTAACTTCCACGAAAACCGGGGGTTATTGGCCTCGTTGTTGAAGGGACGCCCCCGGCGCGCCGATAGAAGTCCTGTCGCGAGATGATCGCGGGCGTACTATGGAGAGCGTGACGGGGGATCTCCCTTAGTACCTGAGTCATCTGACCATTGGAAAGGAATCGATACATGGTCAACGTGGAGAACGGCACGGTCGAGTTCAGTTTCTTCCGCCCGGAGGCCCAGGCGGTCTACATCGCGGGGGACTTCAACGGCTGGCGGACGGATCAGTTGAGGATGAAGCGCGGTCCGGACGGATACTGGACCTGCACGCTTCAGTTGCCGGCCGGGGTGTACAAGTTCCGCTACTATGCCGACGGCACCTGGTACACGGACTACGCGGCGTTCGGCGTCGACCCGGGGCAGTTCGGGATGGACAGCATCCTGAACGTCCGTCCGCCGATGCTGCAGGTGAGCCGTCGCGGTGCCGCCCAGCAGGTGGCCGCCGCCTAATACTACAACGCTACAACGGCTTCCATTGACACTTGATCAAGTCTTTCAGGTATAGGCCGAGTGCGTGCAATCGCGCCAGCGTCCGTTTGCGATGCGAAGGTTGGGCCCTCGCATTGCGGC
>JAAYZK010000002.1 GCA_012514895.1 Planctomycetota bacterium | reverse complement strand
GACACGCTGGCGGTCCGGCTGTACTCGATGATCCACACGGCCGGCGAGCGGGAGGTCAGCGCGCTGGCGCTGTGCCTGCTGGGCCTGGCGATCGCGGGGATCGCCCTGCTGACCGGCCTGATCGCGCTGGCGTCGCGCCGGCGGCGGGCCTCGTGAACGCGGGAGGCGCCATGGAACGGCTGACGGGCGAGCATCTCAGTTACCGCTACGGCGACCGCCGTGTCGTCGATGACGTCTCCCTCTCCGTCGCGCCCGGCCGCGCGGCGGCCCTGGTCGGCGCCAGCGGGGCGGGCAAGACCACGCTGCTGTGGCTGCTGGCGGGCCTGCTGAGGCCGCTGGAGGGCCGGCGGCGGGTGGAGGGGCCCGTCGGCATGGTGTTCCAGCAGCCGGGGCTGTGGGACCACCTGACGGTCCGCGAGCACCTCGCGCTGGTCCTGGCCGGCAAGGGGCTGTCCGGCGCGCGGCGGCGCCGGCGCGTCGACGCGGTCCTGGGGCAGATGCGCCTGGCGGACCTGCAGCGGCGGCGGCCGGGGCAGCTTTCCGGCGGGGAGCGCCAGCGGGTCGCCATCGCGCGGGCCCTGGCGGCCGCGCCGCGGTGGCTGCTGCTGGATGAGCCGCTGGCCCACCTGGACGGGACGGCCCGGACGGAGCTGTTCGCCCTGCTGGCCGACGCCCTGCGGGACACCGGCGCCGGGATCCTCCTGGCCACGCACAACACCGCCGAGGCCCTGCGCCTGGCCGACGACGTCATCATCATGGTCGACGGGCGGATCGTCCAGCAGGGCCCCGCCGCCCGGGTGTACGGGGAGCCGGTCGACCTGCGGGCCGCCCGCGTGCTGGGCCCGGCGGGCGAACTGGCCGGCCAGGCCGCCGGCGGGGTGCTGCGGGTCGGCGGGCAGTCCGTGCTGGAGGGCCTCGACCCGTCGCGGGCGGGCCCCGTGCGGCTGATCCTCCGGCCGCACATGCTCGCCTTCACCCCCGCGCCGGACGGCCCGGCGGCCGTGCTGCGGTGCGAGTTCGCCGGCGACGGCTGGCTGCTCCACGTCGCCGCCGGCGGCACCGTGCTGGCGGTGTGCGGCCGCTCGCCGCTGGAAGCCGGCACCGCGGGGCGCCTGCGGGCCGTTGGCCCCGCCGGCGGCGCCTGGTAGAATCCCCCGCGTCTGCGGACCTCGGTTCCACCCTCGATCGGGAGATGGCCATGATCATGTCGATCGACGCGCTGCGCACGCTGATTCTGGACACGCTGGACGCGATGGAGACCCAGGGCCACGACGTGGCCGCGGCACGGGCCGAGGCCGCGGCGCTGCCGCCCAGTTACGACGCGCTGACGGCGCTGGCCGCCCGGATCGGCGACCTGCCGATGCGGGACGATTGGCCCTGCGTCGAGCCGGTGGCGTGGCAGGACGTCCTGGCCGAGATGGACCCGGCCCGGGCGACCGCGCCGATCGCGACGCTCAGCGACGACGAGGCGGCGGCGCGGGTCCGCGAGGGGTTCCTCGTTTCGGTGTGCGGCTGCGAGCTGGGCAAGCCGCTGGAGATCAACGCCACGCTGGAGTTCCTGCGCGAGAAGCTCTCGGCCGTCGGCGAGTGGCCCATCGCCGACTACGTCACCGAGCGGGCCATGGCCGCGTGCGGCAGGGCGCACCCCAGCGCGGCGGTGACCACCCGCGAGAACCTCGCTTACGTCGTCCCCGACGACGACATCAACTACACGCTGCTGGGCATGCTCAACCTCGAGCAGCACGGGCGGAACTTCACGCTGCGGCAACTGGCCGACCTGTGGCTCCACCAGCTCAGCCCCGGCTGGACGTGGGGGCCCGAGCGGGTCGTTCTGCTGCGGATGACCGCCGCGTCGATGGGCTGGGACAGCGACGACCCCGCCTCCTGGGCCGCTTGGCTCAACCCCCGCGACGAGTGGTGCGGCGCGATGATCCGCGCCGACGCGTACGGCTTCGCGTGCGTGGGCGACCCGGCGTCGGCGGCCGAGCTGGCCTTCCGCGACGCCTCGCTCACCCACCGTCGCACGGGGGTGTACGGCACGATGTTCGCCGCCGCCGCGATCGCCGCCGCCGCGTGCACGGACGATCCGCTGGAGGTCTTCGAGATCGCCTCGCAGTACGTGCCGCAGCGCAGCCGCTTCTGCCGGGTCGTCCGCACGGCCCTGGACATCGTCTCCGGCTCGACCGGCTTCATGGAGGCGTACGAGAAGATCCACGGCCTGTACGGCCAGTACGGCCACTGCCGGATCTTCCAGGAGTCGGCCACGCTGATCAACACGCTGCGGTTCGCCGCCGACAGCGGCGACGGGATCTGCCGGCAGGTCATGCAGGGCAACGACACCGACAGCTACGGCTGCACCGCCGGGTCGATCCTCGGCGTGTTCTTCGGTCCCGGCCGCCTCGAACCCCGCTGGCTGGCGCCCTTCCGCGACGCGCTGCGCACGTCCCTGGCGGCCTTCTGGGAGACCAGCCTGGCCGCCACGGCCGATCGCATCGCCCGCCTGCCCGGGCGGATCGCCCGACAGGCGTAGGGCGTCCGCCGTCACGACAGGCCGCCGCCGTTCCTACACGATCCGGACGATCAGGTCGCCCAGGTCGCCCAGGTCCCCGCCGGTCCAGCGGACGCGGCGGTTCGCGTCGCGGTAGACCAGGCGCCGCACGGTGCGGGCGGCCAGGCCGAAGGGGTCATCGCCGTTGTCCAGCTCGCCGTACACCAGGGACACGTTGCCGATCGCGCCGGCGGCGACGTTGCTGTCGACGAAGCTGTCGGTGAACCGCCGGCCGTCCCGCAGGCCCCGCAGGCTCAGGGCGCCGATCGACGCCAGGGCGTCGAAGCTGTCGGCGATTTCCTGCTCGGTCGGCAGGCCCGTGACGGTGTCCGGGGCGGCCAGCGCCGACCCATAGCCGGCATAGAGGTCGCTGCGGATCATCCCGCCCAGGACGACCGGCCCGACATTCCCGACGGCCAACACCCGCCCATCGCGCAGCGCCCCGCCGACGGCGATCTTCGACACGTCGCCGTTGACCTGCCAGAGGCTGTCGGCGACGTCGCCGCGGATGACCGTCGGGCCCAGCACCGCCGTGCCGGGGGCCGGGACGCCGCCGTTGTCCAGCAGCAGGTCGGCCTGGAAATCGCCGGCGACGGCCTTGCCGCGCCCGCTGATGACGAGCTTGCCGATCAGCGGGGCGGTGATCCGGTCGGCGGCGACGGTCTCGTCGTCCATCCACCGGATCGCCGAGAGCGACCGCAGGGCGGTGCCGGAGATGAGGCTGGCGTTGTGGACCTCGCCCAGGACGATCGTCGCCTCCAGCGGGTCGCCGGGGCCGGGCGCGCCGAGGGTGAGCGTCCGCTCCTCCGGCCGTCCTTCCTCGCCGACGTTGCCCAGGACGAGCGTGCCGACGGACCCGTCGATCGTCAGGTTGCCCGTCAGCGTCGTCGTCCGCCCCACCAGGGCGTTCATCGGCCCGTCGACGGTGATGGTGCGGATGACCGCCGTCTGGCGCGGGTGCGTCGAGATCGTCAGGCGGGTGGAGGCGTCGGCGCCCGTGACGGCCAGCTCGTTGATGACGGGATTGAACCCGTCCAGGTCGAGGCTGAACGTTCCGGCGCCCTGCAGGCGGATGGTGACGGCGACGTCGCCGAGCCAGACGCGGGCGGACCGGACGTTCTGGAATCCGTCCTCGTCCTGGGCGATCCCGCTGCCGTCGAGGCTCAGGACGCCTTCGGCGCTGAGGGGCACGTGGATCGTCGTGCCGTCCAGGGCGGCGCCGGCGTTGGCGGACCACGTGGCGGTGTCCACGCGGAACAGCCCGCCGTCGACCGGGCGGCGGGGGTTGGACACGTCGATCAGCCTGTAGCCCTCCGGCGTCGTGGCCAGGGCGGTGTTGTGGGCGACCTGGACGGAGGCGATGGGCTCGTCGGTGTACAGCGCGCCGAGGAGCTTGGGCATCAGGGCGTTGCCGACGTTGTAGACGCCCAGGCCCTCCAGGCAGGCCACGAACAGGTGGTTGCCCCTCAGGTCCAGGTCGGTCAGCTCGGCCATGGTCATGATCATCGTTCCCCGCTTCATGGCGGCGGGGTTGGCGATGTCGATCACGCCCACCCAGCCCTCGGTGGGCGGGTTGATGGCGACGGTCTGTCCGCGGAAGTCGTAGCCGGTGACCGCCTGGCCGGTCCGATCGACGACGAAGGCGTAGTTGCCCTGGATCTCGACGGCGACGGCGTCGGAGAACCAGTACGTCCACATGGCCGGGTGCTGGCGGAAATTCTGGTACTTCCGCTGCGTGGCGAGCGTGGGGACGAACGCGGTGAAGCTGCCGAGCCTGGCCAGGGCGATCGGGTCGGAGAAATCGTACGCCACCAGCCCGGCGGGCCCGGCGGCGACGTAGGCGGCGGCGCCCTTGACGGCGACGTCGCGGGCGATCGTCGCGACGCTGTCGCTGGCGACGACGTTACCGCCGTTATCGAGCACGACGCTGTGCAGCCCGCCCGTGCCGGCGGCCAGAAGGACGACGGTGCGGGTCTGCCCGTCCACGAGGCGGTGGACCACCTCCAGGCCGGCCACGCTGCCCGAGAAGCCGTCGGCCGTGCCGTACGCGTCGATCAGCACCGGGTCGTCCGCATCCGACGTGTCGTAGACGTACAGGCCCGCCGACCCCGCCCCGACGTACATCCGGTCGCCCTCGGCCACGACGGCCGTCACCTGCTCGCCGGCGGCGGCGAGGTCCAGGCGCGACTGCGTGGTAATGGTCGGCTCGCCCCCGCCGGGGGGAACGACCACCGTCAGCACGTACGTCGCCGGCGTCAGTGCGTCGTCGCTGAGGGGGTGATTCTCGACGGCGGTGACGGTGAGGGTGAACACGCCGGAGTAGCCGGCGGGGGCCGTGATGCTGAACCGCGGCGTCTCGGCCGCGCCCGGCGCCTGCGGGCCGGCCCCGACGACCTGCTCCGCCACGACGTGGGGCGTGCTCGAGGCGATCTCGTACGTCATGCCGGCAGGCAGCGTGCTGTCGTCGTCGATCGTCAGTTCGAGCGTGCCGGCCGCGCCCTCCAACTGCGTGAGGTCGCCGGGCAGCCCGGTGATCTCCGGCCGCTCGCGCAGCGTGCTGACGTAGACGATCCGCTCGAAGGGCTTGAGGCTCGGGTGGTCGGCCTTCCGCTGCGTCTCGACGGCGGTGACCTTGATCTTCACGATGCCTTCATACTCGTCCTGGCCCTCGGTGGGCATGTGGACGACCAGCTCGTAGGTCATCTTCCCGGTGTCGGGGTCGAACGCCTCGACGATCTCGGCCGTCGCGCCGGCGGCGCCGATCACCTCGGCGGCCACCGTGATCGCGGTGTCGGCGTCGGCGTCGATGTCCAGCGGCACGCGGGCGTCGCCGCCCGGGGGCACGGTGATCAGCCCGGGATCCTCGATCGCCGGACGGCTGGCGAAGCGGACCGGGACGACCATCTCGGCCGGCGCCAGGCCCGTGTCCAGGCCGCAGCGGAGGTGGATGGTAAACGCCGACCCGTCGTAATCGGCCGGCAGGGCCACGCTGAGCACGTAGCGCCCGCCGCCGCCGTCGGGGAGGGCCTCGACCTGGACGCGTCCGGAGCCGACGTAGTCGTGTTCGACGACCAGGCCGTCCGTCGCGCCCTGAAGCGCGAAGGCCCTGCTGTACGTCCGGCCGGGCTCGCCGTCGACGGCCATGCCGCGGGGAACGTCGATCACCGGGCCGCCGGCGCCGTTTTCGGCGAAGATGAAGGCCTCGCCGTCGGCGGCGTGGAATTCGACGGTGGCCGTCGAGGGCTCCACGCCGAGGATCGGCGCGCCGGTGATGGCGGAGATCTTCCTGGCGACGACCGTGACGGTGAAGTCGCTGTTGTCGTAGCCCTCCGGCAGCTCCAGCTTCAGCTCGTAGCCGTTCGACTGGCTGCCGATGACACTGGCGGCGATCGTGCCGGCACCGTCGTAGCCGCCCGCGGTCACGGTGAAGGTCTGGCTGTAGAACGTGCCGGAGCTGACCGCCAGCGGGAGCGTCACCGTCCCGCCGGGGGCCGGGGCGATCTGGTGGATCTCGCCGAAGGTCGGCGCGACGGCCTGGTCGGGCGACAGGACCGTGATCTGCTTCACGACGTCCGTCAGGCCCTCGGCCGCCATCGTCACCGTGACGGTGGCGCTGCCCCTGAATTTCGGCCCGGCGGTGAGGGTCAGCGCGGCGTCCTGTGTGTTCTGGCCCGGTTCGACGATCGTCACGCCGGTGAGCGTGGGCATGGACTGGGGGGCGTTGTTGGCGCCGGTGGGCCGGTACAGGACGGCGTCGTAGACGTCCCAGCCGCTGACGATCTGCCCGAAGATCGGGTGCAGCCCGTCCAGGTGCGGGGTGGGCACCTCGGTGATGAAGAACTGCCCGTCGGAGGTCCCGGGGCCGTTGTTGGCGAAGGCCAGCATCCCGCGCCCGGCGAAGCTGAGGTTGCCGGGCTTGTAGGCGGCCGGCCCGAAGTTGTCGGCGATCGGCCCCATGCCCGTCCCGCCGGTGCCGTTGCCCTCGCGGGCGTCGCCGGTCTGGAACATGAAGCCGGGGATGATCCGGTGAACGTCCACGTCCGTGTAGAACGGATCGCCGGCGGGATGCTCGACGATCGGCTTGTCGGCGTCCAGGTCGTAGCCGATCTGCCGGACGGCCCGGGTGGCCAGCGTGACGAACCGGTCGACGGGGGATTCCACGTCGGCGGCCAGGCCGGCATAGCGGTCGTCGAACAGCTCGACGAGGATCGTGCCGATCTGGCCGTCCTCGTCGGCGAAGGTCAGCTCGGCGTAGCGGTTCGTGTTCGCCGGCGGCAGGTAGGCCGAAACCTGCTTGCTGGAGGAGGCCGCCGTGTAGGCGATGGGCAGACCGCCGGGGGCCCACCCGTCCAGGGCGATCGTCAGGCCCCGCCCGTCGGCGGGCAGGACGACCGTGTCGGGCAGTTGCGACAGCAGGTACAGCCCCGTGGCCATGGGGATCGTCCGCTCGGTCGCCGTGAGCTTGCCGGCGTAGGCGGTCTCGATGGCCGTCACGATGACCTCGAAGGGGCTGTTCGTGCCGGCGGGCACCGTCACGGTCAGCACGTGCGTGCCCGGATCGATGGCCGCCGTCACCCCCGCGGCGCCCTGGACGGCCGCCGTCAGCGTCAGGGCGGCCCCGTCGGCGTCGATGATCGTCAGCGGGATGAGGTTCTCGCCTTCGCCGAGCACCTGCGGGCCGGGGTCGACGATCTGCGGCCGCAGGCCCGCCGAGGCGGTGAGGGTGGCGGTGGCCGGCGCCGCCAGGGGCAGGTCGTTGACGGTGGCGACGTTCGCGGCGATCGTCACGTCGAAGGCGCTGCCGTCGTAGTCGGCCGCCACCGTGATCCTCAGCGTGTAGGAGCCGTCCTCGTCCTCGGGATCCGGCGGCGTGACGGCCACGGCGACATCGGCGTGGGTGCTCGACGCGGTGACGGCCAGGACGCCGTCCCCGTCGTAGCCCACCTGGAACGGCACGTCGATCGTCGAGCCGGGCATCACCGCCACGTCCTCGAGGCCCGACACCGAGACGACCTGCACCCAGAAGCCGATCCCGCCCCAGACGATGTCCTCGTCCTCGTGCTCGGCTTCGAC
This sequence comes from Planctomycetota bacterium, assembly GCA_012514895.1. Lineage (GTDB taxonomy): Bacteria > Planctomycetota > Phycisphaerae > SM23-33 > FEN-1343 > JAAYZK01. The sequence goes on along the minus strand of JAAYZK010000002.1, from coordinate 28,821 downwards.
AACGCCCACGCTGACGCCGATGGGTCCGGCGGCGTCCTTGGCAAGCGTCAGCGTCAGTTCGTACTGGCCGCTCTGCTCGTTGAACGCCACCGACGCCTCGAGGCGCTGGTCGGTCGTCCAGGCCTGCACCACGAGGTCTTCCAGGTCCAGGTCGTCCTGGTCGGCGTCGATGATGGCCAGCGGCAGCGTGATCGTCTGGGCCGCCCCCGCGGTGACCGTCAGGGGCGTTTCGTCGAGGTCGGGGACCTCCACGTCGCCCAGGTGCGTGATCTCCGGCCGGACGCCGTAGGCGACCTCGAAGCTCCGCGCGGCGGCCGCGAGGGGCGTCCCGTCGATCGACGGGGTGATCGTCACGGTGAACGGCATGCCCTTGTAGTCGCTCGGCAGCGTCACGCGGAAGGTCCACGTGCCGTCCTGGGCGCTGTGGGAGAGGGCCCCCAGCGCCACGTCCTGTCCCGTCCCCCTCTCGTAATCGTGCTCGACGTCCAGCGTCAGTTCGCCGGGGCCGCTGTAGTCGACGGTGAACGTCACATCCTCGAACTGCCCGGCCGCCAGGTCCAGCCGGTCGATCTCGCTGATCACCGGCACGGCGTCCTCGTCCACCACGACGACCGTGAAGGTCCGCTCCGTCGCCAACTGCGGATGATCCGCGGCCAGGCCCTCCTCGATCGCCGAGACGGTGACCGTCAGCGTGCCGCTCGCGTCGGCCGGCGCCTGGATCTTCACCACCATCGCCCGAGGATCGCTGGGGTCGTACGGTTCGACCTCCACCGTCGCGCCGGTGTTGTTGGGATCCTCGACGCCCACCAGCGCGTAGACGAACGGCCCGAGGGGGCCGTCCTCGTCGTCGGCGTCGGCGACGGGGATGCGGATCTCCGTCCACTCGTCCTGGCCGGCGATGACGCTCTCGATGCCGGGATCCTCCAGCGTCGGCCGCGAGCCGGCACTGAAGGTGAACGTCGCGCTGATCGGCTCGACGGCCTCGCCGTACCCTTCGACCGTGGCGGTCACCGTCACGGTGAACGTCCCGCCGTCGTACTCGGCCGGAAGGGTGAACTGCAGTTGGCCGGGGTTGCCGGGCACGATCGCATCGGTCAGGTCCAGCGTCCCGCCGTTGTCATAGTCGCTGGCGGCCTCCACCAGCAGCGCCGGCGTGCCGGCATACGTGATGGGGATCGGAATCGACACGGCATCGCCCGGGTAGGTGGCGTCGCGGTCGTCGACGTCCATCTGGCCGAACCGGGGCCCGTCCAGCGCCGAGAAGTAGAACGTCGTCCGGCCCGCGTCGGTCTTGCCGGCATAGGCCGCCTCGAGCGCCGTCACCGTGAAGGCCTGCACGCCCGTGAAGTCCGCCGGCGGGGTGATCGTCGCCTCGTCGTGCTCGTTGATCGCCCAAGTCCATCCGGCGGGCAGCCCCTCGATGCCCAGGACGATGTCGCCCTCGGGGCCGTCCCCGTCGGTGGCCGCCAGCTTGACCACCGTCGGCAGCGTCTGGCCGTTCATCCGCCGGGCGATCACCAGCGGATCATTCGTCAGCGCCGGACGCGCGTTGCCCGTGACGGTGAAGCTCGCGGTGTGCCTGGCCAGGTCAGGGTACCCGGCCACGGCGGCGGTGAGCGTGACGGTGAACGCGCTGCCGTCGTACGCCGGCGGGATGTCCAGGTTCAGCGTGTAGGCCCCCCCGCCGCCGCCGTCCGGCCCGTCGATCGTCGTGCCGATCGCGCCGGGCCCGTCGTAGTCGGTCGCCGCCGTCACGGTGATGTCCAGGTCGTGGTCGAAGCGGACGGTGAACGGGATGGACGGATCGGACTGCTCCAGCGGGTCGACCGTCACGTCGTCCACCGGATCGATGGACGGCTGGCCGTTCAGCGTGGAGACCACGAAGAAGTCGGTGACCGGGTCGACGCCGGCAACGCCGTCGTAACGCTCCTCGACGACCGTCATCGTCACGCCGAACACGCCGGTGAAGCCGGCCGGCGCGACGACCGTCACCCGCCCGTCGGCGAAGGTGATCGCCGCGCCGTCCTCGGTGGCGTCGAAGGCGACCGACAGCTCCGAGTACGGGGTGTCGGCGTCGCGGACCACGACGGCGGTCGTCCGCGACCCGCCCGGCGCCATCTCGACCAGGCCGACCGGCGTGATGGCGGGCGCCTCGTCGGCCTTGACGGCGAAGGTCGTCTCGACGGCGCCCACGGCCTGCTCGAAGCCCGCGACCGTCGCGCGGATCGTCACGTTGAAGGCGCGGCGGTCGTAGCCGTCCGGCAGCGTCACCGCCAGCTCGTAGGGGTCGCCCGCCTGGGCCGGCGGCACATAGGACAGCCCCACATCACCGGGGCCGTCGTAGTCGTCGCTCAGCTCGATCTGCACCTCCTGCGAGCCGTGGAAGCGGATCGAGAACGGCACGCCGTCGGCGGCCTGGGAGACGGTCTGGTCGGCGACCGGGTCGATCGCCAGCGCGTCGGACAGCGTGGTCACGTAGAACGTGACCTCGGCGGGGTTGAACTGGCCGACGTACTCGGTCTCGATGACGCTGACGGTGAAGCTGAACACGCCGGCGAAGCCCGGCGGCGGCGTGATCGTCAGCGCGTGCGTCGCCGGGTCGATCTCCACGACCGCCTCGGGATGGCTCGTGGCGATGACGGCCGTCGTGAAGTCGGCGGTCTGGCCTTCGGGGTCGCTGATCGTCAGGGGCAGGAGGATCGTCTGGTCCACGTCCAGGCGGATGACCCGGTCCTCGGCGATCTCCGGACGGCGGTTGCTGACGACGGTGAACGTCCGCGTCGTCGGCTCGACCAGCCCCTTGCCGTCGTAGTGGGTCTCGATGGCGGAGATCGTCACGTCGAACCAGCCGGTGAAGTCGGCCGGCGCCGTGACCGTCACCAGGTGCGTGTCGGGGTCGATCGACACCGTCGCGCCGGCCTGGGCGGTCTCGACCCAGACGGTCACGTCGTGGCCGTCGGCGTCGGTGACGGCCGCCTGGATCTGCCCGCTCTGGCCGGCCGCGACGAACAGTTCGTCCAGCGGGGCGATCTGCGGGGCGGCGTTGAGCGTCACGTCGAAGGTCGCCACCGCCGGGTCGAAGCCCGTCACGCCGGCCAGCGCGGCCGACACGCGGACCTGGAAGGCCGTGCCGTCCCAGTCGGCCGGCACGTCGAACTCGATGAGGTACGGGTCGCCCGGCTGGGCCGGGGGCGTGACGGCGCCGCCGAGATCCAGCTCCCCGCCCGGGTAGCCCACGGTGGACACCGCCACGTCGAGCGGCTGGCCGCCGGCGTCGTCGATGACCGACGCGATGGCCAGCGTCTCGCCCGCCACGACGGCCAGGTCGTCCAGCGGCTCGATGGACGGCAGGGCCGGCGCCACCCAGATCGTCGCCGTCGCCGGCGCCTCCAGGCCCGTCCCGTCGTAACGCGACTCGATGGCGGTGACGGTCACCGCGAACGGCTCGCTGTAGGCGGCCGGGGCGGTGATCGTCACGACGCGGGACTGCGGGTCGATCGCCACCGTCGCGCCGGCCTGGGCGGTGCTGACGGCCACGACCAGGTCGTCCGCGTCGCCGTCGTCCTCGATCAGCACCAGTTGCGTGCCGGTGGCGCCCCCGGCCAGGAGCATCCCCTCGACCGACGGAAAGACCGGCGCCGCGTTGCGCACCACGCCGAACGTCTGCGCCGCCGGGGGCGCGGCGTAGCCGTCCAGCGTCGACGTCAGCGTGATGGTGAACGCGCCGCCGTCGTACTCGGCGGGCACGTCGAACGCCAGCGTGAAGGGATCGCCCTCCTGGGCCGGCGGCGTCAGGGCGCCGGCCAGGTCGAGCACGCCGCCGTTGGCGTAGTCGGACGCGGCCGTCGCCGTCCAGGCGGCCGGGCCGTCGTAGCTCGCCGGGATCGTCAGCTCGACGTGCTCGCCGGGAACGACGTGGACGTCGTCGGGCAGGTCAAACGACGGCATCGCCATGGCGACCTGGAAGGTCCCCACCGACGGGGGGGCCGCGTGGTCGGCCAGCTCGACGGAGACCTCCACGTCGAAGGGCGTGCCGTCCCAGCCGGCGGGCAGGTCGAACCGGATCGTGTAGGGATCGCCCGCCTGGGCCGGTTCGATCAGCGCGCCGGCGAGGTCCAGCTCGCCGCCGGGATAGCCTGCGGTGGCCAGCGCCACGTTCAGGTCCGACGGGCCGTCATAGGCGATGGTGAACGAGGTCTCCAGGGCCCCGCCCGGCTCGGCGGCGACGTCGTCGATCGCCCCGACGGTCGGCAGCCCGTGGACGAACACCACGGCGTTGGAAGGCAGCGGGCCGGCCAGGCGGTTGGCGGGGTACAGCAGGTTGTCGAACTGGTCCATGTAGGCGTACACCGCCACGCCGAACGTGCTGTTGTCGTACTCGGGCGGCAGGCCGATCTGCAGCGTGTACTGGCCCGGCTGGACGTCGCCGACGACCTCCAGGAGGATCTCGCCGGGGCCCTCGTAGCTGTGCACCGTCTCGAAGGTCAGCGGCAGGGCCGTGTCGGCGAAGGCCAGGTCCATCGTGACGGTCACGCCCTGGTCGGCCTGGCCGTGCACGCCGGCCATGTCCTGCAGGACGGGCTCGGGCAGGAGGGTGACGGTCTGCCAGACGTCGTTGCCCTCGGTGTCGCTCAGGGTGATCGTCAGGTCGACCGGCCCGGTGAAGGTCTCGTCGGCGACGAAGGTGACGGTCGCGTCGGCGGGGCTGTCGACGATGTCGACGCCGGCCAGGAGCGGCGGGTCGAGCGGGCGATCGTTGTCGCCGGTCGGGCGGGTGATGATCGTCTCGTAGACGTCCCAGCCGCTGACGACCTGGCCGAAGATGGTGTGGTTGCCGTCCAGCCACGTGGTGATGCCGTCGGTGATGAACCACTGCCCATCGTTGGTGTCGCCCCCGCGGTTGGCGGTGGCCAGCAGCCCGCGGCCCATGAAGGACAGGTCGTCGTGGGTTTCGGTGGGAAACACGCCCAGCGGGGTTTCGCCGGTGCCGTCGCCGTTGGCGGCGTCGCCGGACTGGAACATGAACCCATCGATGACGCGGTGGACGACCACGTCGGTGTACCACGGGTCCACGCCGCCCCCGGCGGGGATGAGGTTGCCCTGGGCGTCGACGTCGTGGGTGGCCAGGGTGATGAACCGTTCGGTCGCCAGCGGGGCGCGGTCCTCGAAGAGCTGGACGACGATGTCGCCGAGGGGCGTTCCGTCGGACTGCGTGTAATGCATGACCGCATAACGGTTTGTGCTGGTGGATCCGTCGAAGATCTCCCAGCGCAGCCCCGTCGGGTCGCTGGCCGTCACGGTGAGGGTCAGCCCATCGCCGTCGGCGTCGAACCCGTCGACGCCGATCGTCAGGCCCTTGCCGTCGCTGTTGAGGGCGTAGTAGGCCGCCAGGTCCGTCTCGAACACGGGCGCGGCCGCCAGCATCAGGCGGGGCTCGAGGCTCTCGAACATACCGGCGGGGCCGTTGTGGGGGTTTTCATGCAACGCCTTGGCATGCAAATCTTTGGAATTCATGCACTACCTCGGTGATCACCGCTTCCCTGGCTGGCTGACTGATCCTGCAGCGGCGGGGTCGATCCTTCGCGCCGCCCCAACGTCAAAGGGGCGATTATAACACAAGCATCGGCTCAGACCTGACGAATTCGACACCCATTCGCTCTGCCGTGCCACGGTGCGGCGCTTCGCAAGAGCAGTCGAGCGGCTGATCAGGAGACCAGGAGAACCTGGGGCACCACACCTCTTGGTCCTGACACCACTTACGAGGTCATGGCCATGTATCCCCCGGACTCAGCCATACGCACAGCCGGCATGGGTTGAATGCCATCAAATGCGCTGAGGGAATATTCGGGCCAGGGTTGACAAATCCCCAAAGCGCGGTATGGTACTCACTGGGAGTCTCGCGGGGCGTTCAGTCGTCCTTTCGTCGGGCCGGCGCTTCGTGCCTTGTCGGGACAGACATATCACTTTACTTTTTTTGCATGAGGGAGTCGAAACATGAGAACAGGGCTTGTGTGCATGGTTGTGCTTGCGCTGTCGGGCGGCCTGGCCTGGGCCGATGCCGCGCAAGATGTTAATGTGCCGTACCTTGCCCCTGACGCCGCCGTGACGGTCGACGGCGACCTGAGCGAGTGGGCCGACGCGGCGTGGGTGGCCCTCGACACGGCGTACGCGGGCACCGCGGCGGATATCACCTCCGGCAAGTACGCCGTCCGTTGGAGCGACGCGGCGAATCTGCTGTACGTGGCGTGCGAAGTGGTTGACGTCCAGCAGCATCGGGCGGATGGGTACCTCGCCTGGAACGGCCAGGACGACATCGAGGTCTACGTGGACGCCGCCAACAACGACATGGCCTACTCCTCGGCCCTGGACGACTACGCCCAGCAGATCGTCTTCGGCGTCGGCCCCACCGATGTGGCGTGGTCGGACAGTTCCGACGCCAACCTCGTCCCGGCCTTCGCCGTGGTCGGCCTTGGCGACGCCTATGTCTACGAGATGGCCATTGCGCCGTACGGCTATTACGCCGGCAACGGCGGGACCGCCCTGCCCCAGGCCACGGTGGACCTGGCAATGGGTCAGAACATCGGCCTGGACGTGGTCGCCGGCACGTTGATGGACGACGGGACCTTCGCCATGCTTGCCAACAATGCCGTGGGCGCCAAGTTCCGTCTGAGTGACGCGATGCAGACGTGGACGCTCGTCCCCGAGCCGGCCTCCCTGAGCCTGCTGGCTCTCGGCGGGATCGCCCTGCTCCGTCGCCGTCGTTAGTCGACTCGTCCGTGCGTCACAATCAGAAGGGCGGGCCTTCGGGTCCGCCCTTTCTTGCTGCGCCGGGCGTTCGGGGGGACATGCCCGGATCTCGCCCCTCACCCCGACCTGCCGGCGCTTGACCGGCCGTCGCCTCGATGCCGGCCCTGACTGTGTGGGCCTCTGCTCACGGCCGCTCGGCCGTTCACGGAATCCGACATGGCCCGCCTCTGACCGGTCGCCAACGCCTTCCGGCTGCGAGTTCCATGCGTGCCGCTCGCCTTCCGCGCTCGACCGCCGCGGACGTGCGGCCTGCCGCGCGCCCGCCCCAGCCGCGTGCGCCGACCGGCCGTCTGAGTTCTGGCGTTTCTCGATCCGGCACTCCATGTCCTCGACCTCCCTCCGCGACGGGCCCGAGGGGCCCCCAAAAACCACTACCCCCTCACCCTAAGGGCGCAAAGTGTGCACAGTCGGGCCCCTCGGATTTTTCTCAATTCCTGTTCCATCATTTACTTCCGGAAAAAATGGTCTTGCGAGTGGACCTCAGTCCCGGTGCCCTTCCGCACATCGGCGCCGCGTCGCTCGTCAGCCTCCCGCGGCGGTCGAGAAACCCCACGCCGAGGGGCGGACGCCGCGTGGCGTTGGTGTGGCCCCAGAGGGGGCCGGGGCGGTAGAGGAAAGAACGGTGCCAGGAACAAATGGCACTGCGCCCCACCTGTCCCTGGTGCTTCCCTTGGTTCCCTCTGGCCATCTGGGATTTGGTCCGGATTTCGAGTTTCGTGCTTCGGATTTGCGCCCCGACTTGTCTTGAGAAAAGGCCGTTCGACGAGAAAGTCGAACAGCTTTCTCTTTATCAACACTAGGTTTACGTCGCTCACCTTACGGTTCAAACTGACCAGCTCCAACATCTCGCGTTTTTCGGCCGAGTTTGAACCGCGCCACAACTCGACGAGATTCTGGCTGAAATCGAAGGTCACCAACGCCGCGTCGGCGCAGGCGGGGTCGAACTTGTCGGCCTCGTCGAGCTGGCGCTCGTTATCTTCAAGCTGCACCTTGAGATCCAGCGATTTGGCCTGGAACATCTGCTCGTCGATCGAGCCGGCCAGATAGCCGTTCAGCAGCCGGTCCTGCATGCGCGTCAGCTCGGTGCGGCGTTTGGCCAGCACCCGCTTCTGCTCGGCCTGGATGACGCCGATCTTGCTGAAGCCGTCCTCCAGCGACTCGCGGAACCACCGGGCGTGGGCTTCGGGTAGCGCGATGGCGGCAAGTTCCTTCTCGATGGCGGCGTCGACCTCCGGCTCGCGCCAGCGGACCTTCGGGTGCCCGTCGCCGGGGTGGTTGTTGCCGCACCTGTAGTAGATGTGCTCGTTGCAGCCGCCGCTGCTGAGCTTGCGGCGGATCAATTCGCCGGTCATGGCGAAGTCGCAGCAGGCACAGCGGAGGACGCCGCCGGAGAAGACGATGTCGGGGTTGCCCGTCCGGCGGTTGCGGCCGTGGAGGACATCCTGGCAGGCGTTGAACAGCCTGCGGTCGATCAGGAGGCGGTAGCGCCCCTTGAACACCTGGCCGTTGCGTTCGAGCTCGCCGATGTAGAACCGGTTGTTGAGGATGTAGCTCAACGACGTCCGGTAGAACCGCGGCTGGCTGGGCCGGTACGTGTGGCCCTCGGCGGCGAGCTTGTCGGCCAGGGCCTTGAAGGTGTATTGCCCGCTGGCGTAGAGCTCGAAGATGCGGACAACGGTCCTGGACTTCTCCGGGTGCGGCACGACCGGCTCGTTGCGGTCGTCGACGTTCATGTAGCCGTACGCAGCCGCCCTCTCCATCCTCTTACTTCCGCAGGCCCGCCAAACCTGTCCCGCCGGAATCCTGCCCGCCACAGGGTTATTTGCCGCAGAGGCCCCGAAATCGGACGGGATTCCGGCCGGGAAGCAGATTCTCTGTCGAGTGCGGGGCATTTACCCCCTACATCCGCACAAGCGGCCGATTTGCCGCGCTGATCTGTGATGGAACGGAAGTCAGCGATCACCAGCAGTGAGATTCGCGCTTGAGGCGAGGAAGCCGAACGGCTCAGGCTTCCAGGAAGGAGATGATTCGGCGCTGTAGCCTACTGAGGTCGCGGGGGCGCACTTGGCACTCCCAGACGACGAGAACACGCCAACCAAGACGGCGCAGTTGCCTGCGGGCTCTTTGATCCCGTTTGCGGTTGGCACTGAACTTGGCCTGCCAAAACGGTTGGTTCGTCTGAGGAGCCAGGCCCGCCACGCTGCATCCATGATCGTGCCAGAAACAACCATGCACAAAGATGATCTTCTTGCGTGAGGCGAACACGAGGTCGGGCGAACCGGGCAATGACGCGACATGCAAGCGGTATCGAAACCCGAGGGAATGCACGAGGCGGCGAACCTTCATCTCTGGCTGAGTGTCCTTGCCTCTGATCTTGGACATCAGCAAGCTACGTTCACGTCGTGTCAGTCGGTCCGCCATTGCTGCCCACCGGCCCGACACCGGTCATGCGTCGCTAATCGAATCACAGAAATGCCTGGCGATGAAGAATAGCCACTGTAGCTGGCCTCGCTGCAGGATGCTGACGTTGAAGTCGGCCGGGACACATGTCAGCGAAACGATCTGGCCGAGGTCCGAGATCAGGTGCTCATGGTCTTCTGGATCGCACTCGCCAGGCTTCACGCATGCCCGGATCAGCGCCGCGCACAGTTCCACAAAGCATGTGGCCCCGCCAAGGTAATCCCACCAAGCCTTGCCGATGCGGACCGTCACATGCACCTGCAAACCATTGCGCTTGAATTGGCAATCCCACCGGCCATCCGGCATGATGCTCATCGCCGAACGGGGTAGCTTCTCTTTGATGTTCCGAAGAATGTGCCAGTCCTTCTTGTTCGACACCTTTTCGGTGCCGTACAGGACGCCGTAGGTGAAATCCAGCTTTTTCACACGGGCTTCGGCGGCCCAAGCTGCCGAATGGTTGATGATCGCATCAGCGAAATTCTCGCTCATCTCGTCGTTCAGGCAGCGCGGGCCACTCTTCAGCGTGGCGAGTTTCAGCGTGTCCCCCTCCAACTTCTTGCCATCGAGCGCGGAGTTCGGTGTGTGCATCTCGCTCATGACATTTGTCCAGCCATACGCCGGCAACGCCACGGCCTCAACCATGCGGCCTGCCGAGGTCTCCATCGACGAGAACTGCTTTGCAGGCAGGATGTCTTTCTCGATCTGGGTGATCTGGCTGTAGCCGCGCTGCATTGCATGGATCAATAGCACAAACGGACTTGTGTTGAACTTCTGGAACTGGGCATCTTCGGCAGGCAAAGCACCAACGTGGTATGTAATCTTCTGCCGGAAGAGATTCTCAAGCAAGAGAACGCGCCCGGTTGCCGCCCTATCAGTGTCTATCGCAGCCAAAGTCCCGAGGAGGTCTCGCTTCCGCAGGACCAAGGTCTGGGCTCGTGGCAATCCGTCATGTCCTCTCGCCATGTTTGTTCCTTCCGCGCCCTGGCCTAGTCGATCCTGCGCACCTTTCGCTTGGTCTTCGGCGCGGCATAGGCCGCTCCGCCGTTTTCGTCCCCGTCATGCCACACAAGAGTCTGCCCATTCTTGTACCACTGACGGGTGCGCACATGCGATTGTACATACACGACCCGATAGTTGCCCGGGGCCGATTCATATGGGTGCCATCCCCTGGTCCGTAATGAATCCAGGGCATCGGCGATGACTCCGCCTGCCACTTGCCCGAGCCGAGTCGGCACCGCATTCCCAACCTGTGCATATTGTTCAGAAACGGTCCCTGCGAACTCCCAGCTGTCTGGAAATTCCTGTATTCGGCTGTACTCGCGAATCGAAAGGGCTCGTGTTTCCAGCGGATGGCACAGCGAGGTGCTGGCATGGTTTGGCATGGTGACGAGCGTTGGACAGGGGAGGTCGAATGTCAGCCGCCTCCACCAACCCGACCGTCCGCCCTTGGCGTACCAGGCCTTGCCCATGGATTCCTTCTGGACTTCCTCTGGAAGGCTACGCCAGTTGGAGCCCGGCGGCACCATAGCCAGGTACTTCTTCTTTCGAGGGCTGAAGTCCAGGACAGTCGGGCTTGCTTCACACAGGTCGCCAATGGCATCCCGCAGGGTTGCCCACGGCTTGAGCGTCCTGGGAGAAGAGTCGAACAGGCTCCGTTCGCCACCAAGATCGTCCTGGGGTGAGCCGTGCGTGGGGTCAGGGAAGTTCACCACGGCGTTGTAGCGGTTTCCAATGAACAAAGCTCGCTCTCGGATCTGCGGCGCTCCATAGTTGACAGAGTTGACCTCGAAGCAGTCCATGTGATACCTAGCATCAGGCAGGGCCTGCAGGTCGCCCGCAAAGAGCCGCACGACAGAACCGGCCTCCTCGTCCGGCTCGAGCGGACGGCCTCCTCGCTCAGGTCTTTCGGACAGCCGCCTGTGACGCAGTGCGGCCGACAGCAACCCGCGAACATTCTCCATGAGGAAGAAGCGAGGTCTCATCTCGGCGACGAACCGGAGGTATTGCCAGAGCAGCGTTCCCCTAGGGTCTTGGACGGTTCCTCGTCTTCCAGCCGTGCTGAATGACTGGCACGGGGGGCCGCCCACGATCAAGTCAACATCGCCCGGCTTCAGGTTCAAGTCGGCCAGCACATCCGACGGCGAAAGATTCGATATATCGCCTTGGTAAACCTTGAGTTGCGGATGAAGCCGCCCGGCCAGTTGGTTGAGCCGGATGGTCTCGCAGAACGCCTTCTCCTTCTCGACACATGCGAGAACGCGAAAACGCCCGGTAGACTCGAGGCCAAGATCAAGGCCCAAGCCACCCGAGAAGAGCGAGATCACGTTGTACTGCGGCGAAGACATGGGAGGAGTCTAACCGATTGCGGCCAGCGATACAATCGCGGCGATGAGGGCCGCGGCGACCTTCGCGCCCACTCCGCTGGCAACGTGGCCACAATCAAGCGTCCTGCACGCCGACGGGCCCCCACGCGAACGCAAGGACGAGGCCGCCAGCGGGTTGTGGGTTAGTTTCAACGCTTGTCGCCCCGCGCCCCGTCGCCGGGCCAGGGGTTGCGCCAGTCACCCTCCGGCGGGGCCCTCGCGGTGTGGGCGGACCCCTCGCCCGCCCACACCGCGTCCCGACGTCCCGGAGGCGGGAGGCGGAACGGTCAGGCGGTGGTGACTTCCTCGCCTTCCCGGGCGGCGGCCCGCTCCTCGGGCGTCCCGGCCGGAATGACCAGCACCGGGCAGACGGCATGCTTGACGATGCTGGTGGCCACGCTGCCCATCATCAGGTGGTACAGCGCGCCGTGGCCGTGCGACCCGATGATCACCAGGTCGGGCTGGACGCGAGCCATTTCCGAGACGATCTTGCGGGTCGGCACGCCCGACAGCAGCAGGGCTTTCACCTCGAGTCCTTCGGCGGTAAAGCGTTCCTGGTACTGCTGCAGGCGCTGGTGCTGTTCCCGCAGACTGCGGGCCATGCTGTCGCGGATGTAGGCGGGCCCCACTTCATAACCGATGAAGTCGGGTTCCGGCGCCGCCACGTGGATCAGCCACGTCTTCGCCCCCGTCTGGCGGGCCGTCCGGAGGGCTTCGTCCACGACACGGTCGGTCACATCTGAGAAGTCGAGCGGTACGAGGATCTTAGTATACATTTCGGTCTCCTCGCAAGTGTGGTGAGCAACCTACACTATTATAGGCCCGGCCCATGCAGTCCACACAGGCGCCAAGACCGTAACAGGCCCAACGGGGGGACGGCCGCCGGGGTCAGGACCGGCGGCGGCGGAGCAGGGGCAGGGCCCCGAGGGCCAGCAGGGCTGCGCCGGCCGGCTCGGGGGTCGAGGGCTTGACGAAGGGGTTGTGCTCCCACACCTCGGCCGGATCGATGCGGATGACCGTCGGGGTCCGGGCGAACGCCACCCAGTCCACCGCGGCGGGGGACGGGCCGGCCGGCACCGTCGGGGTGAGGTCGTCGTCCGGCACGAGCTGCTCATCGGGCACATCGGGAGGCTTGGGGATCCCATCGTTCGGGTTGATCGCTGGAGAATCTTTGCCCGACGTGTCCCGCGGGCGGGCGGGCGGCCTGACCAGGTCGGACGGCCTGGACAGCGGGCGCCCCAGGGCCAGGGCGTCCATGACGCCGACGCCTCGATACGACGCCGCACGCGACGTCCAGGCCGCATCCAGGCGCGCCTGGATGTCCGAGGCCATCACGACCCGCCCCGGTAGCGGGGAAACGTCGTGCAGCGAAGGCGCTCCGAACGCGACGGCCGTCGGCCGCCCGCCGGCAACGTCGGCCGCCCCGCGCGGCGCCCCGGCGTCCGCCGGCGGCAGGTTGATCCTCGCGGCGGGTGCCGTGGGCATCGGCAGCGCCGCCGGGCCGCCCGGTCTGGCCGCACCGGGGACTTCCCGCCCCCGCGGCGCCGGAGGGGCGCAGAGGGCGGCAGGCGGCATCGGCCGCCCCGGCGCCGGCGCCGCGGCGACAGTCTTCGCCCGCGAGCGGTGCCATGGGCCGCCCGAGCGGAGCTGCAGGCCCGGCAGAATCAGCAGTGCCAGCACCGCCAGCGCCGGCACCCGCAGCGCCGACCACGTCGATCGGCGGCGGGTCTGGTCATCCATGATCCGCATGATCCGTGCGCCCAGCGGGCCCAGCCGCTCGGCGAAGCGGGGCAGCCACTGCAGCGCCCTGACGCGGGCGAGGCGCCCGGCCACGTCCAGCAGGGCCTGGCAGTACCCGTCGTCGGTGGCCAGGCGGCGGTCGAGCAGCAGGTCGTCGCAGCAGTCCTCCCGCATGGCGCGGAGGCGGCGGTTCAGCATCCAGATCAGCGGGTTGAACCACCAGACGATGGTGAGGATCATCTGCAGCCAGTTGATCCACAGGTCGCCCCGCCGGTGGTGGGCCAGCTCGTGGGCGAGCACCGACGCCACCTGCCGGGGCGGCAGCTCCCGCAGCATGTCGGCCGAGACGATCACCGAGGGGGCCCACACGCCGAACGCCATCGGCTCGACCGCATCGCGGCAGGCCAGCAGGCGGACGGAGCGGAGCATCCCCATCTTCCGCGTCATGTACCCCAGGTGGACCACAACGGGCCCGGAGATGACCAGCTCGCAGCGGCGGGTCAGGCGGGCCAGGCGGATCAGTTGCCACGCCAGCCAGGCCGCCACCGCCGCGGCGCCCAGCACGTGCACCGCCATCAGCCAGTGCACGATCGGCAGCGACGCCAGGACCGACCACCATCCCGCCGGGGCAGCGGGGGCGGCCACCGAGGGGGCCAGCCAGCCGAACACCCCGGCCGTCCACGACCACGCCGGCAGCAGGGCGAACTTCACCAGGGCGATCACCAGCAGCCCGTAGGCCCACTGGACCGATCGCCGGCGCCCCAGACCCGCCGCGACAAGGATGCACCCTGCCACCAGCGAGGCCTGCCAGGTGACGTGCCACACGTACCAGGCCCAGGGTCCGGCAGCCGAACTGGTCATGCCCACCGCGTCCATGACTGCCCCGAAGCGCACCGCCAGGTGCGTAACGATCCCGATTACCTCAGCTTCTCCCGCTTCGCCCGAAGATCATTGAGCATGCTCTGAAGCGCGTCGATCTCCTCGAGGCTGGGCGACGTGGCGTCCAGCAGGTTGGCCATCACGGCCACCCCGCTGCCGCCGAAGACGCGGTGGGTCAGATCCGCCAGGATCCGCCGCTGCGTGGGGGCCGCCTTGCGGGTGGGCATGTACACGAACGCCTTGCCCACGGGGCCCTTCTCCCGCATCACCCAGCCCTTGGACGACAGACGCTTCAGCAGCGTCACCATCGCCCCGTGCGTCATGGGGCGATAGGGCTCCATCATCTCCCGGACCTCCCGAGCCGTCGCGTTGCCGCGCTGCCACAGACAGGCCAGCACTTCCAGTTCCGCATCCGGCAGGTGTTCGCCGGTCGGCTCGGTGGTGGCCTGACGTCTGGTCTGCTTCACCACGATGACATCTCCTGCACGCCGAGGTGCACTTGCTCCATCCCGCAAAGACCCGTGTCTATTGTCAAGTATACCCTGGTGTAGAGATTGTGCAAGTGGAAAACCCGCAGAATTCCGCGCCACTCCGCGGGCAACCTGGGCCCAGGCCGAGGCTTGTTCGCGCCGGCCCGCACGCGGGCGGGACCATTGGGCCGGTATCCTCTTCCCATCCGGGGGGCCTGACGCTATCGTCACCGGCTTGACCGGGGCCCGCCGGCCCCGCGGAGAACGACCACGATGCCCCCGCGACGACCCTCGCCACTCAGTCCGATCGCCTTCCTGGACGACCTGGCCGCCCGTACGGAGCGGACCTGCGCGTTCACCGCCGACACGGCCGCCGACGCCCGCGCCTGGCAGGCGCCGGTCCGGCGGCGGCTGGCCGCCTGCGTCGGCTTCGTCGACGACCCGCCCGTGCCCCTGCGGCCCACGGTGGTCCAGACCGTCGACCGGGGCGACTACGTCCGCCGGAAGGTGATCCTGCACACGGCGCGGCGATCCACCATGCCCGTCTACGTCCTGACCCCCGCCGGCCCGAGGCGCCCCCGCCCGGCGGTGCTGGCGCTGCACGGCCACGGGTACGGCGTGGCCGACATCGTCGGCCTGTGGGAGGACGGCAGCGAGCGCTACGAACCCGACGGGTACCACAGGGACTTCGGCTGCGCCCTGGCCCGGCGCGGGTTCGTCGTCATCGCCCCGGAGATCAGTTGCTTCGGCCAGCGCCGACACGACTACAGCGACCTGGGCCCCTCCCCCGTTCCCTCCACCTGCCACCACGCCGCCACCTACGCCATGATGCTCGGCGGGTCCATGGTGGGGTTGCGGGTCCGCGACGGGATGCGGGCCCTGGACTACGCTCTCACCCTCAAGGAGGTCGACGGCGACCGGATCGGCGCCATGGGCATCTCCGGCGGCGGAATGCACACCTTCTTCTCGACGGCCCTCGATCCCCGGATCAGGGCCTGCGTCGTGAGCGGCTACTTCTGCGACTGGCGCCACTCCATCCTGGCCATGCACCACTGCACGTGCAACTTCGTGCCCGGCCTGCTGCGCCTGGGCGAACTGAGCGACCTGGCCGGGCTGATCGCGCCGCGACCCTGCCTGGTGGAAGCCGGCACCCACGACGAGATCTTCCCCGTCGAGCCGGTCCGGCGCACCGTCCGGCGGGCCCGGCGGGCCTGGAAGGCCTTCGGGCGGCCCGGAGACCTGGCCCTGGAGGTCTTCGAGGGCCGCCACCGGATCAGCGGCGCGAAGGCCTACGATTTCCTGGCCGGCGCCCTCGGACAATGAACACATTGGACTGCAGATGTACGGACCGTCCATCCGTAAGTAAGAAGGTGTGAGCTGTGACGACGTCCCTTTCGACAAGCGGCGCCCCCCGGATCCCCGCCGGCGACGCCGCCGACCACGAGGTGCGCAAGCACCTGCCCCGCAACTTCCTGGCCCACTCCATCGAAGGGGGGCTATACATGGGCGGGATGACCTTCCTGTCGGCATCCATCGTCGGGCCCAAGATGGTCGAGGCCCTCGGCGGACCCGCCTGGCTGACGGCGGCCATGCCCCAGATCCTGACGGCCGGATACCTGATCCCCCCGCTGCTGACGGCCCACTGGATGGAACGCCTCGTCCGCTTCCATCCGCTGCTGTTGACGCTGGGGTTCTTCCAGCGGATCGTCTACCTCATCGCCGGGGCGGTCCTCTTCTGGGGCTTCCGCGGCAACCCCGCCGTCCTGGTCGCGGCGGCGGCGCTGGCGCCGCTGATCAGCGGCATGGTCGCCGGGTCGGGCATCACCGCCTGGCAGGAGTTTGTCGCCAACGCCATCCCGCCCCACCGACGATCCTCCGTCTGGGCCACGCGCAACGCCATCTGCTGCCTGATCGGCCTGGGCGCCGGCGCCGTCGTGCTCAAGGTGCTCGATGCCTTCCCGGGCCCCCGCGGGTACGGGCTGCTCCACCTGACGACCTTCGCCTTCCTGACCCTGTCCTACATCGCCTTCGCGTGCACGCGGGAGATCCCCAACCCCCGCCCCCGCCCGGGCCGCGCCGCCGGCGTGGGCGAAACCCTCGCCGACATCTGGGCGATCGTCCGCACCGACCGGCGGTTCCGGCTGTACCTGCTGAGCGCCGCGTTCAACTACGGCCTGTTCATCATGATGCCGTTCATGACCATCTTCACCCTCAACCGGCTGGGCTGGCGGGAGGGGCAGATGGGCTGGCTGCTGTCCGGCCAGATGCTCGGCGCCATCGCCGGCAACCTCCTGGCCGCCTGGATCGGCGACCGCTGGGGCGGGCGGCGCGTGCTGCTGACGGCCAGGACGATGATGCTGGCGGTGTGCCTGTGGATGCCCTGGGCGCGCACGCCGGCGGAGTTCCTCGGCCTGTTCTTCCTGTTCGGCGCCGGGTCGTACTGCAACCAGGTGGGGCACGCCACGCTGGGCATGGAGCTGTGCCCGCTGGACCGCCGCATCCGCTACCTGGCGTCCATCTCGGGGGTGGGGCTGGTCAGCATGCTGACCACCTGGATCCTCAGCATGCTGGCCTGGCGGGGCAGCGGGGGCAGCTTCCTGGTCGTCGCCCTGCTCAGCGCGGCGACGGTGGCGATATCCACGGAGTTCCTGCGGGGCGTGGTCGAGCCGCGGCACGAAGCTACTCGAAACACGACGCAATGATCCGCTCCATCGGCGCCGTGGCGACGCAGATGGCGGTGTCGGCCGCGCCGTAGTAGATCTTGACCTGCCCGTCGTCCTCGACGACGGCGCCGCAGGCGAACACGACGTTGCCCACATCGCCGATCCGCTCGTAGTCCTCCCGGGGGCTCAGCAACGGCAGCGGCCCGTGGCCGACGACGCGGGAGGGGTCCTGCAGGTCCAGCATGATCGCCCCGATGCGGTAGATCGGACCGGAGGAGGTCATCCTGACCCCGTGGTAGATCTCCAGCCAGCCCCAGTCGGTGCGGATCGGGGGAGCCGACGCGCCCACGCGGTAGCTGTCCCAGAAGCGCGGGCGGGGGCGAAAGACGATCCTGCTGCGGCCCCAGTGGATCAGGTCGGGCGAGTACGACACCCACACGCTGCCCACCCCGTTTCCGAACGGCCGGTCCAGCCGCGCGTACAGCCCCCTGATCCGGTCGGGGAAGAGCACACCATCCTTGTTTCCCGGGCCGGAGATCACGGCGATCCGCGTGAAGGCCTCGAAATCCTCCGTCGAGGCCAGGGCGATGTAGTGGCCGTAGCGGCTGGTGGCGGTGTAGAGGATGTAGTACGTCCCGTCGAAGCGGGTGATCCGCGGGTCCTCGATGCCCCCTTCCTCCCACATCTGCCAGGGCCCCTCCGACGCCGGCAGCATCGCCGGGGCGTCATCGGCGGTGAAATGGATCCCGTCGGGGCTGCGCGCGATCGAGAAGAACGAGTAGCCCTGCTGGCCCTCGACCCGCAGGAGCATCAGGTACCCGTCGTCGATCTTGACGGGCGAGCCGTTGAAGACGGTGTTGCAGCGGTAGGGGATGTCGTCCACCGTCAGCAGCGGGTTGTCCTCGTGTCGCTGGAGCAGGTCGCGCCCGGCCATGGTCAGAACTCCCGCGCACTGCGGAAGCAGTGCCCGATGATCTCCTCCAGCGGGGCCGAGCCGCGGCAGATGACGCTGTCGGACGCGCCGTAGTAGACCGTCACGATGCCGTCGCTCAGCAGGGCGCCGCAGGAGAACACCACGTTGGGCACGTCGCCGATGCGTTCGTACCGTTCCCGCGGAGAGAGGATGGGGATGTTCGACCGCGCCAGCACCCGGGCGGGGTCCTCCCGGTCCAGCAGGGCCGCTCCGAGGCGCACCAGGGGCCCGGCGCTGGTGGACTTCTGCCCGTAGTACAGCAGCAGCCAGCCCTGTTCGGTCTCGATGGGAGGGGGCCCCGGCCCGATCCGGTCGGAATCCCAGTAGCCGGCGCGCGGGGTCATGACCGGCGCCGGCGAACCCCAGAACTCCAGGTCGTCCGAGTAGATCACCCAGATGCTCGCCCCGGCGTTGGGGCGGGTCAGCAGGGCGTACCGCCCGCCGATCCGCGCCGGGAACAGGGTGCCGTTCTTCTCGTCGACCTGCGTGGGGTAACCCAACCACTCGACGGACTGGAAGTCCTTCGTCCTGGCCAAGGCAACCCGCAGCCCGTCGTCGCCTTCGGCGAGGTAGCCGATGTAGTAGCAGCCCTCCAGGAAGGTGACCCGCGGGTCACGGATGCCCGCCGACTCGCAGCGCGCCCGCGGGCCCTCGGTCGCCGGAACCATGAAGGGCGTCCCGTCGATGGCGAAGGTCTCCCCGTCCTCGCTGCGGGCCCGGTAGATGGCGTGGCGGCCCTCGAGCAGCTCGATGGTGATGAGCATGATGCACACGCCGTCGACGCAGGTGACGCCGGCGTTCCAGATGTCGCTGCAGGCGAAGGGGATGTCGTTGATCCCCACCAGCGGATTGGCGGGGCTGCGGACCACGACGTCGCCGAGGATCCCCTGTTCCATCCGGACTCCCTCCTGAAGCGCGCAGCACGAACGGCCTCCCTATCATTCTAGGCGAACGGAGGCTGGAGAATTCACCCCTCGATGGACAGGATCCCGCCCGGCAGGCCGGCGGCGCCGGCGGCCTGGGCCGCCGCGCCGGTGCGGGAATCGCCGGCGGCCGCGGCGTCCTGGCGAAGCTTGTTCAGGGCCATCAGCCACGTCTCGCGGATGTGTTGCAGCAGGCCCAGGGCCTCGTCGATCTTGGACGGGTCGCGCTGGATGTTGGCGTCGACCAGCAGCCGGTAGACGTAAGTGTAGAGGCTGGCCAGGCGCCCGCACAGGTCGGGATTGGCCTGGACGTTCATGGTCGCCGAGAGCTCCACGACGATCCGCTGGGCGCGGACGATCCGCTCGTGGGTGGTGGGGATGTCCTTGTCGAGCATGGCCTGGCGCGCCTGCTCGCAGAACCGGATGGCGCCGTCGTACAGCATGGTCTGAAGCTGCTGCGGCGTCGCCGTCATGATCTTGGCCTTCAGGTACTCGTTCAGCGGGCTGTCACTCATCGCGTCAGCGGTTCCTTTGAGCCTAAGCCTGGGTCGCGGCCATCATCTGCGAGGCGATGGAGGCCAGGGAATTCAGGGCCGACATCTGCCCCTGCATCCGGGCGATGGCGGTCTCCATGGAAGCGAACTGCCGTTCGTAGCGCTCCCGCTTGGCCTCGAGCAGCGTATTGAGCTGCCCGATGCGGTCCTTCATGTCGTCGATCCGGTTGTCCAGGCCGTCGGTGACGTTGGTGATCAGCCCGTCGTAGTCGTCGGTCAGGCTGTCCAGGACGTTCTGGAAGGTCACCCCGATCCCGCCGGTGCCCTTGATATCCTTATCGACGTCCTGGCCGTTCTCGATGACCTTCTCGGTCCGCATGGCCTCGGTGAACAGGCTGATCACGCTGTCGCGGTCGGTCTGCAGGGCCGCCCGCAGCTTGTCCTCGTCCAGCGCGAGCTTCTGGCCGCTTTCGAGGGTCACGCCGACCTGGGCCAGGCGGCTGTATCGCCCCTCGGTCAGCGTGACGGGGCTGAGCACCATGTTCACCAGGCGGCTCTTGAGGGTGGAGGTCATCGCGTCGCCGAACAGGACGCCCTTTTCGAGCGTCTCGGGGTCGAAGCGGGTGTAGTTGGCCAGCGAGTCGATCACCCCGTTGAACGAGGTGATGAAGCCCTCGATGGTGGAGACGATCGCCTCGTCGTCGGTGCTGATCGTCACCGTCACGGGGTCGTCGTCGGTGCCCCGCAGGTCGAAGGTGACGCCCTCGACCACGCCGGCCAACTGGTTGGTGCTGCTGGAGACGGCCACGGCGTTGGCCTGGCCGGGGCTGCCGAGGTAGACCAGGGCGTCGCGGGCCTCGGCGAAGGTGGTCAGGGCGATCCCCGTGTCGCCGGCGTCGAAGACGATCCGCCCGGCGGTGCCGGTCTGGCGGCTGACGAGCATGAGCCGGTAGGGGTTGACCGACGACTGGTCGTTGATGACCGAGGCCGTCACGCCGAAGTTCGCGTCGTTGATGGCGGCGGCCAGGTCGGTCAGTGTCTCGGTGCCCTCCAGGGTGATCGTCGTGCGGAGCGATCCGTCGAGGAAGGCCTCGCCCTCGCCGGCCGACCCCAGCAGGCCCAGCGTCCGTGCGGCGGTGGAGCCCTTCTCCTGGACCGTCAGGGCGCCGGCCCCGCCGCTGGCGTCTTCCAGGAGGATGCCGGTCCCGCTGTCGTTGAGGCGGGCCGACACGCCGATCCTGTCGGCGCTGCCGTTGATGTTCTGGATGACGTCGGCCACCCGCTGGACGCCGCTGCCGCCGACGTTGACGTCGACGCTGGCCCCCTGGCTGTTGGTGATCGTGATGCTGCCGCCGGGCCAGGTGCCGCCGGCGGCCAGGTCCGACAGCTTCGTCTGGCCGGAGATGTACTTGAGCTGGGCGTTGCCCCCGGCGACCTGGTCGACGTCGGCGTCGACGGCGATGCCCAGCGCCGCCGCGAGGGTCCCCCCGCCGGCGTCGGCGACGACCAGTCGGAAGTCGGTGCTGCCGGTGGTGTCGGCGATCTTCAGCCCGGTTCCCGAGTCGTTGAGGGAGGCGACCAGCCCCAGGCCGCTGTCGTTGACGGCGTCCAGGACGTCGGCGACGCTGGACAGGCCGCTGACGTCGACGGCGGCGGCGTTGTCCAGCCGGTCGCGCAGTTCGAGCACCCCGGCGGTCAGGCCGGCCCCGCCCTGGAGGTTTCTCAGCAGGACGCTGTTGAGCGAGGCGATCACGGCCCGGCCGTCCACCTGCAGGTCGCCCCCCCCGCCGGAGGCGAAGGTGCCTTCCAGGCCGAGCTGGGTGGCGGCTTTGCTGCCGGCGCCGTTGGCAACGACCAGGTCGCCGCCGCCGCCGGTGGTGTCGACCAGCGTGATGCCGTTGCCGTCGGCGCTGATGGAGGCAACGAGCCTGCCGCCGTTGCCGGCGTGGTTGTTGATCGCGTCCAGCACGTCGCCGACGGTGTAGGCGGTGTTCTCCGGGTCGTTCGCCCCGCCCAGCAGGCTGACCTCCAGGCTCGCCCCGTCCCGCAGGGTAATCAGCAGGTCGGCGACGCCCTTGGCGCGTTCGATGCCCAGCCCGTCGTTGAGCAGGTCCAGGCTCGTGGCGGCGGTGATGCCGTTGATGTCGGCGCCGACCAGGGGGGCGTCGGCGGCCTGGCCCAGCAAGCCAAGATCCTCGGCGGCGCGGCCGGCGCCGACCTCGGCGACGGTGAGGGTCCCGGCGACCCCGGTGGTATCCTGCAGGACGATGGCGTCGCCCCGCGTGACGGCGCGGACGCCCAGGCCGGCGTCGTTGATGGCGTCCAGCACGTCGGCGACGGTGACGGCGTCGAGGAGGCTGACCTCGGCGCTGGCGCCGGTGCGGTCGGTGATGCGGATCGTCCCGCGGCGGACGCCCTGCTGGCCGTTGAGGAAGTCCAGGCGCGTCGCCGGATCGAGGCGTCCGCGGGCGATGTCGAACGTCAGCGCGCCGGCGCCCACCGGGGCGCCGGCGTCGGCGAAGCCGGTGGAGATGAGCTGGTGGTTCTGGGCCAGGCGGCGGACCGTGAACTGGTACGTCCCGGCCGTCACGCCCGTCGAGGTCGTGGCCGTCATGACCGACTCGTTGCTCGACGCGGCGGTCGTGGCGGTGAAGGTCGAGACGTTGTTGAGGCCCAGGGCGGCCATCTTGGTGCCCAGCACACCGGCCGACAGCCCCATCCAGGCGGTCTTGACCGTCTCGGTCTGGGTGACCCGCGCGGCGACCTGCTCGACGACGCGGGACTCGATCTTCATCAACTGATCGATCAGGTCGCTCACCGGCAGACCGCTGACCAGCCCGACGCTGCTGGAAATCCCGGACATTCCTGACCAACTCCCACATCCGTGCCCACCCGCTGGGTCCGTGGCCGCCGACGGCGCGCAGCACGGCGGGGCGGGCTGCCTCTCTGGGGATATCGGCGACCCTAAGGTGTTGGCTTTAGGGGACCCTGGATGCTTCCGCGGCGGGTCCTCCGGGAAACCAGCGGGAGCGAGGAATCCTAACTGACTTGTGAAACAGTCCTTACGCCCGTCATATCCGGTAGAACGCGTAAAAACATCTTAGCCCCTTTCCTCATCATAACCGATACAACCGCTATTGTTAGTGAAGATCCACCTGTAGCAGGCCGACGGCATCCACACGGACGTGAGCCGCCTGGCCGCCGGCGTGGCCGCCAGGGCCAGCGTGCGAGCAGGTTCTCGATAGCCGCCATAGGCGTACATGGAGTGACGTATGGCAGCATGGCCCGGAAGTCTGAGCTATGTCAACAGTGTGGACGACATTCTGCGCATCCCCCGCCCCAGGGTCCTGGACACGGCCAAGGGGCTGGTGGACCGCCTCGCGGCGGTGGTGCTGGGGGCGATGCTGGCCCCGATCATGCTGGTCTGCGCGGTCATCATCCGCCTGAGCAGCCCCGGAGCGGTCCTGATCGTCCAGGATCGGCTGGGCAAGAACGGCAAGCTCTTCAGAATGTACAAGTTGCGCACCATGACCCGCGACGCCGAGGCCGAGAGCGGCCCGGTGCTCGCGTCGGCCAACGACAGCCGGGTCATCCCCGCCTGCCGGTGGATGCGGCGCAGCCACCTCGACGAGATCCCCCAACTGCTCAACGTGCTGCGGGGGGAGATGTCGCTGGTCGGCCCGCGACCGGAACGCCCGGAGATCGCCGAGGGGATCTACGCCCACCTGCCCGAGTTCCGCCACCGCCTCCAGGTGAAGCCGGGCATCACCGGGCTGGCCCAGGTGCGCAACGGCTACGACACGTGCCTGGACGCCGTCAAACGCAAGCTGCAGTACGACCTGGAGTATATCCGCCGGCGGAGCTGGTGGTTGGAAGTGGCCATCCTGGCCGCGACGCTGACCAAACTGTACGACTCGTCGGCACGGTGACCGACCGTTCGACATGACGCGACAGCGGGTGAAGTCATGAGACAGACAACCACAGGCCTCGGCATCGCAGCCCTGCTGGCCCTCGCGGCGCTGGCGGGGGGGTGTGCGTCGAGCAACGCCGAGATGCTCCAGTTCCTGGCGACGACCCACAGCCCCACCGGCTGCGCCGAGTACGTCGTCATGCCCCCCGACGGGCTGAGCATCGTCGCGCGGCCCACAGACGAGTTCCACGGGTACGGCGTGACGGTGGGCCCCGACGGGACGTCGTCGCTGCCGCTGATCGGCCGCTACATGTTCGCCGGCAAGACCACCAGCCAGATCGCCGCCGAGATCAAGGAGCGCCTGCTGGAGTACTACGAGGACGTCGAGGTCACCGTCAACGTCAGCGCCTACCGCAGTCAGCGGTATTACGTCTTCGGCCAGGTGGCCCGCAAGGGATCGTTCCCCTTCACCGGCAACGACACGATCATCAGCGTCCTGGCCGCCGCCTCGCCGACCGAGCTGGCCATGCCCCAGCGGATCACCGTGATCCGGGGCATGGACCCCATGCCCGACGGGCAGGGCATCCCCGTCGACCAGGACGGGCGGATCAAGAACCAGACCCAGCGCATCACGATCGACCTGGCGGCCATGGTCCGCAGCGGCGCGCCGGCCAACTTCCGCATCGCCAACAACGACATCATCTACGTGCCGGCGCACCCCCTGGCCAAGGTGGGCCTGGGGCTGCGGCAGGTTCTCTTCCCGATTACACCGGCGATCGAGACGCTCGAGGCCCCTCGCGACATGGCCGACGCCGCCAACGGCAAGGGGTCGGGCACCTACTAGACCGATGGGCTGAACACCAGGGTACGCAAGCATGAATGCAAACAGCTCACAACTTGGGTTCGCCGACTACGTCGCCATCGTGTGGAAGCGGCGGTCGACGGCGATGCTGGCGGCGGGACTGTTCGCCTGCGCCACGTTCATCGCCTTCAACTTCGTCCCCCGCCGCTACAGCGCAACGTGCACCTTCGAGCGGCAGGGCAACATCATCTCCGCGCGCACCGGGGGGCTGCCCGAGAGCTTCGCCAACCTCAAGGGCCTGATGGGCTACCACCTGACCGGCGAGGAGGCCATCATCCAGGCCCTGGACGACCTGGGCTGCCTGGCGCGGTTCGACCGCGACGTGACCGGGCAGCTCACGCCCGACGGCAGCGCCCGTCTGAGCCGCACCGTCGCGGACATCCGCGAGGGGCTCCACCTGTCCTGGATCATCCAGCAGGCCGACCGCGACCGGGTCGCGCTGCGGCTGACCAGCACCGATCCGGCCCTCACGTCGGCCCTGCCCAACCGCCTCGTGCACAACTACATCGCTGTCACGCGCGACAAGCTGGTCGAACAGCTCACCAGCAGCGCCACCTACCTGCAGCAGCGGATCGACGAGGCCCAGGTCGAAGCCGACGCCCTGAGGGAGCAGCGGTTCAACTTCCTCAAGGCCCACCCCGACATGATGCCGGGCAACCCGCAGTTCCTGACCCTGCAGATCGAACGGACCATCGCCGAGATCGAGGATGTCGACCGCCAGCGCAAGGCCGCCCAGACTCGCCTGAGCATCCTGGAGAGCCTCGAAGCCGACAGCCGCAACGGCCGGGTCAACCCTGAGTACGTGGCGGCGGCCGAAACGATCCGGGGGCTGGAAGCCGAGCTGGACAAGCAGCAGACCTCCGGCAAGACCGGGCGGCACCCGGCCGTCATCGGCCTCCAGCAGCAGCTCGCCGAAGCCCGCGCCCAGTTGGCCGCCCTGCCCCGGCACATCGCCGACGATGCGGCGGACAGCCCCCCCAGCGCCCTGGCGATGCTGCGGATCGAGGATGTCCGCATGGAGCTGGAGCGCCTGGACCTGGCCGCGTCCCGCAAGCGGGAGGCCCTGGAGCGCTACACGGTCGCCGAGGCGAACTTCCTGCCGGTCGCCCGGGAGTACCAGCAGTTGACCGAGCAGATCGCCCGGATCGAGAAGGAGCAGGGGCTCTGGCAGACCAACCTCTCGTCGGTCCAGATGGCCCTGGCCGCCGAGCGGAACGGCACGCGGACGCAACTGGAAGTGGTCCGCGCCGCCGCCCCGGTGTTCCGGCCGAGCTGGCCGGCGTTGTGGCACGTGTTCACCCTGGCCCTGGGCGGGGGGGCGAGCTTCGCGATCGCCCTGGTGATCGTCATGAACCACCTGGCCCGGGGCTTCGGCTCGGCCGAGGAGGCCCGGGGCGAGCTGGGGCTGCCGGTGCTCGGCGTGGTCGGCCCGATCCTCACCCCGGCGGCGCGGCGCCTGCGGGCGATCCGCCGCTACGTGCTGGCGCCCGCCACGGCGGCGCTGCTGCTGGCGGTGACCGTCCTGGCGGCCGCCGGCGTGGTGATGGCGACCCGCTATCCCGGACGTTACGCCCAGATGATCGAGCACATGGCCCCGTCGGCGCGGGCGCTGTGGCAGGGGGTCCAGAGCCTGCTGGGGGCCATGTAGCCTCAGAAGGAGCAAGCCGTGTATCTCGACTATTTCGGCCTGAAGATGTTCCCGTTCGCCAACACCGGCGATCCGAGGTTCTTCTACGCCAGCGAAGCGCACGAGGAAGCCCTGGCCAACATGGCCTACGCCATCGAGCAGGCCAAGGGCATGGTCGTGGTCACCGGCGAGATCGGCACGGGCAAGACGCTGGTGTCCAACGTGCTGAGCCTCCGCCTGCGCCGCAGCACCGTCATGGTCTCGGTCGCCGACCCGCTGGTGCGGGGCGACCAGTTGATGCGGTGCGTCTACGGCGCCCTGCTGACCCCCCACCGCCGGCCTGACCGGGTCGCCCTCCAGGCCGCCCTGCAGGACCGCCTGATCGCCCTGCAACGGATGGGCCAGCGGGTGGCGGTGCTGGTCGACGAGGCCCAGGACCTCTCCCGCAGCGCCCTGGAGCAGGTGCGGCTGATGAGCAACTGGGAGCACCGCTCCGAGAAGCTCATCCAGTGGGTGCTGATCGGCCAGAACGAACTGCGCGACACGTTGGCGCAGCCCCAGTGGGAACACCTGCGCCAACGGGTGGTGCTCAGCTACCACCTGACGCGCCTGGACGCGGCGCAGGTGGGCCCGTACATCGAACACCGGCTGACGGTGGCCGCCGGCGGACGGCGGTCGCGGGTGCACTTCGACGAGGCTGCCGTCGCCATCATCGCCGAGGCCGCCCGCTGCACGCCGCGCCTGATCAACAACATCAGCGACGCCGCCCTGCTGGCGACGTACGCCGACGAAGCGTTCGTGGTCACCGCCGAGACGGCGCGTTCGGTCACGCGGGACATGACCAGTTGCGGCTGGACGGACGCGTCGGTGCCGACGCCGGCCGGCGAGCCGCAGGAGGAAATCCGGGCGGCCGGATAGGACCCCGCGGCGCGGCCGCGGCGCGAGCCAGGGAGGCTCTACGATGGGTAACGTGCTGAGAGCGATGAAGAAGTCCGCCGAGCATTCCACGACCCTCGATCACCGGGCCGTCCGCGTGGTCTCGATGGCCGTTGCCGGCGTCGAGCAGGCCGCCGTCGAGGCGTTGGACGGCGCCGCGGCCGTCGCCGCCCCGCTGGAGGCGCCCCCCGCCGCACCGGCCCCGGCCGCGCCCCGGCTGACGCCCGTGGGGACCGACGTGCCCGTCCAGGGGCCCGCCGCCCCGATGCGCCGCTCGTCGTACTTCAGCCCGATGATCCTGGCCCACCACCGCCCGCGCTGCCAGGTCGTCGAGCAGATCCGCCAGGTGCGGACCGCGCTGATCCGCCTGGCCAACGACGGCCCCATGCGCTGCATGATCACCTCCGCCCAGCCCCGCGAGGGCAAGACCGTCACGGCAACGAACCTGGCGTACACCTTCTCGGAGATCTCCGACAAGCGGACGCTGCTGATCGACGCGGACCTCCGGCGCGGCTCGGTGGCGGCGCTGCTGGGGATGACCCGCCGGGCCGGGCTGGGCGACCTGCTGGCCGGCGAGTGCACCGTCGACCAGGCGGTCTGGTCGGCCGGGAGGAACAGCTTCCACGTCCTGACCGCCGGGACCGCCCCGATGGACCGCGTCGGCGAGCTGCTCAGCGGCCGCTCGGCCGAAACGGTGATCGGACGGCTGACCGAGTCGTACGACTACGTCGTGATCGACAGCCCGCCGGTCATCTCGGTGGCCGACGCGGGGATTCTCGGCCGCTTCGTGGACCTGGCGGTCCTGGCCGTCCGGATCCACCGCACCCACCGCAGCGCCGTCGAGCAGGCCACGCAGATCCTCGAAGGCGTCGGCGTCCCCGTCGCCGGGCTCATCGCCCTGGACGAGAAGGCCGCCGGCCGCAGCGAATATCGCTACGCCGGCTATACGTACTGACCGAAACGCCCTTCGGTCTGGGATCTGACGGCAACGGCACCCGCGCGCGGCCGTCAGATTCCAGATTCCAGATTCTCTACGCCGTCGTCTTCGCCTCTTCCGTCGCGCTGACCTCGAAGGCGAATCCCTTGCCGCGTTCGTCGACGGTGACGCGGCTGTGGTCGGGGATCTCGCCGGCCAGGAGCTTTTCGGCCAGGGGGTTCTCCAGTTTCTGCTGGATGAGCCGCTTGAGGGGCCTGGCGCCGAAGGCGTGGTCGTAGCCCATCTCGGCCAGCAGGTCCTTCGCGGCGGGCGTCACCGTCAGCCGCACGTGCCGCTCGGCGAGGCGCTCGGCGAGCTGGCGGAGCTGGATCTCGACGATCCCCACCAGCGCGTCGCGGTCGAGGGAGTGGAAGACGATCGTCTCGTCGATGCGGTTGAGGAACTCCGGGCGGAACCGCTGGCGCAGCGCATCGTTCAGCCGCGCCTCGATCTCCCAGTGCTCCGCGTCGCTCTCGGCCAGGGAGAGCACCAGGTCCGAGGCGATGTTGCTGGTCATCACGAGGATCGTGTTCTTGAAGCTCACGGTGCGGCCCTGCCCGTCGGTGAGGCGCCCGTCGTCGAGCACCTGCAGCAGGACGTTGAACACGTCGCCGTGCGCCTTTTCGATCTCGTCGAACAGCACCACGCTGTAGGGCCGCCGCCTCACCGCCTCGGTGAGCCGCCCGCCCTCCTCGTAACCGACGTAGCCCGGCGGCGCGCCGATGAGCCGCGCGACCG
>JAAYZK010000026.1 GCA_012514895.1 Planctomycetota bacterium | reverse complement strand
GCGCGAAAAAAAGCGGTTTCGACCCGAGGGCCAAACCGCCGCCCCATCAGGCGAGGCCCCGTCAGGGCCTGCGGCCAGTCACCCATGCCATGCCCGACGCACCCGAAAGCATCGACACCGACAGACCGGCGCGCGACGACGCCAGGCGCCGTGACGGCTCCAGCCTTCCCGCAACACCCGAGGCGCCCGCCTCCCGACGGCGGACATTCCCGTCCAGGCCCTCCGCTCCCAGTGCCAAGGCGACTCCAGCACAACGTGCCCCCAAGCCCTGCGACCTGCCTGGGCCTGGGACGTGCCCTGTCATACGAGCGCGACGCAATTATGCTTTCGGAATGCCCACGTGCCCAACAAACCGCGAACACGTGGCCATCTCTCCAGCGTCCGACAGTATAATCAAGTTCGGAAGAAAAGCAAGCCTAGATTATGACAACACAAGGGGATAGAAGCGTTCTTAAGCCCCTCATGGTGTCCCGTATTTGCCGGAATCCGACCCCTGGAGAACCGGAAAGAAGGTGATTCACCTACAAACGGAACAACTCCGATTATTCATATCGATGCTCAGCAGGCCACGTCCGTTGTGAACTTTAGAGCAGCACCCCACACTCTGTCAGTGAATCCCCCTACTTTCATCGAGAGATCACCCGCCCTTGCCCGGCCCCTGGGGGCGGATCCCGGAATCACACTGCGAAAAACCTGTATCCCGGCTCATGGGGCCCCGTGCCGGAGGGGTGGAACAGCCTCGCGCGGGGACTTTGGCTCCGCCGGCGCTTGCAGGGGACGCGCCCACACCGCATAATCGCCCCGGCATCGCGGGCCGCACCTGACGGAGACACGCGACGATGAGTGAGAACGACAAGCCGATCAGGCGGGCCCTGATCACCGGCATCACCGGCCAGGACGGCAGCTACCTGGCGGACTTCCTGCTGGCCAGGGGCTACCAGGTCCACGGGCTCATCCGGCGGTCCAGCAGTTTCAACACCGGGCGCCTGGAGCACATCTACCAGGACCCCCATGAAACCGACCCGCGCCTGCGCCTGCACTACGGCGACCTGACCGACGGGGCGGGCCTGCGGGAGATCATCACGCGCGTCCAGCCCGACGAGGTGTACAACCTCGGCGCCCAGTCGCACGTGCGGGTCAGTTTCGACCAGCCCGTCTACACCACCCAGGTTGACGCCGTCGGCGCCATCCGCCTGCTGGAGGCCCTGCGCGACACGGGGCTGCCGGCGCGGTTCTACCAGGCCTCCAGCAGCGAGATGTTCGGCAAGGTCGCCCAGACGCCCCAGCGCGAGACCACGCCGTTCCACCCCCGCAGCCCGTACGGCTGCGCCAAGCTCTACGCGTACTGGCAGACGATCAATTACCGCGAGAGCTACGGGATGTTCGCCTGCAACGGGATCCTCTTCAACCACGAATCCCCCCGCCGGGGCGAGACGTTCGTCACCCGCAAGATCACCCGGGCCGCCACGCGGATCGCCGAGGGCCTGCAGGACACCCTGTACCTGGGCAACCTCGACGCCCGGCGGGACTGGGGCTTCGCCGGCGACTTCGTCGAGGCGATGTGGCTGATGCTCCAGCAGGACGAACCGGACGACTACGTCGTGGCCACCGGCCAGTCCCACTCGGTCCGCGAGTTCCTCGACGCCGCCTTCGGGCGGGTCGGCCTGAACTGGCAGGACCACGTCCGGGTCGACCGGCGCTACTACCGCCCCGCGGAGGTCGACCTGCTGCTCGGCGACGCCGCCAAGGCCCGCCGGAAGCTTGGCTGGCGGCCCCGCGTCACCTTCGACGACCTCGTGAACATGATGGTCGACCACGACTGGGCGCTGGCCCGCGAGGAACGCGTCGTCCGCCAGGCGCGGGAGAACCGCCCGTGAATCTCGCCGACCAGCGAATCGTCATCACCGGCGGGGCCGGCTTCCTCGGCCGGCGCCTCCAGGCCTGTCTGCTCCAGCGCGGCGTGCCGCCCGCAAACCTGCTGGTCCCCACGATCGACCAGTACGACCTGACGCGCGAGGCCGACGTCGAGCGGATGGTCGAGACGATGGACCCCACCGTCGTGATCCACCTGGCCGCCGAGGTCGGCGGCATCGGCGCCAACCGGGCCAGCCCCGGGCGGTTCTTCTATGCCAACATGGCCATGGGCCTGCACCTCATCGAGCACGCCCGCCGGCACGGCGTCGCCAAGTTCGTCCAGATCGGGACGATCTGCGCCTACCCCAAGGACACCCCCGTCCCCTTCCGCGAGGAAGACCTCTGGAACGGCTACCCCGAACCGACCAACGCCCCGTACGGCATCGCCAAGAAGGCCCTGGGCGTGATGCTGGCCGCCTACCGCGACCAGTACGACCTGAACGGGATCTTCCTCCTGCCGGTCAACCTCTACGGGCCGGGCGACAACTTCGACCCGGCCACCAGCCACGTCATCCCGGCGCTGATCCGCAAGTTCTGCCGCGCCGTCGATACCGGTGCCGAGACCGTCGAGGTCTGGGGCACCGGGAGGGCCAGCCGCGAGTTCCTCTACGTCGACGACGCCGCCCGCGGCATCGCCCTGGCGACCGAGCGCTACGACGGCGCCGACCCGGTCAACCTCGGCGCCGGCTTCGAGATCACCATCGCCGACCTGGCCGAGAAGATCAAGGCGATGACCGGCTTCACCGGCCAACTGGTCTGGGACACCGCCCAGCCGGACGGCCAGCCCCGCCGCTGCCTGGACACCACCCGCGCCGCCGAACGCTTCGGCTTCCGCGCCGAGGTCGACTTCGACGAAGGGCTGCGGCGGACGATCGCGTGGTGGCAGAGCGAGGGCCGTCGCCGCCTTTGAGCCCTTACAGGGCTCAGGGCCGCGACGGCGGATGTGTGGCAGAACGCAGGCCATCCCAGCCCGCCGGACGTCCCTGGTCCGGGAGTACTATCGGCGCTTCCTGGCCAGCACCGCCGCGCCGATGACCAGGAGGGCGGCGGTGGCGGGCTCGGGAACGCTGCTGTCGTAGACGGCGTAGAGGCCGCGCCCCTGGGAGGTGACCAGGATCTCGTTGGCCGGGTCGGCCGGATCGAGGTCGTAGACGTCGTTGCCGTTGTAGTCGTAGAGCGAATCGACGCCCGCGAACAGCGGGTGGTCGCTGTCGATCGGCCGGTTGCCGACCAGCGGGTTATAGCCGGTGGCGTAGGCCAGGCCGTACGGGAGGAGGAAGTCGTTCCACATCGCCACGCTGCCGGCGCCGGCGTACAGGTAGACGGCGCCGCCGCCGTCGACGTACTGCTGGAGGGCCGCGATGTCCACGCCGGTGGTATAGGCCACGCTGAGGAATACGCCGTCATATGGCGTCAGGCGTGCCAGGTCGAGCGGACCGGCGGTCGAGACGGTCCAGGTGTGGCCGGCGGTCTCCATCGCGGTGCCCAGCAGGCTGCCGGTCAGACCGAAGTTGTTGGAGTACGCCAGGAAGCTGCCCGCCTGCCCCCCCGTGAACCACGCGGCCACGTTGGCGGCGAACGCGCCGGGATCGTTGGGGGCATTGAAGCCCGTGTCGCTGAGCGTCCAGTCATCCTCGGCCAGGACGATCCGCCCCGCCGTCGCCATCGATCCCGTCAGGCACAGCGCCGCCACGACAACCGTTCCGATCACCGTCCGCATCGTCCCTCTCCTCCCGGCCGCGACCGCCCGGTCTCTGGTGACTCAAACCCGCTCCCGGCCGCCGCCGGGCGCAGTATGACCTTACAAAGGCTAAGACCTGATTACTATACCACTTATCCTCGGCCAGTCAACCGGCCGACAGAAAGGGCGGGCCCCTTCACGGGGTCCGCCCTTGGTCAACGTTCGGCTTTCGCAGTGTGCGACTTACCGCCGGCGGCGGATCAGCCCGAGGGCGCCGAGGCCCAGCAGTCCCAGCGTAGCCGGTTCGGGGACGATCTGGACGTCGTCGATCCAGACGCCGCCCAGGCCGCTGGCTTCGCTGTCAACGAAGACGCGCGAGATGACACTTCCGGCCGGCACAGGCATCGTCTGGCTGACTTCGCCAAAAGCCAACGTCATCGTCTCATCGGCATTGAGCGTCCAGCTCCAGGTGGACCACCTGCCGTCGCCGGGGATCTCCGGCGCGGCAACCGTGCCGGTACCGATGACCGCCAGGGCATCGACCTGGCGCGGCACGCCGATACCATAGATGGTGCCCTGGTTGCCAAGATCGAGCAGCCAGTTGCCCGTGGCGGGGTAGCCATAGCCGCTGTTGCTGTTGAACCAGGTTCTGTGGGCCAGCCTGACGCCCCACGCCCGGGACATCGTGGCAACGCCGGCGGACCATCCCTGGTAGCTCCCCTCCCCGGCCACCGCCGCCTTGCCCTGGTCGTAGATCCGCATCGTCAGCGTCTCGCCGACAGCCAGCGGGGCAGGCAGCGTCATCACGAAGTTGCCGCCGGCGTTCTGGTACACCAGGTTGCCGGCATCCTCGGGATCAGCGACAACAGCCCCGCCGCTGAACGGGTTGACGCCGTCTTCGAAATCCGCCACCATCGCAGCGGACGCGCCCGCCGAAGCCAGCGCCAGAACACAGACACACACACATAGATGCTTCATCGTAAGGCCTCCTTTGCTTGAATACCCACTCCCATACCGAAGATACTCACCACCGCATCAGTTGCGAAGGTACCCTCAGTTGACTGAACGCCCTGACCGAGACAGGATCTTACCACGTAACACACAGGCGACGTGCAAAGAGGCAGCGCCCACCCGCGCAACCCCTATCCTACCACGCCTTCCATGGATGTCAAGGGCTATTTCGTGGCTCGTCCCCCGTTGGGACAACAGGCTGGCCGTGCAGGGCAGGCCCGCCCGACAGGCCAGACCTTCCAGGGATGCGCACTCCACAGCGTATGGGTCTCCGAGAACATCTGTGGCCTGCTGCTGACCGATGTCGAGAGACATGTTCGCATTCGGGCACCACGGCGGGCGCAGGGCCGCAGGGGCGCAGCAACCTTGCCGCCCGCCGCCGAGGCGCGGCCCCCGGGCCGCCTCAGTCGCCGGCCGACTCCAGCAGGGCCTTGCTCCGCGTGCGCTGCAGTTGGACGGTGCTGGCGCGGTGCTCCAGCAGCGACAGCGACAGCTCGATGACCTCGGCGGCTTCCTCGGGCGTGGAGGTGCCGACGGCGACCATGTCCTGCGTGCGGAGGGTCGACCACACGAAGGCCAGGCCCACCAGCGGCAACAGGCGGCCGGCGGCCAGGGGCTTGATGGCGATGACGGGCCGCTTGCGGTCCCAGATGCTGCGGTGCACCCAGTCGACCTCCACGTGCATGAGGAAGCCGGCGGCGTTGTAGATCTGGATGTACGTGGCCACGTCCAGCCCGCTCTCGTCGGCGAAGACGGGCGCCTCGGGCGTGTGGGTCGACAACCCGGGGATCATCCCCCGCTGGCGGATCATCGCCACGATGCGGTCCATCCGGCGGATGCGGCGGTGGACCTTGTCCACCAGGGCGTCGGTGGTGACCATGTGCGGCATGCAGACGGCGGCGCCGCAGCCGACCTCGGCGTCCAGCAGGCGGGCGGTCTCGTCCCAGGCTTCCTGGGTGTCCTCGGTCGGGACGATGGGCGTGGAGATCAGCTTCATGCCCAGCCCGGTCCGCTGGGAGGCCTCGTCCATCCCCTCGCGAAGCAGCGGCACGGAACTCAGGCCCATGATCGTGTCGACCCCGGCAGCCAGGAAGACCTTCAGGACATCGGCCATCTTCGAGGCCGTCATCGTCGTCTTGATGGCGTTGTCCCTGGCCTTGGAGGTGTGGGAGAATCCCAGGAACCAGTTGGTCCCGATCACCATGCGGGACACCGACAGGTCCTCGATCATCGTTCGCGGGAAAGCCGTCACGGCGGTGCTCCTGACTGGGGGTCACGGGAAACGTCGTCGTAACACGCTATTATACCGACATTCAGGGAAAAAGGCCAGAAGGCGGAACCCTCGGGGTGCACGACCGTAGCTGCGCGCGGGACTTGGCCGATAGAGAGGGTAGAACGAGAGAGGTCCGGCGGAGCCGGGCCTGGAGACGGCCAAGCATGGAGGTATGGACATGGCCGACGAGTCGACGGTG
>JAAYZK010000229.1 GCA_012514895.1 Planctomycetota bacterium | reverse complement strand
GGCGGGAAGGCATGGCCGCACTCCGGGCAGTTGGCATACGCGGCGTGGATGACGGCATGGCAGTCCGGGCACTCCTTGGCCGGGGCCTCGCCGTTGCCGCTGCCCGGCTCGGTGATGCGCAGGTCATCCACCGGGCCGTGGCGCATGACGTTGCCGCCGAAGTCCAGCACCAGGCAGTCGGCCTTGCCCTCGCACAGCCGGAAGCCCCGACCAACCATCTGGTAATATAGCCCCGGCGACAGGGTCGGCCGCAGCATGGCGATGCAGTCGACGTTCGGAGCGTCAAAGCCGGTCGTCAAGACATTGACGTTGCACAGGTACTTCAGCGGCCTGTTGTCGCCGAACAGGCCCTGGCCCTCCTGGCGGCGGAAGCGAGCGATCAGCCTGTCGCGATCGGCTGTCGGCGTCTCACCGCAGACGAAGCCGCACTCCACGCCGTGCTCGCGCTGCAACTGCTCCACGACGTGCAGGCCGTGCTGGACCCCGCTGGCGAAGATCAGGACGCTCTGGCGGTCGACCGTCTGCTGGACGATCTCGCCACAGGCGGCCCGCACCAGCGAGTCCCGGTCCATCAACTCCTCAACTTCACCCGCGATGAACTCCCCGCCCCGGATGTGCAGCCCGCTGGTGTCGGCCCGGGCGATACCCGCCTTGGTTCGCAATGGGCAGAGGTAGCCGTCGCGGATCAGTTCCTTGACGCCGATCTCGTAGCAGATGCGGTTGAGGAAGTGGTCGCTCTGGCAGATCGAGCCGCTGGTCATGCGGAACGGCGTGGCCGTGAGGCCGACCGTCCGCAGATTAGGGTTGATCACCTTCGCGTCGGCCAGGAAGGTCCGGTACATCCCGTCGCCCTCGGGCGGGATCATGTGGGCCTCGTCGATGAGGATGACGTCGAAGGGCTTCTCGCCGAACAGGTCCCCGGCCCGCTTGTAGACCGACTGGATCCCGGCCACGATCACCGGATGATCGGTGTCCCGCCTCCGCAGCCCGGCCGAGTAGACGCCCACGTCCAGGTCGCCGGCCATCCGCTGAAGCGTGCCGGCCGTCTGCTCCAACAGTTCCTTCACGTGCGCGAGCACCAGCACCCGCCCGTCCCACCTGCGAACGGCGTCGTCGCAGAGGGTCGCCATGACGGGCGTCTTGCCGCCTCCGGTGGGGATCACGACGACCGGGTTGTCGTCGTGATCCCGCAGGTGTCGGTACACCGCCTCCACGGCGGCGGACTGATAGGGGCGAAGGGCGATCATCTAAGCAACCTTCTCCTCGGGCAGGGGGAACATCTCGGCTTGGCAGGGGCGAAGGATGGTGACGTTGCGGCCGCTGAGGTAGCAGTGCAGCGCCCGCTCGACCCGACCGTAGATGTCGCGCAGGACGGTCATGTTGTGGCTGCGGTCGAGCTTGCTGAGGTAGTCCCGCAGGACGATGATGACCGCCTCGTCGTCGCCGGCCATCCCGGTGCGGAGGATCTCGCAGAAGCGCTCCAGGTGGTCGAGCTCCTGCGAGTACCACGCCCGCGCGACCACGGCGCAGACCGTCGGCGATGAGACGCCTTTGATCCGGCCCGTGGTCAGCCGCTCCAGGGCGAAGCGAATCGCCGGCAGGTGGGCCGTCATCAGCCTGCACTCGTCAGCGTAGGGGATGCGGCGGTTGGGCTTCAGGCCTCGCACCATCGCCCGGAGCACCGACACCTGGTTGGTGCTGATCCGGGCGTCCTCGAAGCGGCCGGAGATGTTCATGCGGTCGCAGACGGTGCG
>JAAYZK010000228.1 GCA_012514895.1 Planctomycetota bacterium | reverse complement strand
ATCGTCGGCGCCCCCGAGTGCGGCGACGTGATGAAGCTGCAGATCCAGGTCTCCGCCGACGGGCGGATCGTCGACGCGAAGTTCAAGACCTTCGGGTGCGGCTCGGCCATCGCCTCCAGCTCGCTGGCGACCGAATGGCTCAAGGGCCGCACCATCGACGAGGCCACCCAGCTTCGAAACACCGACATCGTCGAGGAACTCTCGCTGCCGCCGGTGAAGATCCACTGCTCCGTCCTGGCCGAGGATGCGGTCAAGGCGGCGATCGAGGACTGGAAGCGCAAGAACGGCAGGAGCTGCGGGCCGGTCCAGGTGAATGTTGGAACCACGAAGGCTTGAGGCGTGACAACGGACTGAACGGATCGCTCCCCGTCGGGGAGCGGTGAGTCAGGAGATCAACAATGGCTATCACACTGACCGAACACGCGGCCGAGCAGGTCAAGGCCGTGGCGACGAAGAACGGCGTGGCGGGCGCGCCCTGCCTGCGGGTTGCCGTCAAGGGCGGGGGCTGCAGCGGCTTCTCGTACCAGCTCGACCTGTGCAACGGGCCCGTCGCCGGCGACGAGGTCTTCCGCTCGCACGACGTCGAGGTGGTCTGCGACCCCAAGAGCTACCTGTACCTCAACGGCACCGAGGTCGACTACAGCGACAGGATGCTCGGCGGGGGCTTCGTCTTCAACAACCCCAACGCCAAGGCCAGTTGCGGCTGCGGCGCCAGCTTCCAGGCGTAGGTGCGTCATGGCGACCAACGCCGGCGACAACGCGTCGGCCGTCCCGGCCAAGTGCATCGCGTGCGACCGCGAACTGAACCAGGCCGTGGTGTGCGATTACTGCCACGCGCTGAACCCTGTCAGCGCGCCGACCGACTACTTCACGCTGCTGGGCGTGCCGCGGCGGTACGACCTGGACATGGCGGAGCTGCGCCGGCGGTTCCTGGCGCTCAATCGCCACGCGCACCCGGACTTCCACGCGGGCGACTCGCCCGAGGTGGCCGAGCTGGCCCTGAATGTCTCCTCGGCCGTCAATGACGCCTGGCGGACGCTCAGCGACCCCGTCGGCCGCGCCGAGTACCTGCTGGGCCTGCTGGGCGGCCCGGCCAGCGCCGAGGACCGCTCGACGCCGGAGGGCTTCCTGCCGGAGGTGGCCGAACTGCAGGAGCGGATCCACGACGCCCGCGCCGACGGCGACGCCGCCACGCTGGGGCGCCTCGCCGGCGAGCTGGACGGGCGTTACCGGGCGATGCTGGAGACGCTGGGCGAACTGTACGGGCGCTTCGACACGACCGTCGGGTGCGAGGCCGTCCGCCAGGACGAGCTCAAGCGCCTCCGCCGGCACCTCAACGCCATCAGCTACATCCGCAAGCTGATCAGCGCCGCCAAGGGCTGAGGGGAGCTGCCTCCATGAACACCCGCGAGAACGAGATCATCCTGGGCATCGACCTGGGCACGACCAACTCCCTGGCCGCCTGGTACGCCCCGGGCGGCCCGGAGGTGATCGGCGCGGGCGACGACGCGCTGGTGCCCAGCGTGATCGCGCTGGAGCACGGGGCCGCCACCGTCGGGACCGCCGCCAAGGCCCGGGCGGTGCTCAACCCGCTGGGAACGGTCTATTCCGTCAAGCGCCTGATGGGGCGGGGCCTGGCCGACCTGGCCGACGAGCTGGGGTTCCTGCCGTACCACGTCGTCCAGGGCGCCCACGACACCGTCCGCGTCGAGGTGGACGGGCGCCTGCTCAGCCCGCAGGAGCTGTCGGCGATCATCCTCGGCGAGGTCCGCCACCGCGCCGAGCAGGCGCTGGGGCGGCCGATCGCCAAGGCGGTCATCACGGTCCCGGCGTACTTCGACGACGCCCAGCGCCAGGCCACCCGCGACGCCGGGCGGATCGCGGGGCTGGAGGTGCTGCGGATCGTCAACGAGCCGACCGCCGCGGCGCTGGCCTACGGGCTGGATCGGCGGGAGAACGCGACGATCGCCGTCTACGACTTCGGCGGCGGGACGTTCGACGTGAGCATCCTGCACGTCGAGGGCGGGGTCTTCCAGGTGCTCAGCACCCACGGCGACACGCACCTGGGGGGCGACGACCTGGACCGCGCGCTGATCGACCTGATCACCGGCGAGATCCGCGACCGCTTCGGCGAGGCCCTGAGCTTCCCGCCGGCGACCCGCCAGGCGCTGCGGCAGTTCGCCGAGGCGACGAAGATCCGCCTGTCGGCCGAGCCGTCCGCCGCCGTCGAGATCGACCTGGGCGAGGGCCGGGCGTACCGCCGGACGATCACGCGCGGCCAGTTCGAGACCCTGGCGGCCCCGTGGGTCGAGCGGACGATCGGCGCCTGCCGCGAGGCCATGGACGCCGCCGGCGTGGCGCCTGGCGGGATCGACGAGGTGGTGATGGTGGGCGGCTCGACGCGGATCCCGATGGTGGTGCGCCGGGTGGGCGAGGTGTTCGGGCGCGAGCCCTACACGGCGATCGACCCCGACCGCGTCGTCGCGCTGGGCGCGGCGGTGCAGGCGGGCATCCTCGGTGGGCACCGGCGGGACATGCTCCTGCTGGACGTGACGCCGCTGAGCCTGGGCATCGAGACGCTCGGCGGGGCGATGGGCAAGCTGATCCTGCGCAACAGCACCGTGCCCTGCAAGGCCTCCGAGGTGTTCACCACCTCGGCCGACGGGCAGACCTCGGTCGACATCCATGTGCTCCAGGGCGAGCGCGAGCTCGTCGCCGACTGCCGCTCGCTGGGCCGCTTCAAGCTGGCGGGACTGCCCCCCATGCCGGCCGGGGCGCCGCGGATCCGCGTGACGTTCATGATCGACGCCAACGGCATCCTGCACGTCCGCGCCGTCGAGGAGCGGTCGGGGCGGACGGCCTCGATCCAGATCACGCCCTCGCACGGGCTGACGGGCGAGGAGGTCCAGCGGATGGTCCGCGAGTCGTGGACGCACGCGCGGGAGGACATGACGGCCCACCGGATGATCGACCTGCGCAACGAGGCCGGACGGATCCTCGCGGCGATCGACAAGGCCCTGGCCAACGTTCCCGGCGCCCTGGACGACGCGCAGCAGCGCCGGCTGGACGACGCCGTCGCCCGCCTCAAGGCGCTGCTGGGCGGTGGCGACCCCGACGCCGTCTACGAGGCGATGACCGCCGCCAACGAAGCGGCGGCGCCCCTGACCGAGGCGCAGATGGACGCCGTGCTCAGCAGGACAGTCAAGGGGCGCAAGCTGGACGAGGTGGGGGAGTAGATCATGGCCCGGTACAACGTAACGTTCGAGCCTGCGGGCGTGACGGTCCAGGTGGACCCGGCGGAGTATCCGTACGGCCATCACGGCCGTCCCGGGAGCCTGCTGGACATCGCCCTGGCGCACGGGGTCCCGATCGAACACACCTGCGGCGGCGTGGGGGCGTGCAGCACGTGCCACGTCATCGTCGAGTCCGGCTGGGAGAACCTCAGCGAGGCCGCCGACGAGGAGCTGGACCGCGTCGAGCTGGCCCCCGGCAACACCGTCCGCAGCCGCCTGGCCTGCCAGGCCGTCGTGGGCGGCGACGTCACCGTCCGCGTGCCGGACTGGAACCGCAACGCGGCCAAGGAGTCGGAATGATGGCGGCGCTGAAATGGACCGACGCCGACGAGATCGGCTACCAGCTTTCCCAGGCGTACCCCGACCAGGACCCGCTGAAGGTCCGCTTCACGGACCTGCGGCAGCGGGTGCTGGACCTGGAGGCGTTCGCCGACGATCCGCACGCCGGCGGCGAAGGAATCCTCGAGGCGATCCAGATGGCGTGGCTGGAGTACGCGCGCGAGGGGACGTGATCCGGGCTGCGGGGTCTGTCGCCTCTCAGACCTCGAGCCTCACGCCCTCGGTCTTCTTCAGGTCGCCGTAGATCACCAGGCGGTTGCGGCCGGCCTGCTTGGCGGCGTAGAGGGCCTGGTCGGCCATGCAGAGCAGGGCGTCGGCGGAGGCGGGGTTGTCGCGGTGGAGGTTGGCCAGGCCCATCGAGAGGGTCAATTCGCGTCCGACGTGGGTGTACTGGGCGCGCCAGGCGGCGATCTGGTCGCTGATGCGCTGGGTGACGGTGACGGCCAGATCGATGGAGGTGTGGGGCAGCAGCAGGACGAACTCGTCCCCCCCGTACCGCGCGGCGACGTCGCTGGCGCGGAGGGTGGCGCGGATGGCCCGGGCGGTGGCGACGAGGATCTTGTCGCCCATCTGGTGGCCCAGCGTGTCGTTGAAGGTCTTGTAGTGGTCCAGGTCCATCATCACGCACGTCAGGTCGAACTCGTACCGCCTCGCCTCGCCGAAGCATCGCTCCAGCTCCTCGGCGAAGTGCCGCCGGTTGGTCAGGTCGGTCAGGTAGTCGGTGGTGGCCATGCGGTGCAGCCGGGCCAGCGACTCCTTGAGCTGGAGGTTCTTGACGCGGACCTCCTCGACGGTGGCCTGGAGCTCCTGCTGGAGGCGGCGGTTCTCCTGGCGGATGCGGTGCTGGCGGATGTTCTTCTCGACGACCAGCGGGATGGCGAAGAGGTAGTCGCCCAGCTTGATGATGTAGTCCTGCGCCCCCATGTGGACCGCCTTGCTGGCCGTCTCGATGACGTTCTCGCCGGTGACGAAGATGATCGGCACGTCGCTGACGGCGGCAAAGCGTTCCAGCACGTCCAACCCGGTCGCGTCGGGCAGGTTGTAGTCCAGCAGGATGACGTCGAAGGCGTTGGGGTCGAGCTTCCGGCACGCGGCGGCGGTGCCGACGCAGACGATGCGGTCGTCGGCGGCGCCGTCGAAGTAGATCTGCAGCGCGTCGGCGATCAGCTCGCGATGGTCGGCGTCGTCCTCGACGATCAGGATCCGCGGGCAGCGCCGCAGCAGGTCGCCTTCAGGCAGATGCGGTTGTGGGGCCATCGGTGTCCTCGCATGCGGGGCGCTGGTGGAGCTGCGTCCAGTACTCGGTGATCTGGCGGATGGCGGCGCCCAGCTCCGCCGGCGTGGCGGGCTTGAGGGCGAAGCTGTTGGCCCCGTTGACGGCGGCCAGGCGCTTCTGGACGTCGTCGGCCCTGCTGGTCAGCACGACGACGGGGATGTCGGCGAACCGGCCGTCCCGGCGGATCTTCGCCAGGGTCGTCTGCCCGCCTTCGCCGGGCATCTCGATGTCCAGGGTGATCAGCGACGGCCGCGGCGCCCGGCTGTGGCGCCCGCGGGCGTAGAGGAAGTCCATCGCCTCCTCGCCGGAGCCGACCTCCCAGATCGTCGCGCCGGGCACGGCCTCGGCGGCGGCGTCCCGCAGGATCATCCGCGCGTCGGGGTCGTCGTCAACCAACAGGATGGCAGGCGGCGTCGCTGTGTTCGCTGCAAAGGTCATCGGCGGTTGCGTCCTCGTTGGGAGCCGTGCATCTTTCCTTGCTGAACGCCACGTGGAAGACCGAGCCGCGCCCCAGCTCGCTGGTCACCCAGACCCGCCCGTCGTAGCGGCGGGCGACGGCGCCGACGCCGGCCAGGCCGACGCCCTTGCCGGTCGTGTCGGGCGGGACGGCGGCGGCGCGGCGGAAGACGGTGAAGATCCGCTGCTGGTCCTCGGCGGCGATGCCGATCCCGTTGTCGGCCACGTGGAAAATGATGGATCGCTCGTCTTCGTCGCAGGAGACGGCGATCCGCCCGTCGGGGCGGCCGCCCATGTACTTGATGGCGTTGTCGATGAGGTTCTGGAACACCTGCCGCACGTGGTTGGTCTCGGCGTAAAGCGGCGGCAGGCCCGGTTCGATCCGCAGCTCGATGTTGCGGGTGCGCAGGTCGAACTCGAAGGTGCAGCGCACCTGTTCGAGGACGGCGGCGACGTCCACGCGGGTCGGGCGGGGCGGGCGGGTGCCGATCCGCGACAGTTCGAGCAGGTCGTTGATCAGGTCGGTCTGGAGGACGACGTTGGCCTCGATGCGTTCGAAGCGGTTGACGACGTCGGCGGGAAGCTGGTCGCGCCACTTCCGCAGGGCCATCGCGGCCATGCCGCCGATGTTCCGCAGGGGGGCGTTCAGGTCGTGGGTGACGGCGCAGAGGAACTGCTGGTGGTCGGCCATGTCGGCGCGGAGGCGGGCGTTGGCGTGGTCCAGGTCGGCCGTCCGCCGCCGGACCTGCTCTTCGAGGCGCTCGTTGGTCGTCATCAGCAGCCGGCGCTGCCGGTCGAGCCGCTCGGCCATGGCGTTGAAGCTGTGTGCCAGGGCGTCGATCTCGTCGCGTCCGCCGTCGTCGGCCCGGACGCTCCAGTCGCCCTCGGCCAGCCTCCCGGTGGCGGCCACGAGGCGGCGGATGGGGCGGACCAGGGCGAGCGTGACGACGTAGTGCGAGACGGGCACGAGCCCCAGCACGAACGCGAAGACCAGCAGCCCCATGATGACCTGAGCCCGACGCAGCCGCTCGCCCATGGAACGGGTGTCGACCACCAGGCGGATCGACCCGGCCAGCGCCGCTTCGCCGTCGGTGTCGGCCAGGACGGGGCGGGTCGCCCACATCCGGTCGGGCCCCAGACGCTCGGTCACCGCCAGTACGGGCGCCTCCGCCGCGCCCAGGACGGCCGGGCTGAGGTCGCCGGCCAGGGCCCGGGCCACCAGCGCGCCGTCGGGGGTGTGGACGTCGGCGGCCAGGACGAAGGGGTGGCGGCTGAACCGATCGACCACCTGCTGAACGGCGGCGACGTCCCCCCGGGCCAGACGGTCGGCGACCGACAGGCGGAGCATTTCGGCCATGTGGCCCGTCTGCTCCAGGCTCGTCTGGGCCGCCCACCGGCCCAGCAGGCAGCTCGACAGCCACCCGCCCAGGGCCGCCGCCGAGGCGACCAGGACCACCAGGAGGACCGCGACCTTCGTGCGCAGCCCGTGCCAGCGGACCGTGCCCGGCCCAGACGGCCAACCTGAACGTCTGCGTCGCAAGTTCATGGGATCCGTGTCGCTGTGTTCCACAGGGGGCGCGAGCCCGGTTCATGTATCGGCCCGAAGGCCGCTTGGCTTCGGTTAGCCCCCCGGGGGGCTCCTGCGGCGGGGACTTTTTCAAGCTGTTGCATGAAAAGAAGTTAGGCTGTCACGTGCGCGAAAGGCCGCCAGTACCGTCGTTCTAAGCCATGGAATCTAAGGAATATCCCTTAATTCCTGCTTGCCAGAATGAGGATTCTGCCCTATAAGGGAGGCAGAAGGAGAGCTGGAGGAAATCGTGAGACGGACCGTTGGAGGATGAGTTCAGGCAACTCGCATCATTATTTGTCTCGCGTCGCTCACCTCCTCCAGATCATCAGTTTAGTTCATGGCTCCAGAGGCTCGGACAACCACGTCTGTTCCGGGTAAGCCGTTGTCTGTCGACGTTGGCGCCGATTCGGCCCTGATGGGTACAAGTTACCTGTTTCGCCAGACGCTGAACGTCGTGGACTCGGTTGCCGAGAACGATTGCATCGTCCTGCTCGAGGGCGAAAGCGGCACGGGCAAGGAACTGCTCGCGCGACGTATTCACCGCCAGTCCACGCGGCGCGGCAAACCGTTCATCCCCCTCAACTGCGCCGGCGTCAGCGAGACACTCTTCCCCAGCCAGTTGTTCGGCCATGTGAAAGGGGCGTTCACCGGCGCCGCCGGCGAGACGCTGGGCGTGGTCCGCGCCGCCGAGGG
Source organism: Planctomycetota bacterium (assembly GCA_012514895.1). Taxonomy (GTDB): domain Bacteria; phylum Planctomycetota; class Phycisphaerae; order SM23-33; family FEN-1343; genus JAAYZK01. Next base: position 41,279 of record JAAYZK010000228.1, on the reverse strand, counting down.
CGGGACGCTGCTGCTGGACGAGATCGGCGAGATCCCCATGGGCCTGCAGGCCTCCCTGCTGCGCCTGCTGCAGGAGCACGAGGTCACCCCCGTCGGCGCCAGCCATCCGATCATCGTTGACACCCGCTTCGTCGTCTCGACCAACCGGAGCCTCCAGCGGATGGTCCACGAGGGGCTCTTCCGGGCCGACCTGTACCACCGTGTGAACATCGTCCGGATCGAGGTGCCTCCGCTGCGGACGCGGCCGGAGGACATCGACGTGCTGCTGGACCACTACCTGGACTTCTTCGCCCGCGAGTACCGCCGCGACCGCGTCGTCCTGGGCGAGGGCCTCCGCGGGCAGATCCGCGCCTACAGTTGGCCGGGCAACGTCCGCGAGCTGCGGGCCTACGTCGAACGGCTCTACGCCGCCGACACGGTCCCGATGGCCCCCGCGCTGCACGCGTGGAACGACGGGTACCTCTACGGCGCCGCCGACACCCCGACCGCCATGGTCGGCGCGCCGGCCACCGGGCGGATCACGCACTTCAACGACGACGATCCCACGCAGGTGTACACCCTCGCGTACGTCGAGGAGCAGGCCATCCGCCGCGCCCTGAGCTACACCAGCGGCAACCGCTCCATCGCCGCCCGCCTCCTGGATATCCACCGCAGCACCCTGCTGCGGAAGATGCGCCACTACCGTCTCGACGACGAGTTCTAGGCCTCCCGCTCCGCTTGCCCCCCGGTCTCCCTCCAGCAGGAATGCGCATGGTTGGCGCGACCCCTGTCCTCGTGATGGGGCACGGGGCACGGGGCGGAAACCCGAAGCACGAAACTCGAAATCCGAAACAAGTCCTAAACGGCAAAACGGAACGGATAAGCACCAAACCGTGGGCCTCGGCCGTTTGGATGCTTGCCGTCTTTCCTGCTGTTTTGAATTTGTTTCGGATTTCGGGTTTCTCGCTCGTATCCGGGATCTCCAACCGGGCCAATGACTTGGCAAGATCATGCGCATTCCTGCTCCTGCCCGGAAACGGCCCCGCACCTCCTGTCCCGCTCAAACGTAATTGGATTGATGGCCGGCGGTCCGGACTGCCGATGGAACTGTAGCGCGACGCGGCGTGTCGCAAGCCGCGTCACTGTCGCAGAATACGCCGCTGGGCGCACCAGAGCGCACCAGGCGATGACGCATTCTGCGGCGCCGGCCCGCGGGCGCCGCGGCGCGTCGGACGGGCCGCGTTTTTCTTCAGAGATCTTTAAGCGTATAATGCAGCGTTAGTTGTGGCGCATCTCTTCCGCAGGTCGCCCGCTGCTGGCACAGGGGTTGTACTATAGGCTTTCCGGAGAGGGAAAGATGGAACGACGAGCCAAAGGTGTCTACGTAAGGCGCACACCGGGTCGCTCTGCGTTTGTGGTGATGGTCTGCAAGGATCCTGATGAGGTGGACCGCGTGTCCAGGCTCATGAGGGAGATGGGATCCTGCAGCTTAGTTACCTATCGCAGGGTCTGCGACCTGGCGTTGAACGCCCCGAGAAGCGGGGCCTCACTGGTGATTCTGGCGGATGATTCGCCGGAGCCGACGGTTGAGCACTCGCTGCGGTGGTTGAGACGGTGGTGTCCCGCGGCTACGGTCGCGGTGGTCGGTGCTGGCGGCCCGGAGTTGGAAATCGTGGCCCGGGCGGGTGGGGCGAGCTATTTCGCCCGACCCGTGGCCGAGGACCAGTGGCGGGCCCTGTTGGAACACGCGTTACAGACAGCCGGGCGTTTCCGAACCTCGCTGCCCGGCTGAGCAGACGGCTGACGCTCGCCTCGAAAGAGGCACCCGGAAGAGAAAGCCAGGAGCGTCAGCCCGGCGTGCGGCCGGCCTCCCTGAGGCGGGCCGGTCGAACCCGGTTGACGCTCGCCTCGAAGGAGGCTCTGGAAGAGAAAGCTGACAGGGCGAGCACTCAGCCAAGGCAGTGGGGCCCATCTAAGTGGGCCCAAGGCAAGCCGGCGCTTGCACGACGTTTGACAAGTGTACAACCAACGGGATATTCGACGCGGCCGAGGAGCCTCGAATCTGTCCGGTCGCCTCGAATGGAACGTTGGTCGGGATCTCCAGCCCCGTGAACCGTATACGGCCTGAGCAACCGTGGACGCCCGTCCCCCGGGCAGTGTTCACACGTGAGGTCCCACAATGGTGGAGGGTCCGGGAAAGGACCCTGGTACAAGGTACCACCGGGGATGAGCTCCCGGTAATGAGCTGTTGTTTCTCCTTCGGCAGCCTCCTTGTATCCGGAGTCTCACTGATGCGAGGGGAGCCTCTACCAAGGCGAAGGGCGACAGCAATGTCTGTGAGCGGACATTGCGTCGCCCCCTTTTTTTGTACGGCAGGAGCGGTGTGAGCCAGGCGAGAACCTGGCACTCGGCGTCTGCCAGGTTCGGTCCGCCCTTGAAGGCTGGCGGCAAGCTTCACGAACGGCAACGGCAGGCTTCGGGCTTCAGGCTTCGGACTTCAGGAACGGCAACGGCCAGACGCCGTGCTTCTTCGTGCCTGAAGCCTGAAGTTCGAAGTCGCCCAGGCATACAACCTGGGGGTCCACATGGGATTCCGGAGCGCCAGGACATCATCTCGGTTACGGGGCAGTCGTCCCAGGGCGTTGCTGGTGTCGTGCCTGCCGCCTGCCCCGCGCATAGAAAAGCCGCACGCTGTCCCGGGGGGGCGACGTGCGGCCGATACCTGTGGGGGGTGTGAGGCGGCCGGTCAGGCGTTGATCTGGGCGATCTTTACCTCGAGGTACTGCTGGCGGTGGCCGGCCTTGCGGCGATAGCCCTTGCGGCGGCGGAACTTGACGATGTCCACCTTGTCGCCCTTGACCTGGTTCTGGATGTCCGCCACCACCTTGGCCCCATCCACCAGCGGGGCGCCGATCTTGCCTTCCCCGTCGTCGCTGACCAGCAGCACCCGGTCAAAGGTGATCTGCTTGGCATCGTCCGCCAGGTCGCGTACATCCACGCGGATGACGTCGCCGGCCGCCACCTTGAACTGCTGGCCGCTGTCTTCAATGATCGCGTACATCAGTATCGTTCCTTCACTTCCGTCAGCCTCGTTCCGCGCCGGTGAGCCTCCGCAGGCCGCACCGGCAAAGTCGAGCCATTATGACCAAATTCCGCCGGGTGTCAAGTACGGTTTTTCCGAATCGACAGACGCCCCAGGCGGTCCATGAGCGCCGCCGAGGCGTGGATCGCCCGGCGGAACTGGTCGAGGCCGAACTTCTCGTTGGGGCTGTGCACGCGGTCGCCGGGCAGCGAAACGCCCATGATCAGCGGATCGACCCCGAGTTGCCGGTAGAAGTGGATCGCCACGGGGATGCTCGCCCCGCAGCGGACCAGGGCGCAGGGAGCCTCGAACGCCTCGCCGATCGCCCCCCGGGCCGCCTCGACGGCCGGGGTGTCCAGGTCGGCCAGCCACGGGTCCTGCGCCGTCAGGGACGTGATCTCCAGACGGATGCCCGCCGGACAGTGCTGCCGCAGGTGCGCTTCGAGTTGCTTGGCCACGACCTCGGCCCGCTGGTCGCACACCAGGCGGCAGGACAGCTTGGCCTTCGCCCAGGCGGGGATGACCGTCTTGCAGCCCTCGCCGGTGTACCCGCCCCACAGGCCGTGGCAGTCCAGCGTGGGCAACGCCCACAGCCGCTCCAGCGGCGGCACGTCGGACGGCCCGGCCAGGGCCGACGCGCCGATCTCCGCCCGCCAGGCGTCGGCGTCGAAGGCCAGGCGGCTCCAGATGGCCCGTTCCTCCTCGCCGGGGGGGCGGACGTCGTCGTAGAAGCCCTTCACGGCCACCCGCCCGCCGGCGTCGTGCAGCGAGGCGATCATGGCCGCCAGGGCGTTCAGCGGGTTGGGGGCCAGCCCCCCGCACAGCCCGCTGTGCAGGTCGTGGTCGGGGCCGGTCGCCTTCACCTCCAGGTAGGTCAGCCCGCGCAGGCCGTACGTCAGCGAGGGGGTGTCGTCGGCGTAGAAGGCTCCGTCGGCGATGGCGATGGCGTCGCAGGCGAGCCGTTCGGTGTTGGCGGCGATGAACGGCCCGAGGCTGGGCGAGCCGATCTCCTCCTCGCCCTCGAAGAGGCACTTGATGTTGACCGGGAGATCCTCCCCGGCCGCCCGCAGGGCCTCGATGGCGGCGATCCAGGCGAAGAGGGGCCCCTTGTCGTCGCTGGCGCCGCGGGCGATGAGGTTGCCGTCGGCGACGGTCGGCTCGAACGGGTCGGTCGTCCACAGGTCCAGCGGGTCGGGCGGCTGAACGTCGTAGTGGCCGTACACCAGCAGCGTGGGCCGGTCGGCCCTGGCCGGGGCGGCGGCCAGGACGGCCGGGCGTCCCAGCGGCTCGATCGTCGCGGTCAGCCCCGCCGCTTCGAGGCGCGCCGCCAGCCACTCGGCGCACGCACGGCTGTCGGAGGCGTGGCGGCTCTGGGCGGAGACGCTGGGGAAGCGGCAGAAGGCCTTGAGCGACTGGACGGCCTGGTCGAAGCGGCTCTCGATGTGCGATCGGACAGCGTCGTCGGACATGGTGTTCTCCTGTGCCGGCCCTACCTTATCCTTTCGGCGGGGCGATGCAAGGCGCTGCATCGCCGGCGGAGGGCGAAGCCCTTGTTGCGGCTTTCGTTGACAGAACCGCGGACGCATCGGATACTTGGCGGCTTATGGCCGCGATCGCGCTGGACATTCTGTATGCCTTGGGGCTGGTGGCCGCCAGCCCGGTGTGGCTGACGCGGATGATCCGCCACCGGCGCTATCGCACCGGGTGGGCCCAGCGCTTCGGGCGCGCGCCCGTCTGCGGCGGGGGCCCGCCGGTGATCTGGATCCACGCCGTCAGCCTCGGAGAGGTGAACGGCATCCGCGCCCTGGTCGACGAACTGGACGCGCAACTGCCCGACCACCGGATTGTCATCTCCTCGACGACCGACACGGGCATGGCCCGGGCCCGGGCGCTGTTCGTCCCGCGGCGCGAGGTGTTCCAGTTCCCGCTGGACTTCTCCTGGGCCGTCCGCCGGGCCTTCAGGCGGGTGGACCCGGCGCTGGTGGTTCTGATGGAGGGGGAGATCTGGCCGAATTTCCTGGCCGTCGCCAACCGGCGGGGCGTGCCCGTCGTGGTGGTCAACGGTCGGATGAGCGAGAACAAGGGCTACCCCCGCTACCGGAAGATCCGCCCGCTGATCCGGCGGCTGTTCAACCGGCTGACGGTGCTGGCGGTGCAGGACGAGGTGTACGCCGAGCGCTTCATCGACCTGGGGGCCGAGCCGGGGCGGGTCAAGGTGACGGGCATGATGAAGTTCGACACCGTCGACACCAGCGAGCACGTCGCCGGCGCCGAGGACCTGGCGGCGGCGCTGGGGCTGGGCGCGGGCGACCGGCTGATCGTCGCCGGCGGGACCGGCCCGGGCGAGGAGGCGATGCTGCTGGAGCAACTGGACGCCCTGCGTGCCGGCGGGCGGATGGGCTCCCGGACGTTCCTGGCGATCGTGCCCCGCAAGCCCGAGCGTTTCGAGGAGGTGGCCCGGCTGATCGAGAAGGCGGGCTTCGAGGCGGTGCGGCGGACGGCGCGGCCGGACGGGACCGGCGGGACGCTGGAGGACGGCGCCGTGATCCTCGGCGACACGATGGGGGAGCTGCGGAAATTCTACAGCCTGGCCGACGCCGTCTTCGTCGGCCGTTCGCTGGTGCCGATGGGCGGCTCGGACATGCTGGAAGCGGCGGCCCTGGGCAAGCCGGTGGCCTTCGGGCCGCACGTGTTCAACTTCCCCCAGGCGCCGGACCTGCTGGCCGCCGGCGGTGCCGTCCAGGTGGCCGACGCCGAGGAACTCGCCCGCACGCTGGAAGCGTGGCTGGCCGACCCCCAGGCTGCGGCGACCCTGGGCCGCAGGGCTGCCGCGTACATCCGCAGCCGCCAGGGGGCGACGGCTCGAAACGTGGCGATCATCGGCGACCTGCTCGGCCGCTCCGCCGGGGCGGCCGCGACCCCGTAAGTGAGGATGCACCGTGCCCAGCACGCATTGGAGAACCCAGGTCGTCCGCCGTGCCCGCCGGATCGTGGTGAAGGTGGGCACCTCCGCGCTGACCGACGACCGCGGGCAACTGGACGTGAACGTCGTGGCGAACCTGGCGGGCCAGTTGGCGGCCGTCATGCGCAACGGGATCGGCGTGACGCTCGTCAGCAGCGGCGCCGTCGGGGCCGGCATGGGCGAGCTGGGGCTCAGCCGCCGCCCCAGGACCCTGCCGCTGCTGCAGGCGACGGCGGCGGTCGGGCAAGGGCAGCTCATGCGGCGGTTCCACGACGCGTTCACCCCCTTCGGCGTGAAGGTCGCCCAGATCCTCGTCACCCGCGGGGACTTCGAGAGCCGCTCGCGCTACCTGAACATCCGCAACACGATCGCGGCCCTGCAGGACCTGGGGGCGGTGCCGATCATCAACGAGAACGACTCGGTGGCCGTCGATGAGCTGCGGTTCGGCGACAACGACGTGATCGCCGCCCACGTGACCAACATGGTCCGGGCGGAGGTGCTGGTGCTGCTGACGGTGGTCGACGGGGTGCTGGCGGACGGGCAGGTGCTCGACGTGATCGAGGATGCCCAGACCGGCGCCGCCCGCCTGCCCACGGGCGCCACCAGCAAGCTGGGCTCGGGGGGGATGGGCTCGAAACTTCAGGCGGCCCACATGGTGGCGTCGGCCGGGGAGGTGGCGATCGTCGCCAACGGCCGCACCCCCGACATCCTGGGCCGCCTGCTGGCCGGGGAGAAGCTGGGGACCCTGTGCGTGCCCAGCCCCAACAAGCTGTCCAGCCGCCGGCGGTGGATCGGCCAGGCCTCCCGCGCCGCCGGGCGGATCGTCGTCGACGCCGGCGCCGTCGAGGCCCTCTGCCGCAAGGGCCGCAGCCTGCTGCCCAGCGGCGTCACCGCCGTGACCGGCTCGTTCGCCAAGGGCGACACCGTCGCCATCGTGGATGCCCGCGGAAGGGTCGTCGCCAGGGGGCTGAGCAACTACGACGCCGAGCAGGTCGACCGGATCAAGGGCCTCAAAACCACCCAGATCGCCCGGGCCCTGGGCGACAAGCCGTATGACGAGGTGGTCCACCGCAACAACATGATGATCCTGTGACGGCGGGCCGGAGGCGAGGGGCGGCAACGGCGCGGCGGATGGAATGCCTTGACCGTTCGGCGGTTCCGGCGGTATGATGCGTCCAGGTCATGACTTCTTGACACGTTCGCGTCGGAGCACGCGTGGCGACCATTCATGTCATCCAGGGCCCCGACAAGGGGCGCACGCACAGCCTGCCGGCGCGGGAGACCCGCGTCGGCCGCGAGGCGGAGGATCTGCAGTTGAACGATCCGACCGTCTCCCGGGAGCACGTGCGCCTGTTCCCCCGCAACGGCGAGTGGATCATCGAGGACCTCGGCTCGGCCAACGGCACGTACGTCAACGGGGTGCGCCTCCGCCGCACCCTGCCGCTGCGCCAGGGCGACCAGGTCCGCATGGGCAGCACGCTGCTGGTCTTCGGCGGGTCGGGCCCCGCCCCGGTGACCAACGGCACGCTGGACATCGACGAGGACGGGAACCTGGTCGACTCGGCCATCATCACCACCGTGCCGGGCAACGCCGACTCGGTCATCATGCCCACCCCCGAGGCCGGCGACCGCGCCATCGGCAACCTCCGCCACCTGTACAACCTCATCGGCACCATCAGCACCATCTTCGACGCCGAACTGCTGGCCAACCGCGTGCTGGACCACGTCTGCGAACTGTTCCACCCCGATCGCGGCTTCGTGGTGCTCATCGACCCCGCCGGCAGGCTCGCCCCCGTCGCCGTCCGCTACAACGACGGGGAGAAGACCGACGGCGCCGTGCCCCTGTCGCGCACCATCGTCAACCACGTCGTGGAGCACCAGGTCGGCGTGCTGTGCTCCAATGCCATGGGCGACAAACGCTTCACCAAGGGCCACAGCGTCCACGACTTCGGCATCCAGTCGGTCCTGTGCGTGCCCATCGTCGGCCGCGAGCGGATCCTCGGCGTCATCCACGTCGATTCGGCCGTCTCGAACCTCACCTACTCCACCGAACAGCTCCGCCTGCTGACGGCGATCGGCTACCAGACGGGGCTGGCGCTGGAGAACGTGCAGCTCTACGAGGCGTCGGTCAAGAGCGAGCGGCTGGCCGCCGTCGGCGAAGCCGTCGCGTCGCTGAGCCATTCGATCAAGAACATCCTCCAGGCCCTCCAGGCCGGCGCCGACGTCGTCGACATGGCCGTCGGCGGGGGCAAGCTCGACCAGGCCCGCGAGGCCTGGCCGATCGTCACGCGGAACCTCGACCGGATCAACTCGCTGATCGTCAACATGCTGGCGTTCTCCAAGCAGCGCCAGCCGCTGCTGCAGTCGATCGCGATCAACCACGTCGTCACCGAGTGCGTCGACCTGCTGACGGCCCGGGCCGACGAGCGGGGCGTGGCCCTGCTGACCGACCTGGGCGACGTGCCGGCCATTCCCGCCGACGTCGAGGGGCTGCACCAGGCGGTGCTGAACCTGATGACCAACGCCCTGGACGTCGTCGCCGACACCACCGGCGCCGTGACCATCCGCACGAGCTTCGACACCATGGACCGCGTCGCCCGCATCGCCGTCGCCGACAACGGTCTGGGCATGGACGCCGGCACGCGGGCGCGGATCTTCGAGCCGTTCTTCTCCACCAAGGGCCAGAAGGGCACCGGCCTGGGACTGGCGGTCACCCGCAAGGTCGTCGAAGAGCACGGCGGCCGCATCGAGGTCGACGCCGCCCCCGGCCGCGGGTCCATCTTCACCATCGTCCTGCCCAGCACGCCCCCCGAATCGGCCACCCCCCAGGACACCCAGGGCCCCGCGCGGCCCCGGCGCTTCCGCACCAGGCGATAGGGCGCCGCCCGGGAGATTTCCGCGCCTCAGGCCGGAGAACCATCGTTAGCTGACGCCCCGATAGACGGCGCTCTGGGGGGGGGGCTTCTCAGAGAAGGTTTCAGTATCTACGGTGAGTTACTGAACTTCTCCAGGCCATAGGTCCGGCTCGACAACAGCCCGGATGGCCTTCAACTACAGCCCAGTGACGCTGGAACGCCGGCGCTGTTCCTGAAGCACGGGTTCACATCCTTCCGCGCTGCTGCCTAGAACCGCGGCACGGTGTAGGCGTGAATGTAGTCGATCTGGAGCTCAAACGGCCCGCCGGAGGGCTCGGCGACCATGATGCCGACGCCGGTGATGTCGGCGGCGGGGACGCGGCGCCAGGGCAGGCGCTCGGCGAGTCGGTGCGGCTCGAACTCGACGAAGGGGGCCAGCACCTCCCGCCACCGGTCCTCCCGCGTGTCGAAGGGCGCCTGGTAAACGTACCGCTCATTCTCCGGGCCGATCGTGACGTACAGGATGTACCGCCTGCCGTCCCCGCGGACGCGGAGGATGAGGCCCTCGTCGCCGGCCAGGGCGCCGGCGGGCAGGGGCGCGGCGATGACCGCCGGGCCGCGGCCCTCGGCGGCGGATGCGGTCCCGTCGAAGAGGGCGGTGCCGGGCGCCCTGTGGACCAGGCGGGCGGGCGGCTCGCCGGCCGCGTCGCCGAAGGCCTGCCAGAGTTCGACCTCCGACGGATCGTCGAACTCGAACAGCACGACCCGTTCGACGCCGATCGTCTCCGTCCCCGCCGGCCAGCCCGTGCAGCCGCCCAGGGCCGCCAGAGCCAGCAGGAGCGCCGCCGCTGTGCCGTACCGTGCACGTGGAGCCATGGTTGCACCCTCCAGTGCATTGTAGGGCCGCCGGCGGCGGACGACCTCAACGGCCCAGGGCGGCCCGGGCGGCGTCGAGCATGGCGTGGTCGTCGGCGTCGCCGTCGAGGGCGACGTCGGGGGCGATGCCGTCGGTGCCGGTGCGGGAGAGGGCGGGGAAGAGGTAGTCGCCGACCTTGCGGATGGTCATCCGTCCGTCGTCGCCGGGGGCGGGGCGGAGGATCTCGAGGGCCCCGGGGGTGGGCGAGCCGACGAGGGTGGCGCGTCCGGCGTTCCGCAGGGCCCCGGCCAGCAGTTCCGAGCCGTCCCGGGTGCCGGCGTCGATCAGGACCGCCAGCGGCAGCGCCGTCATCGCCGGCTGCGAGGCCCGCACGACGGTGTCCCGCCCGTGCATCCGCGCCACCCACAGCGTCGCCGGCGGGTCGACAAGCAGTTCAGCCACCTCGCCGACCGTGGGGACCGGTCCGCCCAGGCTGTTGCGCAGGTCCAGGCACAGGCCCGTCGCGCCGGCGGCGGTCAGCCAGGCGACGGCGTCTCGGACGGCGTAAGGCGTGTGGCGGCTGAAGCTGCGGATGCGGATCACGCCGATGCCGCCGACCAGGCGGCCGGTCACGCCGCCGATGTCCACGACCTCCCGGCGCAGCGCGACGGTCCGGCGGGCGCCGGCGGCGTCCAGGACGTCGGCGGTCACCTCGCTGCCGACCGCCCCGGCCAGGCGGGCGGCGATCCGCTCGGGCGCCCAGCCGTCCACGGCCTGGCCGTCCACGGCGGCGACGATCTCGTCCATGGCCAGTCCGGCCGTCGCGGCGGGGCTGCCGCCCAGCACCCCATCGATCCGCCCGCCCCGCTCGTCGCGGTCCAGGACCAGGCCCACGCCGCCGACGGGCCCGTCGGGCGGCAGGGGCGCGGCGGCGGGCGGCCGCGACGCGCAGGACGTCAGGACACTTGCGATCAGCAGGCAGGCGAGCAGGGTTCGGGTCATAGGGGCCTCAGGTTTGCGGTACATACGCACACTGGGGTTCGGCGGCGAGGTAATCGCCGGTGGCGGCGTAGGCTCTGGCGCGGCAGCCGCCGCAGGTCTGTTTGTATCGGCAGCGTCCGCAGGCGCCCTTGAGGCGCCCGACATCGCGCAGTTCGGCCAGCAGGGGGCTGTCGCGCCAGATCCGCCGGATGCCGCCCCCGTCGGCGTCGAGGCGCCCGGCGGGGACGGGGAGGTAGCCGCACGGGAAGACCTCCCCGCGGTGGCTGACGAAGATCACCGACACGCCCGCCAGGCAGCCGCGCGTCTCGGCGTGCAGGGCGCCGCCGCGGCCGTGCGCGGGCGGGGTGTCGCCCCGCTGGGCCAGGACGCGGAAGAGGTGGGGGGCGCAGGTGGCCTTGAGCTGCAGGGGTCCCCCGCGGCGGTCGCAGACCCAGTGGAGCATCGTTTCGTACTGTTCGGGGCTGAGCTGGTGGCTGGGGCCGATGGCGGCGCCGCAGCCGACGGGCACGAGGGCGAACAGGTGCAGGGCCGTGGCGCCCAGCGAGCGGGCGAGGTCGTACAGGGCGTCGAGGCGTCCGGCGTTGTGGGCGGCGATGGTGCAGTTGATCTGCAGGTCGACCCCCGCCTCCCGCACGCGGCCGCACCCCGACAGGGCGAGGGAGAAGCTGCCGGGCAGGCCGCGGAAAGCGTCGTGGGTGGCGGCGTCGGCGCCGTCGAGGCTGACGGCGACCCGCCGGAATCCGGCCTGGGCGATCCGGGCGGCGGTTGGCGCGTCGATGAGGGTGCCGTTGGTCGCCAGGGCCGTCGGCAGGCCCAGGTCGCCGGCGCGCCGGGCGGCCTCGGGCCAGTCCGGCCGCAGGAGGGGCTCGCCGCCGGAGAAGATCACGATCGGGCGGCCCATCGCCGCCAGCTCGCCCAGCAGGACGTCGACCTGCGGGCCGGTGAGGTCCCCGCCGCTCCGCCGGCCGCCGCGGCAGTGGAGGCAGCGAAGGTTGCACTGTCGGGTGGTTTCCCAGAAGACCAGTCGCAGGGGGCGGGGTTCATGCATGGTTCTTGAAACGGTCTGGGGCACCGGACGGCGTTGTGGGTTCTCCAAGGCTTCTCCCGTTCGAGAAGGTCTGTTCAGACGGGCGGCAGGTCGGACGGCGCGTCCGGGCGGATTTCCTCGTCGGTCAGGTAGCAGGCGGGGTCGTCGGCCCAGCGGTCGCCGGTGGCGGCCTCGGCGCGGGCGCGGAAGTTGCCGTTGCACACGTCCAGCCATCGGCAGCGGCGGCAGCGGCCTTTCAGGCGGCCTCTGCGGTCCCGCAGCTCGGCCAGCAGGGGGATGGAGCCGTCCGTCCAGATCTCGCTGAACGGGCGTTGGCGGACGTTGCCGAGCGTCTGCGTGCGCCAGAACGGATCGGGGTGGACCGAGCCGTCCCAGCTCACCGCGGCGATCCGTTCGCCAGAGGCGTTGCCGCGGTTGAGCCGCAGCAGTTCCATCGCGCGGCGGGCCCGGTCGGGGTCTTCGCGGGCGAGGCGTTGGACGAGGTAGGGCCCGTCGGCGTGGTTGTCGACGGTGAGCACCTCGACGCGGCGGCCGCGGGCGTGCAGGTCGCGCGTGCGGTCGATGAGGGTGTCCAGGGCGCGTCGCGTGGCGGCGGCGTCGAGGGCCTCGTGACGGAGGGCGGCGGCGCGGCCGGCGTAGACGAGGTGGTAGAAGCAGACGCGGGGGATCCCTTCGTGTTCGATCAGGTCGAAGACGGCGGGGATCTCGCCGGCGTTTCGGCGCGTCATCGTCAGGCGGACGCCGACCTTGACGCCGGCGGTGAGGCAGTGGCGGATGCCCTCCATCGCCGCGGCGAACGCCCCGCTTTCGCCGCGGAGGCGGTCGTGCGTGGCTTCCAGGCCGTCCAGGCTGACGCCGACGTAGCCCAGGGCGAGGTCGCCGAAGCGTTCGGCGAGGGTGGGGGTGATGTAGGTCCCGTTGGTGGAGAGCACCGCCCGCACGCCGGCCTGGCGGGCGTGGTCGATCAGGGCGAGCAGGTCCCCGCGGAGCATGGGTTCCCCGCCGGAGAACAGGATCACCGGCGCGCCCATGGCGGCCAGGTCGTCGATGAGGGCCCTGGCCTCGTCGGTGGTCAGCTCATACGGGGCGGACGCGTCGGTGGAGGTGCTGTAGCAGTGGGCGCAGCGGAGGTTGCACCGCCGGGTGCAGTTGAACACCACCACCGGCCGCGGCGGCCCGTCGAACGGGCGATAGCGCAGCCGGTCCGACGGCTCTTCCATCCCGCAGCATAGCCTGGAGATCCCGACCATGGCGCCTCCTGTGAGCGTCGGTCCATCATACGGCGTCCGGGCCCACCGGGGCAACCCGGTGGGAGGCCGGCTGGAGGCATGACGGCGGCGCGTTCAGTCCCCAGCCCGTTTTTTATGCCCTTCACAGGAGTTGCGATCGGCCCTACAATGGAGACAGGACCAGGGAGCTGGCCGGTTCCGGCCCGGCGTCACGGAGGCCGCCGCCGTGGATGTGAACGGCGTGAGCGCGTTGCGGCGATTCATCTTCGGGACGACCGCCTCACCCCCGCCGCCCAGCGCGGGTCTTCGTCTGCGTTACATCTTCTGGGTGATCGCCTCGTGCCTGCTGGGCGGCTGTGCCGCCGAGCCGAAGGTGCTGCTGGTCTACAACCTCGACACGCTGCTGGACTTCCAGGCCGACCGCGAGCCGACGGGGCTGTTGGGCCCCGAGGACCTGGCCGCCGCCAACCTCTACGGCCGCGACGAGGTCGCCGGCGTCAGTCTCAACCGCCGCGCGATCGTCGAGTCTTCCGCGGGCACCGTCGATTACGGGCGGCTCATCCACTACGGCCTGTTCTACCTCGACCGCCAGGGCGGCCACGACCACTCCGGCGGCCTGCGGGGCTTCGGCCCGGCCATCCACCGCGACTTCCGCCGCACCTTCATCTACTCCAGCCACGGCGCGGCCGTCGAGTAGGCCGTCAGTCCGCCGCAGCCCAGGCAGGGGCTGGGGCCGCGAAGTTCGTGCGGCGCCGGCGGCGTCGGGGGAGCCTGCTCGGTCATGGCCGCCTCTGCTGTGCGGCGGTGGCGCATTGGGCGAACCGCCGGCAATAGCCCAACAGCGGAAGCAGCCACGCGACGCCGAAGACAACCTTCGAGACGTGAACGAATGCCAGGCCGGCGATAGAGAGGAAGGAAAGACCCGCGGGCGGGCGCGACGCCGCGTGCTGGAAGATCATCAGGAGCGGGACCATCGCGTAGACAAGCCCCAGTTTCCGGAAAACACGGCGGGTTTGCCGGGCCAGCGCCTCGTCGGGGATCCGCATGGCCAGTCGCCGACACCAGGCCAGCCTGGCGAACTGACCGACCAGCCAGACGAGGATGAGCAGCACCAGGATCGGGAGCAGAGGCCCGGGCGCCGACGCAAGGGCCCTGCCTCCCACGGGGTGTGCCATGGCGCCAAGAGCCAGCCAGGCCTCCAGCGCCGGTGCGAGCAGAGCTGTGCCTCGCACGACGCGGCGAAGGGGAAAGACGCCGTCTCGCCAGAGATGCCGTGGATCGCGCGAACCGATGAGCCACGCACCGCACAGGTCGCTCAGGCACCCTGCCAGGGCACTCAGTGCGGCGATCCACGGCACAGCAGGAAGACGGATCCCCAGGTTCGCATAGGCCACCAGGGCGCCCACGGCCAGCAGGATGCCCGCCAGCGTCAGCAGCGTGCCGCAGAGCATCAGAATCGCCCCGCGCGCCAGCCTGCGGACGTACCGAGGCGGAGCGGTCGGCAGGAAATCGCCTTCCAGACTGTCCCTCACCGGCGTGCCGCACTCGGGGCAGACATCGTTGGGCGCGAGCCCCCGCAGGTCGTAGCCGCACGCGATGCAGGGAACCGACGGCTGCCGTTCATCGGACCTTTCGGGCGGCGTCGTCAATGGGGCGAAGTCACTCATCGCGCGGATCTCCGGTGGGTCTCACCTGGCCATTGATGACCCGCATCCCCGCGGCCCAGTTCGCTTCGGCGGCGGCAACGCACGCCAGGAGGAGTTGCCGGCAGTCGTGCTGGATGGGGCCCCAGGCGGCGGCCGCGATCGCGAGGGTCGCCCCGGCGGTGACCCAGACCACCCGGATGGGGAGGCAGTGGACCAGGGACGGGGCGGCTCCCGTCGCGCCGAGGGCCAGGCCGGTGCCGAACGTGACGCCGCACGCCAGGATGGTCCAGAAGACCATGTCGGTCTGGCGGATCGTCCTCCTGTGGCCGGTCCGCCGCGCCAGTTGTCCGACGTAGGCCAGTTCGATCAGGGCCGCGACCGTCGCCAGGCTGCCGGCGACGATGACGTGGATCATCCCGCCGGGCAGGCGGGCCTCGACCAGGCGCGCCGCCAGGAGAGCCACGGCGTACGCCAGGGCGGCCAGAACGAGTACGCGGGTCGCCCGGCGCGCCGAAGGCGGCGCTACGCCCTGGCGAGGGGGGCAGGGCGTGGTGAACAGCCACATGCCGATCATCGTGATCAGGCCCAGGGTGGCCCCGCAGATGATCGCCGGACCGGCCAGATCGGCGCCGAGAACAACCTCGAACATCGCCGATACGCCCATCGCCGCGAACGCACAGGCGTAAAGGCCCCAGAAGATCAGCGACAGCCCCAACGCCAGCGTTCGGACGTACGCCGGCGGGGCGAACCACAGCAGCCGCGGATCGAGGCTCCCGTCGATCGCCGCCCCGCACTCCGGGCACCGCCCGTCACTGGTCAGTCCGCGGAGATTGTACCCGCACGCGATACAGGGCAGGTCGATGGAGATCTCGTACGGTCGGCCCGTCAGGCCGTCGGCCGCCTTCGCACATTCGCGCAGGGCGCGTGCGGCCGGGTCAGTCGTGCTCATCGTGTCCGCCCTGGTGGGCCGCCTCGACCACGACGCGGCCGCCGACGACCCTGACGCCCGCGTCCCAGTTCGCGCGGGCGAGCTTGGCACTGTCGCGGAAGCGGAGGCGGGAGCGGAGCATGACCGAGAGGCTGCTGAGGCCGAAGACGACGGGCCACAGCGTGGCGACGATCCGGATGATGCTCAGAAGGTTGGCGTCGCGGGGCGTGCGGGGGTGGCTGTCGTCGACGGCGGCGAGGATCATCACCATGACGGGGGCCAGGGCGACGCCGCAGAAGGTGATGCCCAGGTCGCGCTTCAGGCGGCCGTCGGGGACGCGGCCGACCAGGCCGCGGAGGTAGGCCAGTGCGGCCAGCAGACCCACCACGGCCGCCAGGGCGACGACCTCGGCGGGGAGCAGGTCGTCGTCAGCGTAGGGGGCGCGGTCGGCCGCCACCGTCAGCAGGGCCAGCAGGAGATAGCCCAGCAGCAGCGGGACGACCACGCGGGTCGTGCGGCGGGCCGACAGCAGGGGTTCGTCCCAGGATTCGGGATCGGGCGTGGTGAGCAGCCAGGTGCCGAGGATCCCCATCAGGCACGTTGCCACCAAGCCCGATACCATCGTGGCGATCCCGAGGCCTTGCTCCCTGGGGCCTTCGGCCAGCGTCTGGACGAGGATGGTGAGCACGAGTGTGGCGATGAAGCACAGCGATCCGCCGCCGAAGATCACCAGCAGGCCCATCGCCAGTGTGCGGACGTACGCCGGCGGGGCGAACCGCAGCAGCCGCGGGTCGAGGCTCGCGGCCAGGTCCGTGCCGCACTCCGGGCAGCGCCCGTCGGTCATCAGTCCCCGCAGCGTGTAGCCGCACGACACGCAGGGCAGCTCGGCGGGCAGCTCGTACGGCGCCCCCGCGGCGGCAGGCGCCCGCCCGGAGGCCGGCAGGGGGGGAGGTGCGGCCTGGCTCATCGATCACCCCTCAATCCCGGATGGCCCCATCGCCGCCGACACCGTCTGCGACGCCCAGGTCGCCTCGGCGGCCTGGGCGCATTCGATGAGGCGACGACGGTAGCGGAGCAGCAGGATCAGCCACCAGATGCCGAAGACGAGCATCGCAAGGGCGGCCAGGAACCCTGTGCCCTCAAGGAGCAGATTGCCCGCGCCGGGCGAAGGGGCCCGACCGGTCAGGACCGACACCAATGGAAGGGCATTGTCCAGGATGACGACCTTGATCCCGTAGCCGATGCCGAACCCCCACATGACCATCCGCGTTCGGGCAGCCAACGGCTCAGACGGGACCCGCAGGGCGATGCTGCGGAAGTAAGCGAACTGGGCGATGGTGCCGATGAAGCCGATGGTAAGCGCAACGAAGCCTGCCGCACTGATCATGAGTGCCGCTCCATGGGAACCGGGCCGCCACAGCCGGCCGCTGATCATCAGCAGCAACAGGTAATGAACCAGACCCGTGACTACGGCGAATCGGACGACCTTCCGGGCGGTCATCTGCCAATCCTCATCCAGCCGGCCCGGGTCGGGCGTCGTCGCCAGCCAGGTGCCGTAGACGCCGACCAGGTTGCCCCCCATGGCGATCAGCAGCATCGCCCTCGTCGACAGCCCTCCCGCCACAGCCAGCACCCCTGCAGCGATGGCGCCCACGATGGTGGTCAAGATGCCCCAGAGGATCCACACCACGCCCCTGGCCAGCTTCCGAACGTATCGCGGCTCGGCGAACCGCAGAATGCTCCCGTGGACGCTGCGGCCGATCGGCGTGCCGCACTCCGGGCAGCGGCTGTCCGTCCGCAGCCCGTGCAGGTCGTAACCGCACGCCAGGCACGGCGTGGAGACGGTCAACTCGTACGGACCCCGGGGAATGACAGGGACGACCACCGGCAACGGCCCCGGGACAGGGGGAGGTACGGCCTGGCTCATCGATCGATCCTCATACATGGGCGGCTGGACGCCGCCGGCCCCATGGTTCATGACACCGCCTTGGAGGGGATCATAGGTCTTTCCTGTGCGGTGAACAAGGGTTATGTGGGCAAGGGCGGTCGGACGAGTCGGATCGGTCGGACGTCGTTGCCGTACCGCCGGCTTCCGTTTCCTTGCCTTGCGGCGGCCGGGGCGGCATAATCGGTCCCCGCGGGACGGGAAACCCGGGAAGGAGTGCACGGATGGCGAAGGTACGCTGGTGGTTGGCGGCAGGAGTGATGGGCGCAGCGCTGGTCGGCGGGTGCGCGCCGCAGCCCTCGGGGCCGATCGGGCCGGGGCCGGACTACGATCGGCCGTTGCCGCCCGGCAGTCTGGCGCTGCGTCGGGTGACCGATTCGGCGGCGATCCCGGATTTCTCGCGGGCGGCCCAGTCCCAGGGGCTGCGCGACGCCGTCGCCCGCAGCCTGAACTACCTGGCCAAGCCGTCCTCGCAGCAGCACTTCCCCTACGGGACGATCACCCACGCCCGGGCCGTCGCGTCGCTGAAGGCGATGGATGAATTGCTGGCGGCGGGGCTGACCGGCGAGCAGCTCAACGCCGAGTTGCGGCGGAAGTTCGAGGTCTACACCTCCGTCGGCTGGAACGGGCGCGGCGCGGTGCTGTTCACCGGCTACTACACGCCCATCTTCGAGGCCTCGCTGGAACGCACCGACCGGTTCCGCTATCCCCTCTACCGCCCGCCCGACGGGCTGGTGAAGGGCCCCGACGGGGAGATCCTCGGCATCCGCCTGGTCGGCGGGCAGATCGTGGAGGTCCCCGCGCGGGCGGACCTGGGCGGCTCGGGCCTGCTGGTCGGGCGCGAGCTGGTGTGGCTGGCCGATCCGTTCGAGGCCTACATCGCCCACGTCCAGGGCTCGGCCCGCCTGAGGCTGCCGGACGGGTCGGGGATGACCGTCGGCTACGCCGCCTCGAACGGCCAGCCTTACAAGAGCATCGCCAAGGCCCTCGTCGACGACGGGCGGATCGACGCCGAGCGGATGTCCCTGGCGGCGATGATCGAGTACTTCCGCCGTCACCCCGGCCAGATCAACGTGTACGTCGACCGCAACCCGCGGTTCATCTTCTTCGAGCCCTCCGACGGCGCCCCCCGCGGGAGCCTCAACGAGCCGGTCACGCCGATGCGGACGATCGCCACCGACAAGGCGGTCTACCCCCGGGCGTGCCTGGCGTTCTTCCAGGCGTCGCTGCCGACGGCCGTTGGCGGGCGGATCGTCCCGCTGCCGTACGACGGCTTCGCCCTCGACCAGGACGCCGGCGGGGCGATCCGCGCCCCGGGCCGCTGCGACATCTACATGGGCGTCGGCGACGAGGCCGGCCAGCGGGCCGGCCGGACGCAGACCGAAGGACGGCTGTACTACCTGTTCCTCAAGCCGGAATACATGCCCGCACGGTGAGAAGGGCAGCCTGCCGTTCCTGGGAGAGCTCCGTATGAGTCGATCCGGTGCCGGCGCATCGCTGGCGGGTCTGGCAGCGTGCGTGCTGTGGGCGTCGACCTTCGGCGTGTCGCGCCTGCTGACCGAGCCGTTGGGATCGATGACGGCCGGGGGGCTGCTGTTCATCGTCGCCGGGGTGATGGGCTGCGCGTGGTCCTACCGCACCGCCGAGCAGCGCCGCGATCTGCGGCGCCTGCCCCTGCGCTACCTGCTGGGCTGCGGGGCGATCTTCATCGCTTACGAGATCTGCATCTACGGCGCGATCGGCCTGGCGACGACGCGGCAGCAGGTGCTGGAGGTGTCGGTGATCAACTACGCCTGGCCGGGGTTGACGCTGCTGCTGTCGATCCCCCTGCTGGGCTGCCGCGGCCGCTGGGCCTTCCCCCTGGGCGCCGCCGCCGCCATGGGCGGGGTGGTGACGGCCATGACGCCCGAGGGCGGGTGGAGCCTGGCGGGCCTGGTCGCCAACGTGCGGGGCAACGGCGTCGCGTACGCCCTGGCGCTGGGGGCGGCGGTGACCTGGGCGTTCTATTCGAACCTCATCCGCCGCTGGGCCGGCCACATCCGCGGCGGGGCGCTGCCGGTGTTCAGCCTGGTCGGCGGGGGGCTCATGCTCGCCCTGCGCGACGTGTTCGGCGACGGGCCCCCGCAGTGGAGCTGGAGCCTTCTGCCGCCCCTGGCGTTCATGGCCGTCGGGCCGACGATGCTCTCGTACATCCTCTGGGACGCCGCCATGCGCCGCGGAAACCCCACCCTCGTCGCGTCGATCGCCTACATCACCCCCGTGCTGTCGATGATCACCAGCGCCCTGGTCCTTCAGATCGCCCCCGCCCCGGCCGTCTGGATCGGTTGCGGCCTGGTGGTAGGGGGGGCCGCCGTCTGCAAGATCTCGCTGCGCTGAGGCGCCGGAGGCTTCGCCTCGGCCCGCGCCCGCTGGACGCGCCGCCACAGGTGCCTGGCGTGGGAGCGGATGCGGTAGTCCTCCCAGACCACGCCCAGGTGAAGCAGGCGAAGCGTCAGAGCCTCGGCTTCGGCGAACTGCCCGGTCTCGACCAGGTGCCGTACCGCTGCATCGAGGGCGAAGGGCGGCATGCGCATGATGGTGGTCATCGCCGTCTTCTGGCGGGCCTTGTCCGGGGAAGGGCGTGCCAGGGGCGGGTAGTCGGCCAGGTGCTCGCGGACCTGCTCAGGGGTCCAGGGCCGGGCGTCCGGTGAACGCCGGCGGAAATCCGCGACCGCCTGGCGGACCCAGGGGTCGTCGCTGTGCAGCCATTCGAGACCGACGTAGAACGACGCCGAGGTCGGCCGGGGCTCCAGACGGTCATAGGCGTCGAAAAGGATCCAGAAGAGGCGGCTGTACTGCCGGATTGCCATGTCGTGGTTGACGCGGTACCGCAGGCTCCTGTCAGCCAGCAGCAGCGCTCGCTGGTGGATCAGGATGACCTGGTGCATGTAGCCCCACTGGGTGTCGTGGTCGGCCCATTCCTTCCGGAAGAACGGGTGGTCCGTCCGCCCATCCATCAGGCCGCGATAGGCTTCGACCAGGTCGAGCAGCTTCGCCTCGACCAGCTCGTCCCGATGGTCGCGCAGGATCTGGTCGACGACCTGGCGATTGCCCGCATGGGCGGCGGCGACGGCGCCCTCGACCAGGGCCTGAATGCGCCATTGCGAAGGGGAGTCGTAGTTCCTGAAGGCATGGCGGTAGTACGTGACGGCCTGCTCGAAGTATCCTGCTTCCATCAGGGCGAAGGCGGCCTCCAGCATCCTGTCGCGAGTCGCTCTCGCTCCCCGGTTTCTCAACTCCCGTTGCGCCGTCGGGACCATGAGGCTCACCGCCAGGCCCGGCCGTCCGAGGTACAGGACATCCCGGCAGATTCCTGTGTACAGGTCAGGCTTGCCATCGTAGCCGATCAGCGAAGGGCTTTCGATGGCCGCCAGGCGGAGGCTGATCGACAGGTCGGGATCGGCCGGGAAGTCGTTGCCCTTGGCGCAGTATTGCGCCAGTTCGCTCAGCAGGACCTGGTCGTTGGGGAACCGGCCGGCGGCCTCGAGGGCCGCAGGCAGGAGCGCCGGGTCGACCTGATTGGCGGCCGTCGCCCATTCGATCCGCATGGTCAGCGCCAGCGGATGGGTCGGACCCACCAGGCGGATCGTCTCGCCCAGCCACCGCGCGTGCTGCTCGGCGGCGGCGAACCGGTCATGGCCGGCCAGTGCGCCGGCCACCAGCCGCGTGTCCAGGATGCGGGCCTTCTCCTGGAGATAACGGTCCCAGGCAGCTGAGTGCCAGGCGTTCTGGTTCATCCACCAGTAGCGCACCTCCGTGAATTCCGGGTCGCGCTGGAGGATGGACTCGTACAGGCCGAACTCCGCGGGGGTCTTCTCCGGCGCCAGGGCCGCTCGGCCCAGTTCGACGATCGACTCGTGTTCGATGTCCCGCGGGTCGCGCAGGAAGGCCTTCAGCGCGTCGTTCGGTTCGGTCGTGATGCGGGCCAGCGCGTCGATGGTCATGTCGCCGGCGAGCTGGAAGAAGGGGCGGGGCCGGGCGTAGTCTTTCCGCAGGAGCTGCCGCGCGTCGCGGTCGTAGACGATCAGCGTGCCGCTGTAGCCGTCGGCGTGCCGCCGCAGCGTGCCGCCGACGGCGTGCGTGCCGTCCCAGAAACGGGTGAGTTCGCCGACCAGGCGCGGGTCGTAGTCTTTCACGAGCGGGGCGATCTTCTCCCGGTGGCGCTTGTAGACGAAATACGCGTGGCGTGCGCACCAGCAGCCCTCGCCCCAGTCCATGTTGTGGCTGATCATGAACGAGAAGGCCCACGCCTCGTTCGGATCGCCCAGGCCCTCGGGATCTTCCCAGTGGAAGGGCAGCGTGAAGTGATTGAAGCCCGCGTTCTTGTACGGCACGTGCCGGAAGGCGTCGAACGTCTGCCGCAGTTCGGCCCACGTGCCCTTGTAGAACGGCGCGGGAACGGCGCGGGCGAGCACCAGCGGCGATTCAGTGAGGGCCCGGAGGAGCGGTTCGTCCCCGGCCGCGGCCGCCGCCTCGGCGGGCGAGGCGTCCCCCGCCGCCGACGCGCCGGCGCAGGCGGCCAGGACCACTGCCAGGATCATCGCGGTCGAAGTGGGCGATCGTTTCATGGTCGTCTCCCTGCAGATGCCATGCGGGCGGCGCGCCCACATTTCACTGACCGATGCAGAAAGAAAGTCAAGTCCGCTCGGCGGCGGTCAACTGGATGTCCACGTTCAACGCGTCGGCCATCCTCGCCAGGGCGGTGCGGAAGGCGGCGATGCTCTGGGCGCTGGGCACGTCGAGGGTGGCCAGCAGATGGAAGAAGGCGGTGTCCGTGTGCGGGGCCGATTCCACGCAGGTGTCCAGCGAGCGGATGTTGACGTTGTGGCGCGCCAGTTCGTGCGTGACCGCCTGGACGATGCCGGGATGGTCCATCGCGTAGACCGCCAGCGCGTAGGGCAGCGAATCGGCCGGTGCGGGGGTGCTCGGCCGGGGCGCCGGTGGGCTTGACGACGACCGCCAGACCGGCGTCCCGCTCCAGTTCGCCCGTCTGCAGCCGGATCGACTCGGCGGTCTTCTCGTCGCCGCTGATCAGCAGGATCATCGCGAACTCGCCCCCGAGCGTCGCCGCCCGCGTCGACTCCACGTTGCCCCCGCGCTTGTAGACATACGCGCTGACGGCATCGACCAGGCCCGGCCGGTCGGCCCCGATGGCGGTCATGACGACGTAGTGTTTCTCCACGGTCTACTCGTTCATCAGTGCGGCCACGGTGTCGCCGCCTCCGTCGCGGCGGTGAATGCGAACCGAATCGATCAGCCCGTGGAAGCCCACCGCCGAGACGGCCGGGTCCACCGGCGAGCCGGTGTCGGCCCCGAGGCTCAGCGGGTCGGTCGGGCACGCGCGCAGCAGGTGCATCAGCGGGATCGACCCGGTCGGCCGCCCGTCGACGTACAGGTGCGCGTGCGTCTCGTCGATCACCCCGGCCAGGTGCGTCCAGCGGCCCAGGCACGACTCGCGCCCGTCGGCGACGAAGACGGCCTGGCCGTCCCGCACCGAGAAGCCGGGGACGCCCTGGTCGACGAACAGGGCGTAGCCCAGGCGCTCGCCGCCGTGCGCGCAGATGATCCCGTCGCCGTCGGCTTTGACCCACGCCTCGACGATCCACGGCGCGAAGGCCGGGTCGAGGCTATCGGAGGGGGCGACCGTGAAGCTCTGGGAGCCCGTGAACCGCAGGGCCGTTCCCCTGCGGCCGGCGGCCGCGGCGGCGCCGCTGACCCGCCCGTGGTTGCCGTTGCCGGAGGCGTCGGCGACCCGCCCGTCGGAGATCGCGTCGAACGTCCACGCGGCCACCAGGCCGCGGGGCTTGGGGCTGGTGGCGTGGAGGGCCTGGGCCTTGTAGCCCGTCTCGCGCATGAGGCGCTCCAGCTCGGCCCGCAGCTCGGCGACGCGCCCGGCGTGCCCGGGTGCGTCGGCCAGGTTGGTCATCTCGTGCGGGTCGGCCTGCAGGTCGTACAGCTCGTGCTGATCGATGTCGGGATAGCGGGTGTACTTCCACCGGTCGGTCCGCACGCACACCATCCGCGGGACGACGGGCGTCAGGTCCCGCCAGTACTCGTACAGGAAGCTCGTCCGCCATCCGGCCGTCTTTCCGGCCAGCAGGGGCGCGGCGGACATTCCCTGCATGACCGGCGCGGGGGACACGCCGGCCAGGTCCAGCAGCGTGGGGGCCAGGTCGATGTTGAGCACCATCCGGTCGACCGTTCCGCCCGCCGTCGCCAGGCGCGGGTAGCGCAGGAGCAGGGGGATCCGCATCGACGCCTCGTAGCAGAGGCGCTTGTCGCCGCGGCCGCCGTTGTCGCCGAGGAAGTAGCCGTTGTCGCTGGCGAACACGACGACCGTGTCGTCGGCGATGCCCAGTTCGTCCAGCGTGTCCAGCAGCCTGCCGACGCCCTCGTCGACCGCGAGGATCGACTCCATGTAGCGGCGATAGTGGCCGGCCGGCTTCCACGGCCGCCGGGGCATTTCGTCGACCGGTTCGACCCGGACGGAGCTGCGCAGGCGAAGGGGCGAGCCGTAGTTCGTCCGCTTCCAGGCCGGCTTGCCGCGGCGGGGGTCGTCGAAGCTCGCCGGCGGGTCGATCCGGGCGTCGGCGCAGGCGCCCTCGTGCCTGGGGGCCGGCTGGAATGGGGCGTGGACCGCCTTGTGGGCCAGGTACAGGCAGAAGGGCCGCCCGCCGCCCGCCTCCTGGCGGATCCAGCGGTCGGCGTGGTCGGTGAGGATGTCGGTGATGTAGCCGGCCTGCTTCGAGCGCTGACCGTTTTCGTTGATCTCCGGGTCGAAGTACACGCCCTGGCCCTTGAAGCTCACCCAGTGGTCGAACCCTTCGCGGGGGTCGTCGCGCTCGCTGTCGAGGTGCCACTTGCCCACGAAGGCGGTGCGGTAGCCGCCGCGGTCGCGGAGCAGCTGGCAGAAGGAGGGCGTCCTGGCGGGGTCGTAGTCGTTGGTGGCGTTGAGCATCACCCCGTGGGTGTGGGCGTAGGTGCCCGTCAGGAAACTCGCACGGCTCGGCGAGCAGAGGGACGTCGTCACGAACGCATTGGCCAGCAGCACGCCCTCGCGGCGGAGGCGGTCGAGGTGGGGCGTCTTGAGGAACGGATGGCCCATGCAGCCCATCGCGTCGAACCGCTGGTCGTCGGTGATCACCACCACGATGTTGGGCCTTCGTCGCGGCCCCTCGGCCGCCATCGCCCGCTCCAGCGCGCCCGTGCCCAGTGCCGCCGCCGCCAGGGCGCCGGTTCCGGCCCGCATGAACTCACGCCGACTGATCGGTCGCATCATCGCACTCCTGTTGTCTGGCACGTGCATCCCTGTCCAGCGGCCGCAGTGTACCGGATTGTAGACGCCTCGGGCAGCGGACGCCACGATCCCTTACGGACGGCCGGGGGGCGGATAGCCCCTGTCCGCGTCGTCCAGCACCAGGACCCAGTCGACCATCTCGCCGGGGTCGGGCGGCTGGAAGCGCAGGACGCCCCCGCGGGGGAAGGTGCCCGCGGCGTCGGCGCCGCCGGTGCGGGGATTGAACCACCAGGCGCGGACCGTGCCGCCGGTCAGGGTGCCGGTGTCCACCTCGAAGGGAATCGACACCGGCGCGTACACCATCAGGTAGCTTCCCCCGGCGTCGCGCGTGCCGACGAAGCGGCGCAGGCCCGCCCCGGGCAGGTACGTCGCGATCTCCTCGCCGCCGTAGCGGTGGGCGACGATCATCGAGTCATCGGGGATGCGGCTGAGCACGGGGCGCGATTCGATCAGGCGCCGGCCGTGCACCATCTGGGCGGCACCGGGCGCCGACAGCGCGTCGGGCCACGACATCAGCGGCTGGTTGACCGGCTTGTTGCCCTCGGCCATGAACTGCCAGACGGAATGGTGCCCGTACGTGTGGCCGCACGCGCCGCCGAACAGGTCCCAGTACAGCGGCCTGCGCACGTCGGCGGCGATGGACCGCCCCTGGGCGGGGGCGTTGAAGCAGACCGGGTGGCCTTCGTAGATCGGCTCGCCGTCGATGACGGGCTTGGGCGGCAGGCGGTCGTAGTCGGCTCGCGTGCCGGCGTAGCGGGGGCCGAACAGGACCTCGTGGCCGTTCTGGCGCATGTTGAAGTCGAGCCACTCCTCCGCGTGGAAGTACTGGGCGGACGTTTCCCCCCCGCACGGGTGGAACGTCATCAGGTGCTCCCCGCCGTCCCCCTCGCGCAGCCCGCGGGCCATGGCGCGGATGATCCGGGCGTGAACGTCGGTCTCGACCGGCCGGTCGCCGCCGAGGATCCAGATCAGCGGCCTGTCACGGTAGCGCCGTCCCAGCCACCGGCCGTACGCCAGGGCGTTGTCGGGCGTGAACAGCTCGGGGCCCGTGCCC
The DNA here is from genome assembly GCA_012514895.1 of Planctomycetota bacterium. Taxonomy (GTDB): domain Bacteria; phylum Planctomycetota; class Phycisphaerae; order SM23-33; family FEN-1343; genus JAAYZK01. Next base: position 15,357 of record JAAYZK010000228.1, on the reverse strand, counting down.
CATTTCCTGTTCCACCGGTCGCCCCAGGTCGGCAGCATCCCGATCCACAGGCCCAGCGACGCGGCCTTGTTCACGATGTAATCGACGTGCTGGAAGTACCTCTCATTGGGGCAGGCGATATCGCCGTCGATGAGCTCCATCTGGCCGTACGCGTTGGGCCGGTCGGCCTCGCTCTTCTCGGCCAGGATCGACGCCTGGATCACCGTGAAGCCCTGGTCGGCGCGGGTCTGCAGGTAGTGGTCGGCCTCCTCGCGCTTCAGGTAGCAGAACAGCCGCCAGGCGGTGTCCCCGAGGTAGAAGAAGGGGCGCCCGTCCTGGTGGACCAGGAACCGCCGGTTGTCCGACACTCGCAGTGTGCCGTTGTTCGCCCGCATGGCGTTCGCGTCAGTCATTGTCCTTGTCCTTGCACGAAGCGGTAGTGGCTGGCGTCGGCCAGGGGGACGTAGCCGATGCGCTGGTAGATGGCGTTGGACGTGGGGTTGGCCAGGTCAGTGTAGAGGCAGCAGTACTCGTAGCCGGCGTCGAGCTGGCGCTGGCTGAGGGCGGCCACGCAGGCCGAGGCGTAGCCGTGCCTGCGGTGCTCCGGGGGCGTGTAGACGCGGCTGATGGTGACGCCGTGCCGCTGGGCCCGGGCGGCCGAGGCCGTCGAGACGGGGCGGCCGTCGACCTCCCAGAGCATGCACTGCCCGGCGGCGATGATCCGCTCGGTCGAGGGGCGGGCGGCCTGCGGACCCTCGGGTTCGCCGATCTCCGCCCAGAAGCGCCCGGTCCAGTCGGTCAGGAGGTCGAGATTCTCTCCGCCCGCCACGCGAGCCTTCCCGGGGATGCCGGCCGGGAAGGTGACGTTGCGAAGCTCGTAGATCCGCAGGGCCCGATGCAGCTCGAAGGAGCGTCCCGTCCGCTGGGACCAGAGGCGGGCGAACGCCAGGGCCGTGGCCGCGGCGCCGTGACAGTCCGGTACCGCATGGATGCTGGCCTGCAGGGCGTCGGCGAGGGCCTCCAGCGCACCGAGGGCGGCGGCGTGGCGGTCCGTCCCGATTCCCGGAGCGTACAGCACCGCGCCCCGCGGCGGGGTCATCACGAGGGCCGCCTCCAGGCCCTGCGGGCCTGCCGCCGTCATCAGCACGGCCGGCGGCTCGGGCGGGGGGTCGGCGTGGGCCAGGCGGTCCGCGATGCCCAGCATCAAGTTGTTCAAGACCTCCTCGCGCTGCAGCCAGGCGCCGGCGGCTCCGAGAAACGCCGCTCCGGATCGATAAGGGGTCACCTTCATCGCGTCGCTCCGATCGTTCACGGTCCCGTGTGCTGCGGGCCGGATGCTGGAGGATGACTCTACCGCATTTCATCAACGCGGTGATAGGGGATTCTCTGATGCCCCGCACCGGAAAGCATGAAGAATAATACCGAGTTACCCCCGATTGCGGCGCACCGCGATTTGCCCACAATGGGAGCCGTTGTGGCAGACATGGATGTCTGGAAAGGAGGCGTACCGTGCAGTTATCTGTGAGAATCGCGAAGCGTTCGGATGTGGGATACACCGCCTGGTGCCCGGCCCTGCCGGGATGCGTGGTGTGGGGCGCCACGAGGCGGGAGGCGCTGCACAGGGTTCGCCAGGCCGCCCGGGGGTACCTGGAGCACCTGGACGAGGCGCTGCCTCGCGAACTGGGAAGGCAGTTCGCCGCCGAGACGGCCCGGCCGGTGCGGCGCCAGGCCATGCTCAGCGCCTGAGCAGGCTGTCAGGCTGGGCCGCAGGCTATTGGACTTGCGGCCCCGTGCTGCGGAAATCCGAAGCACGAAACTCGAAATCCGAAACAAATCCCAAACGGCAAAACGGAACGGAAAAGCACCAAACAACGGGGCTCGGCCGTTTGGCTGTCTGCCGTCCTGTTTGCCGTTTTGAAGGTTTGTTTCGGATTTCGTGCTTCGGATTTCGGATTTGCGGGTCGGGCCTCCGTCCGTCTGTGACGCAGCGTCTGACGACCCGCTCAGGGGGCGCCGGGGGGACATCACAGGGGTGGATCTCCGGTCGGCCGGTCCGGGTGTGACGGTCACAACGAACCGATCATGTCGGCGGCCCGGCTGAAGCCCAGCAGGGACCCGGCGGGCGAGTCGAACAGCATCAGCACGCCCAGCCACACCTGCACGCCCAGCAGCACCGCCAGCACCGCCGCCAGCACGCCGGTCGCGCGACGGCGCCCGCGGCCCGGACGGACGCGCAGGGCCAGGACCAGCAGCAGGACCAGGATGCTCACGCCGACGATCACGTGCAGCAGCAGCCGTGCGTGGCCGACGATCATGCGGAGATTCCCGGTCAGCGCGCCGATACTGAACGCCGGCCACATCCACCAGGCCGCAAGGACCGGCACCGGCAGCGTTACCAGCACCGCCAGCCACCACGCCGCCCGCGCGTACGGCGATGGTCCGGTCGCGACCGGCTCGGCCTCGGCCGCGTCGGCGGCGGCCGTCCGCGAGCGGCCGAAAGTCAGGGCGGCGGCCAGGACGGCCAGGGCCGCCGTGTAGCCCGCCAGCACGATGTGCCACTGCAGCGGCGGCAGGTAGTGCGCCAGGCCGCCCGGGACGCCCCCGGCGGGGGGCGAGGGCTCGACGCCCGTTCCGAAGCGGTAGACCGCCTCCCCGCCGTACCAGGCGCCGATCGTCAGCAGGACGACGCCGGCGGCCAGGACGAGCAGCAGCGGCAGGGGCAGGCGATCCCGCCACGGCCGCCCCGACGCCAGCCAGCCGGCCGCCGCCAGGACGACGGCGACCGCGGCGGCGACGTTGTACTGGGCGTGGTGGGTCATGAAGTGCCACTGCTCGCGCGGCCAGCCGCCGGCGCCGGCAACCTGCGGCCAGGTCATGTTCAGCGCGATCCGGTCGCCGGGCACGAGGACGTCGCGGAGGGCGTAGACCCCCGCCAGTGCCGTCGGCAGCGCCATCAGGGCCCCGACGACCACCATCCACCGCGCCGCCGCACGCAGGCCGTGGTGCGGCCGGACCAGGGCGATCAACTCGCCCAGAAACCCGACGATCAGCAGCCCGATCGGCACGTGCAGCAGGAGCACGTGGTAGTTCGGATGAATGAAGTCGCCTGTCATGCCTGGTCCCCCTGTGAGTCCTGTCGTCAGTATTGTACGCTCCGCGGATTCCCCCGTCGGAGGGCCCTTCCGCAAAAGCCCGTCACATGGTAAGCTGGGGGACGGTCAGTCGCCGAGTATCCCGTTGTTCTGGAGGAGACCATGGGCCGACACCTCATGCCTTTCGTCCTCGTCGCAGTGCTGTGCGCCCCCGTTGTCGCAGGCGAGCAGTTGCTCAACCTGCCGCTCGACCGCACGGCCTTCCCCGTGCCGGCGGACATCGTCTGGCCCCAGGCCGTCGGCGAGCCCCACATCTGCCTGTGGTACGGCGACAAGTTCGCGGCGCTGAGCATCACCATCGACGACAACTGGAAGCCCGACTGGGCGTGGTGGATGCAGATGGCCGAGACGTACGACTTCACGCCGACGTGGTTCACCATCGTCGGCGGCGTCGACGCCCAGAGCAACCCCGGCTTCTCGGGCGTGTGGTCCGACTTCGTCGCCCTGGCAGCGTCCGGCGGCAGCATCCAGTCCCACACGATGACCCACAACTGCTCCGACGACACGCGGCCGGACGCCGACGTGCACTGGGAGTACAGCCGGTCCCAGGCGCTCATCGACGCCAACGTCCCCGGCCAGCGGTGCCTGACGCTGGCCTATCCCTGCGGCGTCGGCCGGCCCGACATCGCCGCCCAGTACTTCATCGCCGCCCGCGGCGTGCACGGCACGCCTAACAAGCCGGGCCGGATCAACTGGATGATGACCGACAGCAGCAGCGGGCGCATCGACGCCGATTTCGTCAACGCCATCCTATACGGCACCTCGGGCATCTCCTGGCTGAACTCGCCCCAGTGGAAGCGCGCGTGGCTGTGCACGCACTACCACGGCGTCAGCGACGAGGCCGTCCAGGAGGGCCACCTCGCCTACATCGACTCGCTGAGGCACCTGATCTGGTGGGCCAGCTTCATCGACGTCGTCCGCTTCGGCCAGCAGCGCGACTCGGCTACGATCACGATGGTCGAGAACAGCGAATCCCGCATCGCCTTCGACATCTCCGACCGCATGAACGACCAGATCTTCGACCACCCGCTGACGATCAAGCTGCGCCTCCCCGACGCCTGGGAAGGGGCCGCGACCGCCACCCAGGGCGGCGCGGCGACCAGCTTTACGCTGGCGGCCCAGGGCGATCGCGACTACATCCTCCTGGACGCGATCCCCGATCGCGGCCCGGTCGAGATCCGCCCCGGCTCGGCCGACAAACCCGGCGACGCCGACCGCGACGGCGACGTCGACCTCGACGACTTCGTCCTGCTGAAGACCAGCTTCGGCACCCTCTCCGGCGCCGCGTGGGACCAGGGCGATTTCGACGCCGACGGTGACGTCGATCTCGATGACTTCGTCATCCTGAAGACGAACTTCGGCCGCTAAGCAGCCCGCAGGCCTGCAAAGGAGATGCTCCGCCCGGCTCGGAATCGGGGTGCGCCCCTGTGCGGCGCCGGCACCGGCCGCCTGGCCATCTGCTACGGTGCCGCCGACACCGCCACGGCCCTGGCGTTCGCCCACGACGGCGAACCGGGCGAGTGGACCGGATCAGGCGTGACGCGTGGGAAGGCGCGGGCAGCTCTGCATCCGTGCGGCGGGTGGGCGTGCCGATCGACGGAGGAACGCGAAGCAGCCAAGCCTACCGCCGTCGCACGATCGCCGCGGCCCCCAGGGCCAGCAGCGCCAGCGTGGCCGGTTCGGGAACGATGCTGACGAAGGCGTCATCGAGGTAGCCGTCGTTGTTGTAACCCTCGTAGCGCTGGGCGGTGAAGGTGTAGCGCAGGGCCACGGTGCCGGCGGGCAGGGGCAGTTCGTTCTGGCGGAGGGTCCAGGTGTGGTTGCTGTAGAACCAGCCGGTGTCGGCCGCGGCGAGGATGGCGCCGTCGGCGTCGAGGGCGGCCAATGCGATCAGGCCGCTGTCGCGCTGGGTTTCCCAGCCGGACTGCCAGCCGCCGAAGAGGGCGGTGAGGCTGTCATCGGCCAAGCCCCCGGCGGCCAGGTCGATGACCTGGTATGTCGCGGTCGTCGCCAGACCGTTGACGCTGCCGGCGAGATAGGCCGCCCCGCCATGTGGTACCGGGTTGCCGGCGCGGAGGGTGGCGCCGTCGGTCGTCCAGCCGTCCAGCCCGGACTCGAAATCGCTGTTGGCCAGAAGATTGGTGTTGAGAAGCATGTCGGCCGGAGCCGCCGCGGCCAGGGCCGCCAAGACGAACAGAAACACAATAAGACGGAGCATTCAATCCTCCTCCTTGGGACAAAAGCTTACCTCAGATCGCCCCGGCCGTCAATCCGGGTTTCCGGGGTTTTTGCGCGGATCACTTCCTGGCCGTCTCGAATCCGGCGACGACGTCGAGCAGTTCGGCGGTGATCTGGCTCTGCCGCTGGCGGTGGTAGGTGGCGCGGAGGGCGGCGAGGCGGTCGTCGATGTTGCGTTCGGCGGCCTGCATGGAGGCCAGGCGGCTGGCGTTCTCGGCGGCGAGCGATCCGGCGAAGGCATGGAAGAGCGAGACGAAGAGGTAGTGGCCGACGAGGTGGGCCAGCATCGCCTCGGGGCCGATGCGGACCATCGGCCGCGACGGGCCCGGCCAGGGACGGCCCCGCAGTTCGGCCAGCCACTGCAGCGACAGCGGGAACACATGGCGGGTCACCGGGCGATACGAGGCCCCGTCGGCCGGCAGGTGGTGCAGGACGACGACGCGGCCGGCGCCCCGGTCGCGCAGGCGCTGCACTGCCGGCAGGAGGCGGCGGGTGTGGCCGGCGATGGCGTCGGCCGAGCGGGGCAGGTCGAACGTCTCGACGATGTCCTCGCCCTCGGCGGCGAGCCGTCCGGCCAGGCGCCGCCCGATCGCCAGGACCCGCCGGCGGTCCCGCCCGAGGCCCAGGGCGTCCAGTTCGTCCAGGGCGTGGCGGACGATGCGGCTGTTGAACTGGCCGACGAGCCCCTGGTCGGAGCCGAAGACCACCGCCAGGGCCGTCTCGTCGGCACCGCCGGCGTCCTCGCGGAGGCGGATCGCCTCGCCGGCGGTCGACAGGAGGATCTGCAGGCCCTGCTCGACCGTCGCGGCATACGCCGCCAGCGACTCGTCCGCCCGCTGGTACTGGCGGATGTTGACCGCCGCCATGCCCTTCATGGTCCTGACGACCTGCGAAAGGCCTTCGGCGGAGTCGATCCTGTCGCGAAGTTCCTCAATGCCGGCCATGGGGGGGCTCCTCGCGCCTGACCGCCTCGGCGGCCTGGCGGCCGGCGTCGCCGAGCCGGTCGCGGTCCTCGTCGCGCAGCTTCTGGCCGGACTCGATCCGTTCGGCCACGTCGCGGAGCTGTTCCTTCATCATCGCCCGCAGGCGGTCGGCGGCGTCGGAGATCCGCTCGACGGGCACCTCGTCGAACAGCCCCTCCTTGACGGCCAGCAGGACCGCCACCTGCTCGGCCGCGGGCATCGGCTCGCCCTGGGGCTGCTTGAGAATCTCCCGCACGCGCCGGCCGTGTTCGAGCCGGCGGCGCTGGCGCTCCTCCAGCCGCGTGCCGTACCGGCTGAAGCGTTCGAGTTCCTCGAACTGGGCGAACGACAGCCGCAGGTCGCCGGCGGTCTCGCGGAAGGCGGGCAACTGGGCCTTGCCGCCGACGCGGGAGACGGAGCGGCCGACGTGGACGGCCGGGAGCTGGCCCTGCCGGAACAGGTCGGGCGAGAGGTACAGTTGTCCGTCGGTGATCGAGATGAGGTTGGTGGGGATGTAGGCGCTGATGTTCTGGGCTTCGGTCTCGATGATCGGCAGGGCGGTGATGGACCCGCCGCCGCGGTCCTGGGTCAGGCGAGTGGCGCGTTCGAGCAGGCGGGAGTGGACGTAGAAGATGTCGCCGGGGAAGGCCTCGCGTCCGGGCGGGCGGCGGAGCAGCAGCGACAGCTCGCGGTAGGCGCGGGCGTGGTGGGTCAGGTCGTCGAAGACCACCAGCACGTCCCGCCCGCGGGCCATGTAGTACTCCGCCAGCGTCATGGCGGCGTACGGCGCGACGTACCGCTGGCCGGCCGGGTCGTCGCCGGACGCCACGATCGCGGCGGTGTAGCGCATCGCCCCGCGCCGCTCCAGCAGTCCGAGCACCTTGGCCACCGAGGCGTTGCGCTGGCCGATCGCGCAGTAGATGCACAGCACGTTGAAGTTCGCCTGGTTGAGGATCGCGTCGACGGCCAGAGCGGTCTTGCCGGTCTGGCGGTCGCCGAGGATCAGCTCGCGCTGTCCGCGGCCGATGGGGATGAGGGCGTCGACGACCTTCAACCCCGTCTGCAGGGGCGTGGCGACGGGGTCGCGGTCGAGCAGGGCGGGCGCGGGGCTCTCCACGGGCCGCCGCTCGGCGGCGTGAAGGGGGCCCTTCCCGTCCCGCGGGCGGCCGGAGGCGTCCAGGACGCGTCCGATGGCGGCGTCGCCGACGGGGAAGTCCGCCACCCGCCCGGTGAGGCGGACCTCGTCGCCGGCGCCGATGCCTTCGGCCTCGTCCAGCAGGATCACGCCCAGCGCCTCCCGGTCGAGGTCGAACGCTATTCCCAGCCGTCCGCCGGGGAAACGCACCAGCTCCTCCGACCGCGCCCCCGGCAGGCCGCTCACCGTCGCCACGCCCGAGCCGACGGTCACGACGCGGCCGGTCTCCCGGGGCCGCAGGGCCGGCGCGCGGTTCATGGCGGCGCCGACGGCGCGGGCGACGTCGGCGGCGACGGAGGGCAGGGCGGGCGTCCTGTCAGCCATGCTCGGCATCCTCCGCCTCGGCCTGGCGCATCCGGCGGACCTGTTCGTCGACGGCCTCGTGGATGTCCTCGGCCAGTTCCTCGGCGTACTGGGCGATGTTCCATCCGACGGCCCGCCCGCCCGCGCGGAGCTGGAGGCCGCACACGAGGGCGCCGTCGGTCGCGAAACGGACCTCCGCCTTCCCGCCGGCCAGGGCGGCGACGGCGTCGCGGACGCGCCTGGCCTGCCTGTCGGGCAGGTCGAAGGCCGAGGCGACCTCGACGGCGCCGTCGCCGGCGAAGGCGCGGCGGAGATCCTTCCGCTCGCCCTCGTCCAGGCCCTCCAGGCGGCGGAGGAAGACCTCGACCGCGCGCTGCTGGAGATCGGCGTCGGCCAGATCGGAAAGGACCTTGGCGGCCAGGGCGCCGATCTGCTCGGCCGTCCGGCGGCGAAGGTCGGCCACGAAGGCGTCGCGCTCGTCGGCGACCGCCTCCATCCACTGGCGCTTGCGCTCGGCGACGTCCCGCTCGGCCTGGCGGCGCCGCTCATCGCCGAGCTGATCGGCCTCGTCGCGAGCCTGCCGCGTCAGTTCCTCGCGCCGGTCGTCGAGGTCCTGGCGTTTCGCGCGATAGTCCTCGGCCTGCTTGTCGGCCTCGGCGGCCCGCCGCCGGGCGTCGTCGGACTGCTCCTGGAGGGTCGCCTTGCGCTTGTCCAGGGCGTTCAGGACGCGGTCGTACAGGAAGATCTTCAACAGCACCGCGAGGATGGCGAAGTTGATGATCTGGGCGATGACGGTGACCCAGTCGATCATGGTGCGCTCCGGGCTACTGGCCCTGCCCGCCGGTCCAGAAGGGATTGGCGAACAGGAGGATCATCGAGACGACGAAGCAGTAGATGGCCGTCGATTCGACCATCGCCAGGCCCACGAAGAGCGTTCGCGTGATCCGCCCGGCCTCGTCGGGCTGCTGGGCGATGGCCCGCAGGGCCTCGGCCAGGCCCCGCCCCTCGCCCAGGGCCGGGCCGACCGAGCCGATGGCGATCGTGATTCCGGCGGTGAAGACCGATACGATGGCGATCAGTGCCTGGTCAGACATACGATACTCCTTTCACGTCTTCTTCTTGGCCTGGACGCCCGAGGCGATGTAGACCGCCGCGAGGATGGCGAAGATGTACGCCTGCACCAGCCCGGTCAGCAGCCCCAGCAGTTGCAGGAAGATCGGGAAGATGAACGGGACGATCGCCACGATGATGGCGGCGACCTTCATCCCGCTCATGACGTTGCCGAACAGGCGGACCGCCAGGGCCAGCGTGCGGGACAGCTCGCCCATGACGTTGAACGGGAGCATCACCCACGAGGGGCGGACGTAGTTGCGGAAGTACGCCCTGGGGCCCTCGGACAGCATCCCGTAGGCCGGCACCGCCACGAACACGCAGATCGCCAGGGCCGCCGTCGTCGACAGCGACGCCGTCGGCGGCAGGTAACCCGGGACGATCGACAGCGTGTTGGCCAGGGCGATGAACAGGAACAGCGTGCCGATGAACGGGATGTACGGGCGCGGCTCCTGGCGGGTGACCTCGCGGATCTGGTCGCGGATCGCCTCGACGGCCAGCTCCAGCAGGGCCTGCCAGCGGGGCACCGCCGCGTCCGTCCGCAGCCGTCGCGTCGCCAGCCACGAGCCGATCACCATCACCGCCATCAGGGTCCACGTGAAGACGATGGTGGCGTTGAGCCTGAACGCTCCCCACGTCCAGTACACCAGTTCGTCGGGCGAGATTCTCGTCAGGTCACCCACGTCAGAGCGCATCCTTCCCCGCGCCGGCGCGGACTTGCCGCACCGCCGCGATGCGGACCAGTGTGAACCCCACCAGCCCCGCCGCCAGGGCCTCCCACTCGCCCGACCGCGCCAGCAGCCAGAAGACCGCCAGCACGGCTCCCATCCGCACGACGAAGCTGGCGATGAACAGAGCGGCGACGTTGCCGGCGTGCGGCAGGCGCCGCGCCGTCCACCACAGCCCCGCCAGGAACACCGCGGCGGCGGCGGCCCCGGCCAGCAGGCCCATGATCAGCATCCGGACGTCCATCGGCGCTCCCTAAAGCTCATCTTCCGATTCCCGTTTGACCCAGTACCACGCCGTCAGGCAGCCGACGGCGACGCCCACCAGCAGGCCGGTCAGCGTCCAGGAGATCCGCCCGGGCAGCCGGCGGTCCAGCCAGACGCCGACCAGGGCGCCCAGGAGCGTCGGGATCGCCACCGACCAGCCGGCGACGCCCATCATGCCCAGCCAGAACCAGATGCTCCGCTCCTCGTCCCGGCGGGCCCGGACCTTGCGCTGCTCGCGGCGGCCGACCGTCTCGTCGAAGCGGTCGTCGTCGGTCCCGCCGGGGGGTGGCTGCCTGTCATCCACGGTGTTCCAGCTCGATGAAGCGGCGGAGGAAATCGGCCTGGATCTTCTCGGCCGCCGCCTGTGCCTGCTGATGATGCTCGCTGAGGCGCCGGAATTCCTCTTCGGCCGCCTGCCGCAGTTCGCCCAGCGACCCGCGGACCGCCCGCGGGGTCGACACCCGCACCCGGTCGCCGCACTTGACCAGCACGCCGCCGTCGATGGCCAGGAACGTCTCCTGGCCGCCGACGGTCCGGAAGCTCAGCAGCCCCGGCCCCAGGGCCGAGACGAGATCCACGTGGCGTTCCAGGAGGGTGAACGACCCCTCGGCGCCCTCGGCGGTGACGGCCGCGACGTCCTGGTCGACCTCCACGCGCGTCGGCAGCAGGACCTGCAGCCGCATCGTCAGGCCTCCTGCCGGTCGGGCCGGATCTCGTCGATCCCGCCGATCATGTACAACCGGTCCTCGTCCACGTCGGCCAGCTCGTCGTTGAGGATCCGCCGGCAGCCGTCGATGGCCTCCTGGCGGCTGACGAAGCGGCCCTCCAGGCCCGTGAAGTTCTCGGTGACGAAGAACGGCTGCGTGAAGAACCGCTCCAACTGCCGCGCGCGGCGGACCGTCGCGCGGTCGCTCTCGCTGAGCTCCTCCATCCCGAGCATGGCGATGATGTCCTTGAGCTGGTCGTACTCGGCCAGCGTGCGGCGGACCTCGCGGGCGACGTCGTAGTGCTCGCGGCCGACGACGGCCGCCGAGAGCATGCTCGAGGTGGTCGCCAGCGGATCGACGGCCGGGTAGAGGCCCTGGCTGGCACGGTCGCGGCTGAGGACGATCGAGGCCGACAGGTGGCCGAACACGTGCACCGCCGCCGGGTCGGTGAAGTCGTCGGCCGGAACGTACACCGCCTGGATCGACGTGATCGCCGCCGAGCGCGTGTTGGAGATCCGCTCCTGGAGATCCGACAGCTCCGTCGACAGCGTCGGCTGGTAGCCCAGGCGGGAGGGGATGCGGCCCAGCAGGGCCGAGACTTCCATCCCCGCCTGGATGAAGCGGAAGATGTTGTCGATCAGCAGCAGCACGTCCTGGCGCTTCTCGTCGCGGAAGTACTCGGCCATCGTCAACGCCGTGTGGCCCACGCGGAACCGCGCCCCCGGCTGTTCGTTCATCTGGGCGAAGACCAGCACCGTGTGGTCCAGGACGCCGGTGTCGCGCATCTCGCGGTAGAGTTCCTCGCCCTCGCGGCTGCGTTCGCCGATGCCGCAGAACATGCTCACCCCGCGGTGCTTGCCGACGGTGTTGTGGATCAGCTCCATCAGCAGGACCGTCTTGCCGACCCCGGCCCCGCCGAACAGGCCCGCCTTGCCCCCGCGCTCCAGCGGCGCCAGCACGTCGATGGCCTTGATCCCGCTCTCGAAGACCTCCTCGGTCGTCGCGCGGCCGGTGAGGGGGACGGCCGGAGCGTGGATGGAACGGGTCGGCTCGCCGGTGAGCGGCTCGCCCTTGTCGAGGGTCGCACCGTAGACGTCGAAGATCCGCCCCAGGACGCGGTCGCCGACCGGCACGCGGACGGGCCCGCCGGTGTCGATGATAACGTCCCCGCGGGCCAGGCCCTGCGTCGGCGTCAGCGACAGCCCGCGGACCGTCTGGTCGTCGATCTGGCCGGCCACCTCGATGAGGATCTTCCCGTCGGCCCCGGCGCGCAGAAGGTTCAGCAGCGGCGGCAGACGTCGGGGGAAGCGGGCCTCGACCACGCTGCTCCGCACGGACGCGACGCGACCTTCGTTGGCCGGCGGATTGTCGTGATCGTCGCCCATCGTTCACCGCTCCATGGTTGCACCGTCCCCGAGAAGCCCCGGTCCGGACCGCGGCAGGGCACCTTACCTGTTATCCCGGGGGCTGTCAACGCACGGCCGATTATCTCTCGGCCTCCTCGGCATGCTCCAGGCACAGGCGTGACCACGGCCGCGCCTTCAGCCGCTTTAGGCTGATCGGCTGGTCGCACTCCTCGCAGCGGCCGTACGTGCCGTCCTCGATCCGCCGCAGGGCCTCGTCGATCTCGTAGACGAGGTCCCGCTCGATCTGGGCGAGCTGCTTGGCGGTCGACCGCCCGTGCTCGTCGGTGCCTTCGTCGGCCGGATGCGTCGGCAGCCGCGTGCGCATGCTGCCCTCCTCGGCGTTCCAGCCGGGCTGCTCGTCGTTGACCTCCTTGAAATCGCCGACGATCTCGCGCCGCCGGTCCAACAGCGCCCGGCGAAGCTCGTGTATCTGCTGGTCGTTCAACGGCGTCGGACCCATCGCTCGCTCCTGGCCGATCTGTCTGAAGGTCCATGCACCCGGCGGCCCCTGGGCCGCCGCGGCGCCACTGACCAATCGTTCGATCTGCAGCCCCCGCCGCCCACCGGGGCGAGGGGGGAATCGGCCGCGGCGGCCCGTAGAACGGCTATGGGGGAAACGGCTTCACGTCTGGCCGGCCGCCAGCCTGGCCCCCGTGATGAGCATCTCGACGGCGACGGCGACGAGGATCATCCCCATGAGGCGCTCGACCGCCGCCAGGACCCTCGGGCCCAGCAGGCGGCTGAGGAAGGGCGCGCTGAGGAACGTGACCATCGCCAGAGCCCACGCCGCCAGCAGGGCCGCGGCCCATTGCGGCAGTCGGTCCGGCCAGCGGGCGGCCATCAGCATCAGCGTGGTCATCGTGCTGGGTCCGGCGATCAGGGGGATGGCGATCGGCACGATCAGCGCCTCGCCCTGCTGCTCTTCGCCGCCGAACACGCCGGTGCGGCTGGGGAAGATCATGCGGATGGCCACGATGAACAGCACCGTTCCACCCGCGGCGCTCAAGGCCGCCTGGCTGATGTGCATCGCCTGCATGATGCGGTTGCCCGCCAGCAGGAAGACGACCAGCACCGCCAAGGCGACCAGGCCCTCGCGCAGAATCACCCGGCGGTACTGCCACCGCTGGTTGTCGACGTGCGGCACCAGCGACAGGATCACCGGAATCGACCCGAACGGGTCGATCACCAGGCACAGCGTGATGAAGGCCGAGATGAAGGACATGGTCTGCCTCCTCTCCTCAAGATCCCGAGTGACCCCGCGGACTCACCGTCGTCCGCCTGGGCTGATTATACCGACCGATGCAGGAAGAAACGCAAGTCCGCCCTTCAGAAGAGCAACCGGGTCGGGGCCTTCCTCGCCTCGTCGTCGAGGCGGACGACCTCGCCCGTCTGCGTGTCCAGGCAAGCAGCCTGTCTGAAAAGACGGGCAAGCAGTCACAGCTCATTCCTCCGCCATCCGCGTGTCGGCCACCGTCTGGGCCGCTTGCGCGGGGCGGTGGACGTATACTTATCACGCAGACGGGGATGCTCCCGCTGCCCCGCCGGCGGGCCGCGGGAGGCGGGAGGCGGGTGTTCGCAGGACGGCAGAGGCAGGCCGTGGCCGGGCGGAAGGAGGCGTTGATGAAACTGACCAGCAGGGCTTTCGACGACCGCGGACAGATCCCCGCCAGGTACACCCGCGACGGCGAGAACGTCGCGCCGCCGCTGGCGTGGGAGGATGTCCCCGACGGGACGGCCGAACTGGCGGTGGTCTTCGAGTGCACCACGCCCACGGCGCAGCCGCCGTTCACCCAATGGCTGCTGTACGGCATCGACCCCACGCGCCGCGAGCTGCCGGAGGGGCTCGGCCACAAGCGGGATCCCGACGAGCCTCCGGAGGCCCTGCATGGCACAAACAGCATGGGCAACGTCGGTTACGACGGCCCCCTGGGTTCGACGGGCAAGCGGGTTTCCTATGTCTTCCGCCTGCTGGCCCTCGATCAGCCGCTGGGGCTGGAGGCCGCCGTCCACCGGGACGCCTTCGACGAATCCACCCGCGGCCATATCCTCGCAGAAGCTGAGCTGGGCTGTACTTACGACCGTCCTCCGGTGTGAGCGGCCGCAGAGAAGTCCCATCCGGTTTCCTGGGGGGGAGCGGCCCGGGACCTGCACCTGGGCCCTTGCATCGGACGAGGGGCCGATGTACGACGGTTGCTCTGCGAGGCAACCGCCGCGCCGGCGGCCGGGTCGGACCCGGGCGGCCTGCGCGGCCGATCTGAGGACAGCGATGGACTTCCCGATCCTTGACGACGCGACGCGGCTGGCCCGCCTGGCCCCTCCGGCCGGTCCGGTGGAAATGGTGGTGGACACCGACACGTACAACGAGATCGACGACCAGTTCGCCGTGGTCTACTCCCTGCTGTCGCCGGAGCGGTTGGCCGTCCGGGCATTGTATGCCGCCCCGTTCCACAATGAGCGGTCGGCCGGGCCGGGCGACGGGATGGTTAAGAGCTACGAGGAAATCCTCCGCCTGTTGGAGCGGATGGGCCGCCGGGCGGACGGGCTGGTCTTCCGGGGCTCGGACCGCTGGATGGCCGCCCCGGCCGATCCGGTCGCCAGCGACGCGGCCGGCGACCTGGTCGCCCGGGCGATGGCCGACCGCGACGGTCCGCTGTACGTGGTGGCGATCGGAGCCATCACGAACGTCGCCTCGGCGCTGCTGATCGAACCGCGCCTGGTCGAGCGGATCGTCGTCGTCTGGCTGGCCGGCCAGCCGCACTACTGGCACACGGCCAGGGAGTTCAACCTCAGCCAGGACCTCCACGCCAGCCGCGTGATTCTCCAGTCCGGCGTGCCCTTCGTCCACGTGCCCTGCACGCACGTGGCGCAGCTCCTGCGCACGACGGTGGGGGAGCTGACGATGGATATGGGGGACGCCGGATCGATCGGGCGGTTCCTCTTCGAGCGGTTCTGCGCGTTCCGTCCGAATCACTTCGCCGCCGCCAAGGAGATCTGGGACCTGGCGCCCGTCGCGTGGCTGGTCAACCCGTCGTGGCTGCGTTCGACGCTGGTGCACACGCCGGTGCTGACCGACCAGCACACCTGGTCGCCGGCCCCCTTCAGCCCCCTGATGCGCGTGGCGATGGACTGCAACCGCAACGCGGTCTTCGCCGACGTATTCACGAAGCTCAAGGAGCAGGCGAGAAGCTAATACTACAACGCTACAACGGCTTCCATTGACACTTGATCAAGTCTTTCAGGTATAGGCCGAGTGCGTGCAATCGCGCCAGCGTCCGTTTGCGATGCGAAGGTTGGGCCCTCGCATTGCGGCGTT
>JAAYZK010000227.1 GCA_012514895.1 Planctomycetota bacterium | reverse complement strand
GTAATCGGGGATCATGCCGATGCCGGTCGTGCGCACCACCGACGCCGGGCGCTCGCCGGCGAAGGTGCGGTCCCGCACGGCGTCCTCGACGTCCAGTCCCCACTGCTTGTCCTCGTCCTTCCAGCGGTTGGTGAAGTTCGGGGGCCGGCGCGTCGCCCAGATCGTTTCCGTGACGTCCTCCAGCTCCAGCAGGAACTGGATGGCGGAGAGGCCGCCGCCGACCACGAGGGTCTTCCGGCCGCGGAACTGTTCGGCGTTGACGTAATCCTTCGTGTGCAGCTGAACCCCCTCGAAGTCCTCGATGCCCGGGATGTAGGGCACGTAGGGGTTGTCCCAGGTGCCGGTGGAGTTCAGCAGCACGTCCGTGGTGAACTCCCCGGCCCCGCTGGTCACCCGCAGCCGGCCGGCGGGGTCGGCCTCGTCCGCGGGTTCCACGCGCGTGACCCGGGCCGGGCGGATGACCTGCAGGCCGAATTCCTCTTCGTAGGCGCCGTAGTACTCGGCGACCAGCCGTGATGCGGGCACGCCCGGGTCGGGCCGTGTCATCGGCAGGCCCGGCAGGTCGGCGATGCCGTGGGCCTTGCCCAGCGTCAGGGAGTCCCAGCGGTGGCGCCAGGCGCCGCCGGGGCCCTCGTTGGCGTCGAGGACCACGAAGCCCTCGCCCGGGACGAGCCCGCGTCGGGCGAGTTCATGGGCCGCGGCCAGGACCGCCTGGCCGGCCCCGATGATCAGTGCCGGGAAATGAGGTGTCATGGGCCCCACTCTACCCGCCCCGCCCGACGTTGGTGATGCGTCATCATTGTCGCCTGGGGGTAAGCAGCCGGACAAAACCCAGGCATCACTTAGTATGAGCCCAGCGTTCTCCCCCAGAATTTCTATCTCTATGTGAAGGCAGGTGTTTAGCGTGGAGTACACGCCGTACAACATGCTCATCGACGTCGGCTGGATTTCCCTGCTGATGATCATCGGCAATTTCCTCCGTAACCGCGTCAAAATATTCCAGCAGCTCCTGCTCCCGGCGTCGATCACGGCCGGTCTCCTGGGGCTGGCGCTCGGTCCCGAGGTGCTCGGCTGGATCGGGTTCTCCGAGCAGATCGGCACCTACACCACGATCCTCATCGCCGTCGTCTTCGCGGCGATGGCCTACTCCATGGACCTCGGCGGCACCGTCACCAAGGGCGCACGCAACATGTGGAGCTACTCCACCGGCATGTTCATGGCGCAGTGGGGCATCTTCATCCTGCTGGGCGTGTACCTCTTCCAGCCGGTCTTCGGCACGGAAAACTGGTTCGGCATGATGCTGCCGGTCGGCTTCGTCGGCGGCTTCGGCACGGCGGCGGCGGTCGGCACCTCCCTGGAGGCAGCCGGCGCCGTGGAAGCCAGCTCACTCGGCTTCACCTCGGCCACGGTCGGCACGCTGGCCGCCATCGTGGGCGGTGTCATCGTCTCGAACTGGGGCATGCGCACCGGGCGTGCGTCCGGTTTCACCGACGGTGAGCTTCCCGACGAGATGCGCACCGGCTACATCAAGAACCTCGAGGAGCGCCCGTCCATCGGCCGGGCCACCACCAACCCCTCCTCGATCGAGCCGATGGCGCTGCACATCGGCGTCATCCTGTTCACGGTGCTGGTGGCCTACCTCGTCAACGGCCTGGTCAACGACATCTTCCCGAACGTGTCCATCCCGCTGTTCGCGATGAGCTTCGTCATCGGCCTGATCGGCCGTATCATCCTCCGCGTCACCCGGCGCCCGGACTACCTGGACAAGCCGACGATCG
>JAAYZK010000226.1 GCA_012514895.1 Planctomycetota bacterium | reverse complement strand
GATGTAGATCTCGCTGGGCTGGTCACCTTCTTCGAAGATGAACTCCCCCCGGCTGTAATGCGTGTGCAGAAGGCTTCGGAACACGGCGTAGAGCTGCGCATCGGTCAGGCCGCCGAACAGGGCGATGCGGTTGAGGATCGGCAGGATGCCCTGAACATCCGTCAGCGGCACGCCGGTTCTGGGCTCGGCCATCGAATCGCTCCATCCCAAAAGCCGCAGGCTGAAGGAACGGCGACAACGCAGAGCACCCGAAGCCCTCGGCCGTGGTCGCTCCTGCGGCCTGCGGTTCTCACCGCTCGCCCAACTGCAGCACCGCCAAGGCCGTGGCGGTGTCGTCGGTGACCTCGAAGACCTTGTCCAGGCCCGTCACGAGGAACACACCCCACACCTGGGTGTTGATGGCGCAGAGGATCAGCCTCCGGTCGGCCGACAGGAGCGTCTTGCGGAGTTTCAGGAGCCGGGCGATGTTGGAGCTGTTGAGGAAGTCCACCGCGCTGAAATTGAGCACGACGTGGCGGGGCTTGTCTTCCATCTCCGCCATCAGCGCGGTGAGATCCTCGGTGAAACTCGGCTCTTCGGCCAGTTCGGCCATCACGATCTCGTCCGACCAGTTCTGCAGTGCCATCGCCTCAGGTCTCCCAATGCCGTCCGTGGTGTCGGTCCGGCCGTAGGATAGGCCCGTCGCCCGTCACGGTCAAGCTCGCCGGGGCGGATTGTTCGGCCGCGGGCGCCGGGGTCTTCGTCTTGCGGCCGGGGGGAGCGGTTGGTAGGCTCAGGGGCATGAGCGATCCCGGCGGCCAGTACGATGGGGCCCGCGCGCTGGAGCGTGCCCGGCCGGTGCTGCGCGACACCTTCGGCCACGCGGACTTCCGCGACGGCCAGGCGCAGGTGGTCGCCTCGGCCCTGGCCGCGCGAAACCTGCTGGTGGTGATGCCGACCGGCAGCGGCAAGAGCCTGCTGTACCAGCTCCCGGCCCTGCTGGCCGACGGGCTGACGCTGGTGGTCTCCCCGCTGATCGCGCTGATGAAGGACCAGGTCGACGAGCTCCGCCGCAAGGGCGCCGCCGCCGCCCTGATCAACTCCAGCCTCAGCCCCGACCAGCAGCAGCAGGTGATCCAGCAGTGCCTGGACGGACAGATCCGCCTGCTGTACGTCGCCCCCGAGCGGTTCCGCTCGTCGTCGTTCGTCCGGATGCTCCAGCAGGTCCGCATCGCCCGCCTGGCGGTCGACGAGGCGCACTGCATCAGCGAGTGGGGCCACGACTTCCGTCCCGACTACCGCCGGCTGAAGCAGTTCCGCCAGCTCATGGGCTCGCCGCCCACCTCGGCGCTGACAGCCACGGCCACGCCGAAGGTCCAGGAGGACATCGTCCGGGCCCTCGGGCTGGAGCCGGCCGAGGTCGAGGTCCACGTCCGCGGGTTCGACCGGCCCAACCTGGCCCTGCAGGTGGTCCGCACGCGGGGCGACGCCGCCAAGATCGAGGTCCTCACCGACCTGATCACGCGCCAGCAGGGCTCGGGCATCATCTACGTGGGGACGCGCAGGAAGGCCGAGGAGGTCGCCGGCGCCCTGTCGGCGATCGAGCCGTCCCTGGCGGTCTACCACGCCGGGATGGAGGGCGGCGACCGGGCGGCGGCGCAGGAGGCGTTCCTCACAGGCAGGGCGCGGATCGCCGTCGCGACGGTCGCGTTCGGCATGGGCATCGACAAGCGGGACGTGCGCTTCGTGGCGCACTACCACTTTCCCGGGTCCATCGAGCAGTACTACCAGGAGATCGGCCGCGCCGGCCGCGACGGCGAGCCCAGCCGGTGCGTTCTGCTGTACAGCGCCGCCGACCGGTCGCTGCGGGAGTTCTTCATCGACCTGAGCTACCCCAGCCGCGAGCAGGTCGCCAGCGTGATGGACGCCCTGTACGCCGTGCCGGACAACCCCCTGATGGCCACCTACCGGCAGATCGCCGAGGCGTGCGATGAGCCGGTCAAGGATGGGCAGATCGGCCCGGCCCTGCGGCTGCTGTCGGAGGCGGGGATCGCCCGGGCCCTGGACGGGGATGCCACGGCGGCCGTGCAGCTCGACCGGCCCGGCGCCCAGATCCTGCCGGCCCTGCGGGGCAAGGTGCAGCGGAGCGTCTTCGAGGCGCTGGCCATCGCGGGCGACCTGGAGACGCCCGGGGAACTGTCGGTCGACCTGGAGGCCCTGGCCAAGGCCGCGGGGCTGACGACGGCGCAGGTCCAGCGGGCCCTGGGCGCGCTGAATGACGCCGGGCACCTCACCTACCACCCGCCCTTCCGGGGCCGCGGCGTGCAGAAGCTCATGGACCGGCCGCCTCCGTTCGACGAGGCGAAGATCGACTGGGAGCGCCAGGATTTCCTGCGGGGCCTGGAAGAGGAGAAGCTCGCGGCGATGGAGGGCTACATCCACGGCCGCGACTGCCGCCGGGCCCATGTCGTGCGGTACTTCGGGGAGACGACAGACCTGAAGTGCGGCACGTGCGACCGCTGCGAAGACAACGGCGGCGCATGCCCCCGCGGCGACAGCATCCTCGACCGCCACGGCCGCACCGCCGCCGCCGCGTTGCTGTGCGTCAGCGACCTGCGGTTCCCGCTGGGAGTCGGCCGCATCGCCCAGGTCATCACCGGCTCGCGCGACAGCAAGCTGCTGCAGTGGGGCCTGGACCGCAACATCGCCTACAACCTGGCCGCCTGCCGGCAGGATGAAGCCAGGGTCGTCATCGATCAACTGGTCGAGGAGAACTACCTGCGCCAGGCGGGCGAGTTCGACCGGCCGACGCTCGAACTGACCGGCGCGGGGCGCGACGCGGTCGAGCAGATCGACCTGGAGGACCTGCGGGGGACGCCCCCCTCGTCGCCGGCGGGCCCCGCCGGACCGATGGACGTCCGCCGCGCGGCCCTGCGGTGCGTGGCGGCGCTGCCGACGCCGCTGGGGATCTCCAAGGTCGCCGAGATTCTCACCGGCTCCAACGCCAAGTGGATCGCCCCGTGCGGGGCCGACCGGCTGGACGTCTACGGGCGGATCAGCCGGCCCCAGACCGAGGTGCGGGAGACCATCCGCAGCCTGCTGGCCGAGGGGCTGCTCGCCCAGACGACGCACGGGCGCTACCCGGTCCTGGAGATCACGGCCGCGGGTCACGACGCGTTGGCCGGCCACGCGCCGCCGCAGCCGAGGGTCGAGGCGCCCGCTGAAGACGCCGAGCCCCTCGACGTACCTTTCGACGAGCCGCCGCTCCCGCCGGCCGGTCCGGGCGAGGTGCTCGTTTCGCACGTGCGGCTCGTGGTCGCCGGCGAGCGGACCGAGGCCGCCGAGGCGATGCAGGCGCTGGGCTGGTGCCACCCGGCCCGTGTCAGCGACGCCCTGGCCGAGGCCTACCGCGACGGCGACCAGCGCGCCCGCGCCCGGGCGGTCTGGGCCGCCGGCGAGGTCGGCGACACGGGGGCCCTGCCCTTCGTCCTGGACGCCGCCTCCACCGGCGACGCCGCCCTCCGCGCCCACGCCGCCAAGGCCCTGGGCAAACTCGCCTCCCGCACCGGTTCCAACGCCACCGTTCTGAGCAGCGCCATGGGCAGGATCCACGTCACCCTCCAACGCCTCATCGACGACCACGAAGGTCCCGTCCGCGCGGCGGCCAAGGCGGTCGTCAGGGATCTCACCGGGGGGAACGCCGACGGCGAGTGACGCGATTGCTCGACCGTCCCCCAGATCCCTGACCGGGCAGACGACTTGGGGAGACCATGCGCGTTCCTGCTCGATGGGCCCCTATGGCTGTTCGACAGCCGCCGCTGACCCCTCCCCCCCTTCGAGCAGCTCCGTCAGCAGGGCCCGGGCCTGGGCCGCTTCGCCCTGGCGTGCCACGATGGCGGCCGTCGCCAGCAGCGCCGCCTGGCGCTCGGTGAAGGCGGCGGGGGCGTCGCCGTCCAGGTCGCCCGCGCCCAGGCGGCGGCAGATCGCACGGCGGAGATCCGCCAACCCCTGCCCGTCGCGGGCTGAGACCCCCAGGACGCCGGGCGGCGCGGGGGCCAGGTCGATCTTGCCGGCGACAACCAGGACCCGCCGCTCGGCCAGCAGGCGCGTCCAATGCGGATCCTCCGCCGCCGGCGGGGCCGACGCGTCGAAGACCGCCACCACCAGGTCGGCCCGGTCCACGCGCTGCCAGGCGCGATCGACGGCGAGGCGGTCGATCGGGTCGTCGGGCGCCCACAGGCCGGCGGTGTCCGTCAGCCACACGGGCGGCCCGCCCAGATCGGCCAGGGTGCGGACCCAGTCGCGGGTCGTGCCCGGCTGGTCCGTTACGATCGACGCCGCCCGACCCGCCAGTGCGTTGGCCAGCGAACTCTTGCCCGCGTTGGGGGGGCCGGCCAGGACGACCTCGGGGACCGCCAGCAGCACGCGCATCGCCTCGTAGCGCTCCGCCGCCGCGGCAAGGTCCTCGGCCCGCGCGCCGGGGTCCTCCATCGCGTCGCGCGCCAGACGGCTCAGCCCCGCCGACCACTGGCGGGTCAGGCAGGTCACGACGCCCGCGGTCATCGCCCGGGGCAGCCGCTGGAGCAGTTCGCGGCCGATCGCCGGGTTGTTCAGCCCTCCGGCCGCCAGGGGCCAGTGGTCCGGGTCGATCGGGCCAAGCGGGTCAGGCTCGACGACGGCGGCCCCCTCGCGCTCCAGCAGCAGCAGCGCCCGCTGGGCGATCCGGGGGCCGCCGTGGATGTTGATCTCGGCGCGGGTGCCGTCGGGGGCGGGGGTGAATGTGACGAGCGCCTCGTCGAGCACCTCGCCGCCGTCGACCAGCGACCCCAGGCACAGGCGGTCGGGCTCCAGGGACTCCAGCGGCCGGCGGTGCGGGCGGAACACCCGCCGGACCACCGCACCGGCGTCGGGACCCTGCACGACGATCACGGCGATGCCCCCCATGCCGCCCGGTGTCGTCAGTGCCGCCGTCGTAGCATTTGGACCCGTCATGTCAGCTCGTCCGCCGCCGCGGCCGTTCCTGCAGCCTACGGCCTGTCGTTCTCCACCAGCGACTGGTACAGGGCCCTGGCGACGCCCAGCAGGCACAGCGGCGGGGCCTGGGCCTGGACGATCCCCTCGGGGTTGCCGAACAGGGCCGCGTCGCCGCCGGTGGTCACGACGATCGGCCACTGGTTCAACTCGGTGGCGTAGGCCTCGACCAGCGACCGCACCGCGCCGCGGACGCCGGCGACGATCCCCGAGCGGATCGCCTCGACCGTGTTGGCACCGAAGACGCCCTCGGGCTCGGCCGGCTCGACGTCGGGCAGCTTGGCGGTCCCTTCGTGCAGCGCCCTGGCCTGCATCCGCATGCCCGGCAGGATCGCCCCGCCGAGGAAGACGCCCTCGTTGCTGACGCAGTCGACGGTGATGGCGGTGCCCAGGTCGACCACGACGCACTCCTGCTGCAGCCGGCCGTACGCGGCGGCGGCGCAGCAGAGCCGGTCGGTGCCGATCCGCTCGGGGTGGGGAATGCCCACCGCAATGGGCAGCGGGAGGTCCTCGCCGACGACGGCTACGGGCTCGTCGATGGCCTCCTGGACGACCTGGCGGAAGACCTCCAGCGACGTGGGCGCGACGCTGCAGGCCACGACCCGCCGCGGCGGGGTCATCGCCTCCCACATCTGCTTGACCAGCTCGCCCAGGGCGGCGCGATCGCCGGGGGCGACGCTCACCTGCGCGTAGGCCGTCTCGCCCTGGACCACGCCCAGCGAAATGCGGGTGTTGCCGATGTCGGCCGCCAGCACGTACGCCAGCGGCAGTCCCTCGGCATCGGGATCGTGAGCGTGCGACGGTGTCATGTCGGTATCTCCTCAAGCTTGTGCCATAGGCGTTCCATCAGCGTCCCCAGCCCCTGGCCCGTCACCGCGGAGATAGGGTGCACCTCGGCGCCGACATCGCGGACGAAGGCCTCCAGCGCCTCGTCGGCGCCGGTCAGGTCCATCTTGTTGGCCGCCACGATCTCCGGCTTGGCCGCCAGGGCCGGGGAGTGCAGGGCCAGTTCGTTGCGGATGGTGCGGTAGTTCTCGGCCGGGTCGCCGTCCAGCGGGGCCATGTCGACCAGGTGGACCAGCAGGCGGGTGCGTTCGACGTGACGGAGGAACTCGTCGCCCAGCCCGGCCCCCTCGTGGGCGCCGGCGATGAGCCCCGGGATGTCGGCCACGATGAGGCGGCGGTAGTCGGGCAGATCGACGATCCCCAGTTGCGGCTCGAGGGTCGTGAAGGGGTAATCGGCGATCTTGGGGCGTGCCTGGGAGATGCGGGACAGCAGCGTGCTCTTGCCGGCGTTGGGCAGGCCGACCAGGCCGACGTCGGCGATGAGCTTCAGTTCCAGGCGGAGGACCCGCTGCTGGGGCGGCCCGCCCTGCTCGAACTCCCGGGGCGCCTGGTGGGTGGCGCTCTTGAAGAAGGCGTTGCCCCGCCCGCCGCGCCCGCCGCGGGCAACGCAGATGCTCTGGCCGGGGTCGGTAAGGTCTTTCAGCAGCGTGCCCCGCTCGTGGTCGTAGACCACGGTGCCGGGCGGGACGGGCACGTGGACGTCGCCGCCGTTCTTGCCGTGACGGTCCTTGCCCATGCCGTGCCCGCCGCTGGAGGCCTTCCAGACGTGCTTGCCGGACAGGGCCCCCAGGGTGTTGAGCTGCTGGTCGACGGTGCAGTAAACGCTGCCGCCGTCGCCGCCGTCGCCGCCGTCGGGTCCGCCGCGGGGGATGTACTTCTCGCGCCGGAACGACATGCAGCCGTCGCCCCCGCGCCCGCCGACAACCTGGATGATGGCCTGATCGATGAACATGCCTGTGACCCGCTGCCCCGCAAAGAAAAAGGATGGCCGGTGACCATCCTTCTCCCGTTCATACTATTGTACCCGGCGGACGGCGCCGTCCGCCGCGCTGCGTCCGCAGTCTAGGGGACGATGACGTCCACCATGCGATTGCGGAACTGCACTGTGCCGTCGGCCAGTGCGAACAGTGTATCGTCGCGGCCGCGCCCGACGTTCTTGCCGGGCTTGAAGGGCGTGCCGACCTGGCGGACGATGATGCCGCCGGTGCGGACCTGCTGGCCGCCGTACAGCTTGATGCCGCGACGTTGGGCATTGGAGTCCCGCCCGTTGCGTACCGACCCTTGACCTTTCTTATGCGCCATGAATCACCTTCGCAATCATCTGCCGCCGCTGGCGGCATTACATGTCCGTGAACCGAAAAGAGCACCGAATTCTAAAGGACGCGGCCGGGGCTGTCAATCCCTTCCTGGCCTACCGCATCACCCAATCTTTCCGCGCCAGCCGCATCGGCGTCGTCAGCCGCGCGTCGGCCTCGCCGGGGATCTCGTAGGTCAACTGGAGGGTCTTGTGCAGAATGATCTGATCCTTCAGCTCCTGCGTCGTCCGCCCGCGGATGTCCGTCGCGGTCACGAGGACCTTGTTGGGCAGCTGCACCACGGCCGTCTCACCGCTGAGCCCGCCGACGAACACATCCACGGTGCGGGCAGCCGGGTCGAAGTCGCGGAAGATGGCCACGCCGTCCCGGGCGTTGTCCTCGCCCTGGAGGATCCGGCCGCTGATGCGGGCCAGGTCTTCCAGGTAGGGGTTGTTATGGCGCGCCTTGATGGCGGCGAAGACGGATGGGTAGATCCCGTCGCTGCCCAGGCGGACCTGCCCGGTGTCGGTGAAGAGCATGACCTGCGGGACGAACACCTGGTCGCTGCCGGTGTGGTTGGTGACCGTGTAGAGCACGTACCAGAAGGTTTCCACGCGGTCCTCGCCGGGGATCTTCACGCGGATCGGCTGGGGCGCCTGGTAGCGGATGTCCAGTTCCCACTCCGTCGGGATGACCTTGGGCTGGGGCGCCGCGCAGGCCCACAGAGTGGCGAGCGTCACCACGCAGACACCGACGGCCGTCCATTGAACGCAACGCTTCATAGCAGCGACTCCTTGGTTGCAGATCAGGCGAGACCAACGCAGCATCGTTCCCATCCTACGCCCGCCACGGCGCGCTGTCAACGATTCGCCCCGCAAAAACCCCGCCGCAACAACCCGTCGCAACGGCACTAACGTATGGGCGCCCCAGGGGATTCCCTATCGGCTTGGGAGGCCGATGCACGATAGGTATAGTGGAAGGATGAGGTTTGAGCGAAAACAGTCCGCCGTTGCCGACGGCGCCCGCGACTGGCGGGTCGAGCCGGTCCCGTCGGAGCACCTGGAATCGGCCCTGACGCTGGTCGTCGGGGCCGGACGGGGCGGCCCGGACGTCGCCGCCGGCGTGGCCGCCCTGCGGGGCTACCTGGACGACGACGTGCCGGCCGGCCACGACCTGTGGTGGGCCTGCCAGGGCGCCCAGGGACTGGCCGCGGCGCTGGCGGTCCGCTCGCCGGGGCGTACGGCGGTCGTGCTGCACAGCACCACCGACACCGGCCTGATCCCCGCAGAACCCCTGGCCGACCTGCTGGCGGCGATGGCCGAGCGGGTGTGCCGCGACGGCGCCACGCTGGTGCAGGCCCTGCTGCCGCCGTCGTCCCGCAGCGACATCCTCGCCTTCGAACAGGCCGGCTTCGGGCTGCTGGCCGAGTTGATCTACATGCGCCAGTGCCTGCGGGGCCACCAGGACCCGCCGGCCGACGCGGGAGTGACGTTCCGCCATTACAACGCCCGGACGCACGACCTGTTCGCCCGGACGATCGTCGCCAGCTATGCCGACAGCCTCGATTGCCCCAGCCTGGAAGGGCTTCGCGACACCGAGGACGTCCTGGCCGGCCACAAGGCCGCCGGCGTGTTCCGCCCTGACCTGTGGACGCTCGCCCTGGTCGACGGGCAACCCGCCGGCGTGGTGCTGCTGAACCAGAACGCCACGCAGAACGTCGCGGAAATCGTTTACATGGGTGTCGCCAAGGCCTTTCGCGGCCGCGGCCTGGGCCGCGCACTGCTGGCCAGGGCGGCCCAATTGGCCGCCGCCGACCGCTTCGGCGCCATCTCGCTGGCCGTCGATGCCTCAAACCACTTCGCGCGGAAGATCTATGACGACGCTGGGTTTGTGGAAGCCTCCCGCCGCCTGGCCTACGTGCGGACCGCCCAGTCGCCCCCCGCGGCGCCCCCGCGAGGGGCGTAACCCCCTGCTCAGAAACGCGGCGTGGACAACCTGTGGACAGAAAAATATTCGCCGCAGCAACTTCCCGTCGCTTCTGACATTGGAACCTGTGGATAAGAATCCGGTGGCTTTCCGTTTGACGCATTCGGCCGCGCGACTTAGATTCTTGTCCATCGGTGAACGCCCATGTGAGGGCTGGACGTGCGGATCTGCCCACGACGGGGCGCCGGCCGTCAAGTCGTGTGACATATAGCCTTTGTCCTATAGCATTCGGGGAAACGAAAATGGCCATTGCTGGTACCGGTGCGCGCACGGAGAGCGGGCATCAAGCCATTCTCGACACGCTGGAGACCCGCCTGGGACCGCAGCGGTTCAATGCCTGGTTCCGATCGACCACGCGGCTGGATATCGACAAGGATTACGTCAAGCTCAACGTGCCCAATCCGTTCGTGGCCTCGTGGATCGAGAACCACTTCCTCGACGACGTCGAAGCCTCCATCGCGCAGGGGCTGGGCGAAGCCCGGCCGCTGATGATCTGCGTCGACGCGAGCCTCTCCAAGCAGCTTCGCAAACGGCAGCTCGATCAGCAGGCCACCCGCGTCCGCCGCACCACCACCGGCGAGACCCGCGGGGGCGACCTGCCGGCCAACCCGCCGCTGCGCAACCGCCTGGAGACGTTCGTCGTGGGCCAGTCCAACCAACTGGCCTATTCGGCGGCCCTGCTGGTTGCCGGCGGGCAGAGCGCCGCCTACAACCCCCTGTTCATCCACGGCGCCTCCGGCGTGGGCAAGACGCACCTGCTCCAGGGCGTCTGCAACGCCGTCGGCCAGCGGAAGGGCAAGCCCGTCCGGTGGCGCTACGTCAGCGGCGAGCAGTTCACCAACGAGTTCGTCGCGGCGATCAAGACCAAGCGCCTCGAAGCCTTCCGCGCCTCCTACCGCCACCTGGACCTGCTGGCGATCGACGACATCCACTTCCTGGCCGCCAAGCGGGCGACCCAGGAGGAGTTCCTGCACACCTTCAACACGATCGACGCGGCGGGCAAGCAGGTGATCATGGCCTCCGACACGCACCCCCGGATGCTGGGGCAGCTCTCCGAGCACCTGGCCAGCCGCTTTGTCGCCGGTTGCGTCGTCAAGATGGATCCGCCCGACCGCACCACGCGGCTGAAGATCCTGGCTCGCAAGGCCGCCTTGGTGGGTCAGGCGATCCCGCGCGAGGTCCTGGAGTACATCGCCGTGCACATCCGCGGCAACGTGCGGGAGCTCGAAGGCGCCCTGGTGAAGCTGACGGCCCTGGCGGGGCTGTCCAAGGCCTCCATCACCCTGGACATGGCCACCGACGCCCTGGCCGAACACCTCGCCCAGACCGACGGCGCCCTGACCCTCGGCGACATCGAGGCCCTCGTGGCCGCCTACTTCGGCGTGACCCCCGCCGACATCCACTCCAGCCGCCGGACCCACACCGTCAGCCTCGCCCGCATGATCGCCATGACGCTCGGGCGGCGCCACACGCAGATGAGCTATCCCGAAATCGCCCGCTTCATGGGCAAGAACCACTCCTCGGTCGTCCTGGCCGTCCAGCGCATGGACAGGATGATCGACCAGGACGGCACGTGCAAGTGGATGACCCCCTCGGGCCCCAAGACTGCCTCGGCCAGGCAGTTGATGGCGGTGTTCCAGGATCAGTTGAGCTGAAACGCAAAAGGCCGCGGGCGACCCCTTCGGGCCGCCGCGGCCTTGGCTTGTTGCCCCGAACGCGCGTCAGGCTTCTTCGATCGCCTCGGACGGGCAGGCGTCCACGCACGAGCCGCAATCGATGCATACATCGGGGTCGATTTCGTACGTCGGATCGCCTTCCTTGATGGCTTCGACCGGGCAGGCATCCACGCACGCACCGCAAGCTACGCAAGCATCCGTAATCTTGTAAGGCATTGTCCACTCCTCGTCTGTCAACCGCGTGGCGGCCCCCATGGACCGCCGTCGCCGACAGTCTAGTGGAATCGGCCGAGCCGATGCAAGCGGGGTTTTGCCCGGCCGGGAAAAAAGCGGCGGTCCCGTCCCGTGGGGCCGGCAATGCCAGGAAGGCACCTGCTTGTGTTGGATTTTCCACCCTGCCCGGCTAGGATGGGGCCATGACCACGACGGACCGACAGCCCGGGACGCTCTTCGGCGAACAGACCGAACAGACACCTGACACGCCGTCCGCGACGGCGGTAGGAGTCGCGGTGGCCGCGAACGTCTGGGCCGACTACGACTACGCCTGGCCGGACGGCTGGCCGCCGCCGCAGCCCGGCCTGCGGGTGCGGGTGTCGTTCGGGCGGGGCAACCGCACGACGGCGGGATTCGTGGTCCGCGTGGGCCGGCCCCGCACGACGCGGGCCCTCAAGCATGTCGCCGAGAGGGTCGACACGGCGCCCCAGCTCGACGCCGTCCAGCTCGAACTGGCCCGGTGGATCTCCGACTACTACCTCACCCCACTGGGGTTGGTCCTGCCGGCGATGGTCCCCTCGGCCGTCGGCAGACACGCGCCGAAGACCGAGACGGTCGTCCGTCTGGCCTGCCAGCGCGAGGACTGGCCCCGGCAGCTCGGCGTGCGGCAGCGCCAGATCCTCGACGAGCTGCTCGAGGCCCGCAAACAGGGGCTCGACGCGGTGCCCCTGGAGCAGCTTCGCCGCCACAGCCAGGCGGCGGCCGACACGGTCCGGCGGCTGCTGGCCCGCAAGCTCATCACGACAGCGACCCGCCCGGTGGTGCTGGAGGACCTCTCCGACGCCGTCCAGGACGACGCCTTCGACCTCAACGACGACCAGCGGGCCGCCGTCGGGGCCATCGTCAGTCGTCTCGGTCAGGGCTTCGCCCCCCTGCTGCTGCACGGCGTGACCGGCAGCGGCAAGACCGAGGTGTACATCCGCGCGATCCGCGCCGCGATCGCCGACGGGGGCCAGGCGATCCTCCTGGCGCCGGAGATCGCCCTGGCGACCCAGACGCTCCAGCGACTCGCCGGCCGCCTGCCGCGCGTGGCGGTGCTCCACTCGCAGTTGACCGACGCCCAGCGGGCGTTCTACTACCAGCAGATCCGCGACGGCCACGCGTCGGTGGTGATCGGACCCCGCTCGGCCGTGTTCGCCCCGACGCGGTCGTTGAGGCTGATCATCGTCGACGAGGAGCACGAGGGCTCCTACAAGCAGGACTCCGCCCCCCGCTACCACGGGCGGGACGTCGCCATCAAGCGGGCCCACCTGGCCGGCGTGCCGATCGTCCTGGGCTCGGCGACGCCCTCGCTGGAGAGCCTGCTGAACGCCCGGCGCGGCCGCTACACGCTGGTGCGCCTGCCCGAGCGGGTGCGCGGGCTTCCCATGCCCCACCTGAACCTGGTGCACCTGCGGCGGGACCTGACGCCCGGGAAGATCGAGCTGGTCGGCCGGACGCTGACGGCGAAGATCGCCGGCGCGCTGGACCGCAGCCAGCAGATCATCCTGCTGATGAACCGCCGCGGGTACGCCAGCTTCGTGTTCTGCCCGTCCTGCCAGTGGGAGATGCAGTGCCCCGACTGCTCGCGGGCGATGGTGTACCACCAGGCGATCCAACTGGCCCAGTGCCACTACTGCCAGCACGCCGCCGCCCTGCCGGAGTGGTGCCCGGGCTGCTCGAAGAAGCTGCTGCTGTTCGGCATGGGCATCCAGCGGATCGAGGACGAGCTGGCCCGCAAGTTCCCGCTGGCGAGCGTCGCGCGGATGGACAGCGACACGATGACCACCCCCGGCCAGTTCGCCCGCCTGCTGGAGGGCTTCCGCACCGGCCGGATCGACATCCTGCTGGGCACGCAGATGGTCGCCAAGGGGCTGGACTTCCCGCGGGTGTCGCTGGTGGGCGTCGTCTCGGCCGACACGTCCCTGACGATCCCGGATTTCCGGGCCGCCGAGCGGACCTTCCAATTGATCGTCCAGGTCGCCGGGCGGGCCGGGCGGGCCGAGCGCGGCGGGGAGGTCATCGTCCAGACGCTCCACGGCGACGACCCGGCCATCCGCCGGGCCGTCACCCACGACTACGACGGCTTCGCCGACGACGAACTGCCCCTGCGCGAGCAGTTCGACCTGCCCCCCTACGGGCGCCTCGTCCGCCTGCTGGTCCGCCACGAAAACGCCACCCGCTGCGAGGAAGCCGCCGATCTGCTGGCCGCGCGGCTGCGGGAGATCTTCCCGCCCGGGGCGGGCGTGTCGATGATGGGGCCGATGGCCGCCCCCATCGTCCGCATCCGCAAGCAGTTCCGCCGCCACGTTCTGCTGATGTGCCCGACGGCCGGCGCCATCCAGAACCGCCTGGCGCCCCTCATGGACGACCTGGGCCGCCAGATCCAGGCCGAGTTGATCGCCGACGTCGACCCGATCTCGCTGGCCTGATCCCTGTGGCCAAGACGCCGCCCATGGCGTATCATCCGGCCGTCTGATTACCCGGGGTGACGATGGAATCGTCGACCGACACATCTGCCGCGCCGGCACCGCTGGTACCGGCGGCGCTGCTGCTGATGGGCGGGATCGTCGCGGGCCGTTACGTCCCGGCGCCGGCGGCGCTGTGGCTGCTGGGGGCCGCCGGCACCTGGGCGGCGGCGCTGGTGCTGGCGCGCCGGGAGCCCGAGGCCGGGCGGATCGCCCTGGCGGCGGCGATCGTGCTGGCCGGCGCGGGCGGCGGCGCGGCGGCGTGGCACCGCGTCCCGGCGGGGCACCTGGCGGGGTTCTGCCCGGCCGGCCGCTCGGCGCTGGCGACGGTGACCGGGCGGGTGCTGACCGTCCCGCAGTGCCAGGCCGTCGGGCCGGCGACGTCCTTCGCCGCCTGGGAGCGCCCCGCCCTCACGCACTACCTGCTGGAGGCCGAGTCGGTCTCGACCCTCGCAGGCCCCCGCCCGTGCTGCGGGCGCGTGGAGGTCCGCATCGACGGCGACGGGACGGACGTGGCGGCCGGCCAGCAGGTGCGGATCGCCGGGCGGCTGTCGCTGGTGGGCGGTGCGAGCAACCCCGGCCAGCGCGATCGGCGGGACCAGGCCCGCCGCGACGGGGTGCTCGTGCAACTGTCGGCGCCCGCGCCCGAGGCCGTGACGGCCCTGTCGCCCCCGCCGCGCGGCCCGTCGCGGCTGCTGTGGCGGCTGCGGGCCATCGCGGGGCGGCGGCTGGGAGCCGGGGCCGAACCCCACGGACGGATGATCCTCGGGGCCCTGGTGCTTGGGCACCGGCCCGCACAACTGTACGACCTCCAGCAGTCGATGGTCCGCTCGGGGGTGGCGCACTTCCTGAGCATCAGCGGCATGCACCTGGGTATCCTGCTGGGCCTGGCGTACCTGATCCTGCGTCTGGCGCACGCGTCGCCCCGGTGGTCGGCCGGCATCGTGCTGGTCCTGCTGGTGGTCTACCTGCTGGCCATGGAGCCCCGCGCGCCGGTGCTGCGGGGGGCCATCATGGCCGCAGGGTACTGCCTGGCGGTGATTCTGGGCCGTCCAGCCAATGGGACGAACCTCCTGGCGGCGGCGGCCATCGTGCTGCTGGTGGCCGACCCGGTCGACCTGTTCCGCCCCGGCTTCCAGTTGAGCTTCGTCGCGGTGGCGGGCATCTCCCTGCTGCTGGGCCCGGTGCGGCGGTGGCTGTTCGGCCGCTGGCTCGCCCGCGCGGGGCTGATCGTGTTCACCCGCGACGAACGCCTGCGCCGCTGGTGGTGGCGCGTGGGGCTGCCGTTCGTGGCCAACTCGGTGGGCGTCTCGGTCGCCGCGTGGCTGGCCGGGGCCCCGCTGGTGGCGTACCACTTCGGCGTGTTCACGCCGCTGGCGCCGCTGGCCACGCTGCTGCTGCTGCCGATCATGACGGCGACGCTGGTGACGGGCTACGTGCAGTTGGTCGGCTCGCTGTGGCTGGCGAACCTGTCGGCGGGCCTGGGGGGGCTGGCCGACGCCCTCACGGGTCTGCTGGCCGTCACGGCCGAACAGTTGGGGCGGCTCGGGCCGTGCATCGAGCTGCGGCCCGTGCCGGCGTGGGCGGCGGCCTTGGCGACCGGGGCCATCGTGGCGGCGGCGCACCGCCGCCGCCTCGCCCTGTCGCGGGCATGGGCCGCCGTCTTCCTCCTGGGCGCCGCGACGATCCTGGTCGCCGCGACGCAGATGGACGCGCGGCCGCGCGAGGCGGTGTTCACGGTCCTGGACGTCCGCGACGGGCTGTGCTCGGTTCTGCGGACGCCGTCCGGGAGGACGGTCCTCTTCGACGCCGGCAGCCGTTCGCTGACCGACCCCTACAGCCAGGTGCTGCGGCCCTGCCTGCGGCAGCGCCGCTGGCCGCCTCCGATCGCGGCGTTCGTCAGCCACGCGGAACTGGACCACTACAACGCCCTGCCCGCCCTGATCGACGAGGAGGGCCTGCCGGTCCTGGTCACGCACGACCGATTCGACGACGGCGACCCGGCCGGCCCCGTCGCCGACCTGCTCCATCGCGTCCATCGCCGCTCGACCCGCCACCGCCGGCTCGCGCGGGGCCGGCAGGTCCGCCTGGACGACCGGACTACCGTCACGTGCCTGTGGCCCCCCGCTGCCGCGGGCTATGACACCCTGAACGCCAACAACGGGTCGCTCGTCCTGCGGCTCGACTGCGACGGCGTCCGCTTCCTGCTGCCGGGGGACATCGAGCACCTCGGCCAGCAGCTCCTGCTGGACCTCGACCCGGCGGCCCTGGCCGCCGACGTGCTCATCCTGCCTCACCACGGCTCGGCGACGCCGGCCCTGGAGGCCTTCGTCGCCGCCGTCGATCCGGCCGTCGTCATCCGCTCCTCCGCCCCCCGTCGCGACGGGGCCGTGCGGGAGCTGGAGACCCTCGCCGTCAACCGCCGCTTCGTCGCCACCAGCGAGGACGGGGCCGTCACCGTGACGGTCGTCGACGGACGGCCGGTGGTGAGCACGTTCGCGGTAGATGGGGAGTGAAGCCGGTGGAGGCCGGCGGGGCTGCGGGTCGCGGTGGGGTTATCGCACCTGCGGTCTCATCGCCGGATCCCGCTGAGGCGGTCGAAGACGTCGATGCAGTGGCGGATGGCGTCGAAGAAACTGTACTCCTCGTATTCCTCGGAGTGCGTGTGGTACCAGGGATCGTCGTTCCAGTGGACGCCGCCGTCGGCGGTCAGGACATTGAAGCCCGCGTCGCCGTGGTGGGTGGCGGTGTACCAGGGGAACATCGCTACGTCCGAGAGGATGGCGGTGCGGGGTTCGACGGTGTCGAAGCTGATGTTCGACAGCCCCAGGCGACGGCCGTAACTGCTGAAGACGTGGTTCCAGCGTTTGAAATCGGCCTCGATCGCATGGGGGTCTTCGATCGGCCAGGGGTTGGTGGGCGTGTCGTAGCGGAAGTCCGGGTGTGTCTGCGAGGGGCAGAAGAACAGCCGGATGTCCTCGACGTAGCCCTGTTCGTACAGCGGACCGAAGTTGGTGAAGCGGCTGTGCTCGGGTCCGAGGTTGTTTCCGTGATAGATCACGGGGAACAGGTCCCACGGGGTCCGCTGCAACTGCTCGTTGGTCAGGCCCGCCTGGCCCTCGGGGGGCACGACGATGTCGGGCGACCGGGTCAGCGGGGGCAGGGAGCGGTGCTTGACCAGGTACATGTTCATGGCGACGTAGATGTGGTGCTGGTTGCCCGCGCACATCGCGCGGCGAGCCATTTCCCTGGCCATGCCCAGGCAGGGCACCAGCAGGCCCGTCAGCAGCGCGATCATCGCGACGACCACCAGCAGCTCGATCAACGT
>JAAYZK010000225.1 GCA_012514895.1 Planctomycetota bacterium | reverse complement strand
CCGCCAGGGCCGGCAGGTTCGTCAGGAGGTAGTGGCCCACCGTCATCGCTTACCCCAGTTCCAGCAGTTCGCCGGCCCGGTCCAGGACGCCCTCAACGGTCGCGTCGGCCTCGAGGTCGAGCCCGCGCGCGTCGGTGAATCGCTTCAGCCACGTCCGCTGGTTCTTGGCGAACCGCCGGGTGTTGATCTTGATGCGCTCGACCGCTTCGTCCAGCGACCAGCGGCCTTCCAGGTGGGCGATGATCTCCGCGTACCCCAGCGCCGCGGCGGCCTGGTGGTTCAGCCCGCGCGGGTCGCTCACCAGGCGGCGGACCTCCTCGACGAGCCCCTGCTCGATCATCCGCGCGACGCGGGCGTTGATCCGCCGGTTGCCGTCCTCGCGCCCGCGGCGGAGGATGAGCATGCGCCAGTCGTAGCGGCGGCTCCGCCGGTCCCACTGCGTCTGCAGTTCGCTGATGGGCCGCCCGGTCAGTTCGTGGACCTCCAGCGCCCGGATGATCCTCCGCTCGTCGTTGGGGTGGATCCGCTCGGCGGCGGCGGGATCGACCCGGACCAGCGCCGCGTGCAGGGCCGCGACGCCCTCGGCGGCGGCGCGGGCCTTGAGGGCCGCACGGATCTCCTTCGACTCGCCCGGCCCGGCGAACATCCCCTCCAGCAGGATCTTCAGGTACAGGTTCGTCCCGCCCGAGGCGATCACCGTGTCGCCGGCGGCGGCGATGGAGGCGATGGCGTCGTCGGCCAGGCGACGGTAGTCGTCGACGGTGAACGAGCAGCCCCGCCACGGGTCGGCCACGTCGATGGCGTGGTGGGGAATCTCCGCCAGCACCTGCGGCGACGGCTTGGCGGTGCCGATCGTCATCCCGCGGTAGATCTTCATCGAATCGACACTTAGAATCTGCCCCCCGTACCGGCGCGCCAACGCCGTCGCCAGGGACGCCTTGCCGCTGGCGGTGCAGCCGGTGATCACGTAGATGCGTTGCATGGCCGACCGATTGTTGGCCCGACCGACCGGTGTGTCAAGCGCGGAGGCTGGGGACCAGACCGTTGAGCGCATCGGCCGAATGGGTAGAATGCCCTCATGACCGACACCGAAGCCACCGTACCGACCGAGCCGGACGCCCCGGCCGACGACGCCGAGGCGGCCGGCGGGAACGCCGAAGCGGCGCCCCTGGACGCGACCGACCTGGCGACCGTCGAGGCGATTCTGTTCACGACCGACGCGGCCCTCTCGCCGGCGAAGATCGCCGAGGTGGCCGACCTGCCCGGTGGGCGCAAGGCCGCCCGCGAGGCGATCGACAGCCTCAACGAACGCTACGCCCGGATGGGCTGCTCCTTCCGCATCGAGGCCCAGGCCGGCGGGTACCGCATGCTCACGCTGCCCCAGTACAACGACGTGCTCAGCCGCCTGCTGAAGGTCCGCAGCGCCAACAAGCTCTCCCAGTCGGCCCTGGAGACGCTGGCCATCGTCGCCTACCGCCAGCCGATCCTGCGGGCCGACGTCGAGGCCATCCGCGGGGTCGCCAGCGGCGAGATGCTCCGCAGCCTGATGGAGAAAAGCCTGGTCAAGATCGTCGGAAGGGCCGAAGAGATCGGCCGTCCGATGCTGTACGGCACGACCACCCGGTTCCTGGAGGCCTTTGGCCTGGCGAGCCTGAAGGACCTGCCCAAGGCCGACGAACTGGCCCTCGGCGCCGAGGCCGTCCAGCGGCGAAAGACGACCGAGGAGCCCGCGGCAGCGCCGTCGGACGCCGCCGAGGCGGCCGAGGGGTCGGAGCAGTCCGACGGGACGGACGCGGCGGACGGGTCGGGCGGGCCGGAGACGGACAGCGACGCAACCTCTTGATTCAGCGGCCTCAAGGCCCGCTGAAGGAGGCTCCGATAAGGTGACTATGGCACGGATGCGGCCACGATGCGCGTGGATCCTGGCGCTGCTGGCGGCGGGGTGGGCCTGGGCGCCCGCCCGCGCGTCCGCCCCGGAGGGCATCCACCGCCTGGCCGCGTCGTTCGACTTCGAGAGCGAGCGGCCCACCGGCCAGGATCTGCCCCGCGGCTGGTACGCCTCGGCGATCCCCGGCGTCAGCCTCGACCCGGCCATCCGCTTCCCCCGCTACCTCCGCGCCAGCCTCACCGACGCCCACGCTCACGACGGGCAGACGAGCTTCTCGATGACCCTCAACGGCGGCAACGTCGCCTACACCTTCACCGACGGCGTCCCGGCCGCGCCCGACAGCGACCACTTGCTGGTCGGCTACGTCCGCACCGAGGGCCTCTCGGCCGCTCGCGCCCAGGCCCACCTGGTGTTCGTCGACGCCAAGGGCCGCCCCCTCGCCGGGACGCACCGCGCGTCGATCCCGCTGGGCGAACGCGGCGGGCCCGCCGAAGGGCGGTGGCAGCGGTTCGAGGTGGCGTTGCGCGGCAGCCACCCGGAGGCGGCGGCGCTGTGGATCACGCTGAGCCTCGTCCAGGGCGAAGTGTGGCAGCCGCCCCACCAGCGGGCGCTGGACCGCCAGGACATCACCGGCGCGTGCTGGTGGGACGACCTGGCCGTCTACCGCCTGCCGCGGATCACCGTCGGCACCGACGTGCCCGCCAACGTCTTCGGACCCGGCGTCCGGCCGGCGTTGATCACCCGCCTGGAGGGCCTCGACCCGCAGGAGATGACAGCGGTTCTGACGGTCCGCGATGCCGATGGGCAGGCGAAGGCCCAGCGGATCCTCCGCCCGCCGCCGGCCGACGTCTCGCCCGACCAACGGCTGGAGCTGCCGGACCTGGAGCCGGGCTGGTACACGGTGGACCTGGCCGTCACGGCCGCCGGGGAGGTCCTCGGCTATCCCGGCTGCCGCTTCGCGGTCCTGGCGCCCGTGCCGGCCGCCGGCTCCAGCGGCCTGGCGCTCGACGCGGTCGATCTGCCGGCCGACCAGTGGCCCCTGCTGCTGAGCCTTGCCGCCCCGCTGCGGGCCGGCGCCGTCAAGCTGCCGGCCTGGCCGGCGATGGAAGGCGACAGCCAGGCGGCCCTGGCCGCCATGCTCGGGCGGCTGCACGACTGCGGGCTGGACGCCGCGATCGTCTTCGACGACCTGCCGGCCGGGCCCGCCTTCCAGACCGCCGACACGCTGGCCGATGCGATGGCCCGCGGCGACCCGCTGCTCACCGAACAGATCGGCGCCGTCATGGCCCGCCACGCCTCGCGGGTGGCCTGCTGGCAGATGGAGGCCGGCCGCGACGCCCGGACGATGTGGAACCCCCGCCTCGGCGCCGCCTACGCGACGGGGCGGCGTTGGACCGAACGCCTGGTCAACGATGCGGGCCTCGTGCTCGGCTGGGACGCCTCGGTCGCCTGCGACCTGCCCTCGCCGCGCCTGGCGCTGCGGATCGATCCGTCGCTGCGGCCGGAGGATATCCCCGACCAACTCGCCGAATTCGAGGGCGTCCACGAGGTCCACCTGGCGCCGCAGGACCCCGGCGCCGACCGCCTGGCCCGCCTGGCCGACTTCGCCCTGCGCTACGCCTACGTCCGGGCCGCCGGCACGCGGCAGGTCGCGATCGACCCGCCCTGGCGGCTCGGCGAGGACGGCCGCGCCGAGCCGACCGAACTGCTGGTGGTGGCCCGAACACTGGCGGCCTACCTCGGCGACGCCCGCTGCCTGGGCACCGCCCGCCTGGACGCCGCGACCGTCGCCGTCGTCTTCGCCCGCCCCGACGGGGAGGGCATCATGCTCATCGACCGCCGGCCGGACGACCGTTTCGACGGGCCGCTGTCGATGGCGTTGAGCGAGTCGGCGTACCTGGTCGACCTGTGGGGCCGCCGGTCCGTCCCGCGGCGGGAAGGCGGCCGCGCCATCGTACAGCCGGGGGCGACGCCGCTGCTGCTGGGCGGCTGCCCGGCGCCCGCCCTGGCGCTGCGGGGGAGCCTGCGGTTCGAGCCGTCCATCCTGGAAAGCACCTACCAGGAGCACGCCGGACGGGTGCGGTTCACCAACCCGTTCAACCAGCCGGTTTCCGGCACGATCCACCTCGAGCCGCCCGAAGGCTGGACGATCCGCCCCCGGGTGGCCCGCTTCAGCGCCGCCGCCGGCGGGCAGTGGAGCGGGGAGGTGGCGATCCGCTTCCCCTACAGCGCCGCGGCCGGGTTGCACACGGTGAACGTGACTCTGCGGGTGGAGGCCCGGGAGGATCATCGGATCGAGGCGCCGGCGTTCCTCCACCTGGCCCTGCCGGAGGTGACCTTCGACCCGATCAGCGCGATCGCCGACGACGGCACGCTCCATGTGCAGGTCTGCGTCGTCAATCACAGCCGCGAGCCGCTCAGCTTCAACTGCTTCGCCCACCCCGACGGCCGCGCCCGCCAGAGCAGCGTCGTGCAGGACCTCCCGCCCGG
Organism: Planctomycetota bacterium; assembly: GCA_012514895.1. Taxonomy (GTDB): domain Bacteria; phylum Planctomycetota; class Phycisphaerae; order SM23-33; family FEN-1343; genus JAAYZK01. The sequence continues at coordinate 322 of JAAYZK010000225.1, read as the reverse complement.
CGCCAAGGCCGTCAAGCTCTTCCGCTTCGACGACGGCGCCGCTCTCGTCGGCTCCACCCTCCACACAGGGCTGCACCAGATCGACGGCCCGGCGGTGCTCAACCACGCAGACGTCGTGCGGTAAGCGAGCGCAACGAAAAAGCCGGCGGAGCGCATCGCACTCCGTCGGCTCGAGAGAAGGTTCGTCAGAACGGTCGCTTAGTACTACAACGCTAGAAAGGCTCAAGAACGGCTATGCCGCAGGCCGATGTGACCTTCCAGGAAGGAGATTCCTGGAAGGAGACAAGGCATGGACGCCGACACGATTCTCATGATTAAGCCT
>JAAYZK010000025.1 GCA_012514895.1 Planctomycetota bacterium | reverse complement strand
TGTCGGAGAACTTGAACGTCGTGTCCACGTGCAGCAGGGGGAACGGCAGCGTGCCGGGCCGGAAGGCCTTCTGCGCGAGCCGCAGCATCACGGCCGAGTCCTTGCCCACCGAGTAGAGCATCACGGGGCGCTCGAACTCGGCGGCGACCTCGCGGATGATGTGGATGCTCTCGGCCTCGAGCTGCCGCAGGTGCGTCAGGCGGTAGGTGCTCATCTCACGCGTCTCCCGGTCCGGCCAGCACGCCGCGCTCGGCGAGCATGGCCACGATGGCGTCGACGCAGTCGGCGACCGACCGGGCCGCCGTGTCGACCGTCAGGGCCGGCTCGACCGGCGGTTCGTAGGGCGCGTCGACGCCGGTGAACTCGCGGAGGGCCCCCGCGCGGGCCTTGGCGTACAGGCCCTTGGGGTCGCGCTGCTCGCAGACATCCAGCGGCGCCCGCACGAAGACCTCCAGGAACGGGGCATCCTTGGCGGCCCGGCGCGCCCGGTCTCGGGCGGCGCGGTAGGGCGAGATGAACGCGGTGATGGCGATCAGCCCCGCGTCGGCGAACAGGGCCGCGACCTCGCCGATGCGGCGGATGTTCTCGTCGCGCTGGTCGGGGCTGAAGCCCAGGTCGGCGTTGAGCCCGTGGCGGATGTTGTCGCCGTCCAGCACGTACGCCGCACGGCCGTCGGCGACGAGGCGCTGCTCCAGGGCCGCGGCGAGGGTCGATTTGCCCGAACCCGACAGGCCCGTCAGCCACACCACGCACCCGCGCTGGCCCAGCAGCCGCCGGCGGTGCTCGGCGGTGACGGCACCGGGGTGCCAGACGATGTTGTCGGCGTTGGCCATGGATTGTAAACCTCGAGAAGGAGCCGTCCAGGGCTCCGTACGGATGTCGTCCATGAAGACGGGATGGTACCCGCCCGCGGAGGACCCGTCAACCCCCCTATCGGCGAGCGGCCCGGCTGAAATGAATGTAGACTTTGACAAGGAAATCGTTTATAATATTATGCTTAATATCATGAGAAAAATGATGAATGACACAATTCTTCAGCGTTGGCTGGATCCCGTCCTCGGGGCGGCAACCGAAGCCGGGCGGGCGATCCTCGGGATCGCCGGCCAGATCGGGCAGGTCGTCGACAAGGAGGACGGCTCGCCGCTGACCCGCGCGGACCTGGCGTCCAACACGATCATCACCGAGGCCCTGGCCCGCCTGGAGCCCGCCGTGGCGATCCTGTCGGAGGAGGGCGACCTCGACGCCTTCGCCGCCGGGCGGCATCGGACGTTCTGGTGCGTCGACCCGCTGGACGGGACGAAGGAGTTCGTCGGCGGGCGGGACGAATACACCGTCAACATCGCGGTCATCGAAGATGCGCGGCCGGTCTTCGGCGTGGTCTACATCCCGCCCAAGCGGGCGATGTACTGGGCCGTCGCCGGCGGCGGAGCGTGGCGGCGGATCGGCGACGGCCAAGCCGAGCGGATCCATGCCACCGACCGCCCCGTCCCGCGGGTCGTCGTCGCCAGCCGCTCGCACATGGACGACCGCACGCGAGCGTACCTCGGGCGGCTCGGGGCGGTCGAGACGATCCAGTGCGGCTCCTCGGCGAAGATGACCGCCGTCGCCGAAGGCCGCGCCGACCTCTACCCCCGCTTCGGCCCCACCTGCCTCTGGGACACCGCCGCCGGCGCCGCCGTCGCCCTCGAAGCCGGCTGCCGCGTGTTGGCCCTGGATGGAGAGCCGCTGTCGTACGATCCGGCCAGGGGGCTCAAGCGCGAGGGCTTCCTCGTCGTCCCGCAAGGGATGACCGTGCCGTCCACGATGATGGTCTGAACATGTGAGCAGTCCTTACAGAGAAAGGGGCGTGGCCATGACACAGTGGCAGCGACGTGGGACCGGGGTGGTTCTGTTCGAAGGGATCATGGCTCTGACCGGCGGAATCGTCCTGTTCGGACTGCTGCTGGCAGCGTCCGGACAGCCGGACATCATCCGGCAGAGGGCCGCCTGCCGGAACCGCCTGCACGCCGCGTACGTGGGGTTCCTCTATTACGCGGACCAGTACGCCACGTGGATGGCACCGTGGGACCAGCACACGCCCGCCGGGATTCCCGCGGACAGGGCCGACGTACTCCAGTGGCCGTACACGATGAGCTACTACGTCGAGGGCTCGAGCTTGCCGGCCGAAGAGGCGGCCTACACCGCCAAGGGCTGGTACAACCCACAAGGCTCGCGCCTTGCGGACCACCCCTTCGCCGGCCCCCGGCGGGCCGTCGCCCTGCAGTGTCCGACCCTTGCCGCCCGCGGGGCCCAGTGGAACCCTCGGTGGAACGACTTCACCGGCTACAGCTACGCGGTGATCGGCTGGCATCGGGAAAGCCGGGACGAACCATGGGTCTACACGGAGCAGGACTACCCCAAACCCGATCTACTGACGCACCCGGCCACCACGGTGCTCCTCATGGACATCGTCCAGCCGCCCGACGGCGGCGACCCGGTGGCCTGGACCGCTTACGAACGCACACCCAGCGACCCTCACGGCGGGGAATCGAACTACCTTCTCACCGACGGCCACAGCGAATCGCTCGAGCCGAAGGACATCACCCCCGTCTACTGGCAAAGCCTGTGGGAACGCGCCCGGTAGCGCTCTACCGACAAACCCCGAGATCCAGCGCCGCCAGCAGCGCCGCGGCGTCCCGAACCACGATCTGCGCCGCCCCGCCGGCGGCGGCGGGCTTGTCCGCGTGCACCTGTCCATCCCGACGCCATTGGATCGTCAACCACCCCAGCGCGTTGGGCGCGACGAAATCCTTGGCGGGGTTGTCGCCGACGTAGGCGCAGCAGGCGTGGGGAACGCCCAGTTCGGCGGCGATGCGCTCGAAGCCGGCCGCCGAGGGCTTCCAGCAGTCGCGGCCCATCGCTTCGGTGAAGACGATCGCGTCGAAATACCCCCGCAGGCCCAGGGCGTCGAGCTTGATCGACTGGGCGGGCAGGAAGCCGTCGCTGAGCAGGCCGAGCCTGACGCGCCCGCGCAGGGCGTCCAGGACCGCCACGGCGTCGGGGTGCGGCTGAAGGATCGGCGCGTGGTCGCGGTAGCAGGCGACCCAGCCGGCGATCGTCGCCGGGTCGTCCGGCAGGCCGAACCGTTCGGCCGCGGCGTTGAACATCCGCTCGCCGCGGCCTTCACAAAAACGCCGCCACATCCACGCGGCGACGGCCTCGGCCGCGGCGGGATCGGCGGCCATCGACGCGGCGACGGCGCGGTAGCCGCTGCGGACGTAGTCCCGCTCGCAGTAAAGCGTGTCGTCCAGGTCGAACACGACGGCCTTTCGCGGGTTCTCCAAGGCCGTGCCCTCGCTCATCGGGTGATCGGGCGGTCGTAGCCCGGCAGGGAGCGCGGGTCGTCGACCACTGTGAAGACCGCGTCGTCGTAACGCAGCATGAGGAGCCTGTCGGTGAACCGGCCGACGCACGGCTCGGCGGGCCGGCCCAGGACCTCCTCGATCAGCAGCCGCGGCAGGTTCACCCCGGCGGCGATCGACAGCGGGGCGCCGCCGCCGAAGCGAGGGTTCAGCTCGAAGATGTACGGCTCCCCGCCGGCCGGACGGCGGCACTGGATGTTGAACGCCCCCCACAGCCCCGGCAGGCGGTCGACCAGCCGCAGGGCCGCGCCGATCAACTGCGGATCGTTCACGGTGATGCCCCGGGCCACCTCGCCGGCGCGGGTCTCCAGCCGCTGGCGGGGGACGACGGCGACGACCACGCCGTCGCGTCGGCGATAGACATCCATCGTGTACTCGGACCCCTCGACGACGTCCTGGACCATCAGCGCCTCGCCGAACGCCGCCACGTGGGCCGCCAGTTCCCGCTGGCTTTCCAGCCGTGCGGTCCCCACCGCGGACGAGCCGCTGACGGGTTTGACGAAGCACGGGAAGAACGGGTCCGCCCGGAACGCCTCCAGCGACAGCGAGCGGATCGACGGCAGGCCCGCGTCGGCCACCAGTCTGTGGAACGCGATCTTGTCGCGGCAGGCCCGGACGATCGCCTCCGGACCGATCATCACCGTGCAGCCCAGCTCGGCGAAGCGGTCCGCGGCGCCCGCCAGGAGCACCAGGTCCAGGTCCGTCAGCGGCACCACCAGGCGGATCGCGTGTTGTCGCACCAGCTCCAGCAGGCAACCGAGGTACTCCGGCGACCGGACGGGCGGCCCCAGGACGGGCACATCCACCGCCTGCAGCGCCGCGGCCTGCGTGATGTCCATCCCCACCAGCGGCCCGTCCAGGCGCAGCTCGGCCAGGGCCGCGGCGAATGCGCGGATGAGGGCCACACGCCGTCCGGCGCAGGTGAACAGGACGCCAAAGGCCCCGCCAGGCAGTGTCCGAGAATCCAGGTGGCGGGCGTCGAGCGGGTCTTCGGTGCCCTGGCGTCGTCCGGCTTCATCGGCAACCGACGAGGTTGCCTGCTTCGCCGTCCTCGCCAGGGCGCCGAATCCCTCGCTCTTGGGCCGCGCCAGCATTCTCAGACACTGCCTAGTAGCGTTCGCGCTGCTGGTCATGGCTGTACTTCTTCTCGTAGACCCCGCGGCCGCCGCGGAAGGACCCCGTGAGCGTGGCCCAGAGGATCTTCACATCCAGCCGCAGCGACCGATGGTCGACGTACCACAGGTCCAGTTCGATCTTCTCTTCGATGGGGATTTCCCCCCGCCCATGGACCTGTGCCCAGCCGGTGATGCCCGGCCGCACCTCCAGGCGGCGGCGCTGGCGATCGGTCCACTGGGCCGCCTGGCGTTCGTAGAGCGGGCGGGGCCCCACCAGCGACATCGTGCCGGCCAGGACGTTAAGCACTTGGGGCAGTTCGTCCAGGCTGTGTTCCCGCAGGAACTTGCCCACCCGCGTCAGGCGGGGGTCGTCGCCGGACTCGGGGCTGCGGCCGTACGGATCGGCATCGCAGCGCATCGTTCGGAACTTCAGCATGGTAAAAGGCTTGCCATGGCGTCCCGCCCGCCGCTGGCGGAAGAGCGGTCCTCCGCGCGATTCGGCGCGGATCGCCACGGCGATCAGCGCCATCGCCGGCAGCGCCGCGATCAGCAGCAGCCCGCCGACGATCAGATCGAATGTGCGTTTGACCAGGTCCCGCATCCTCGCTCCCGCGCCGATCGGCAAAGCGTCAAGCATACCCCGGCCGGCCGGGCCGGACAAGTCACCCGCCGTAGCCGCGGGGGTGGCCCTGGTGCCAAGCCCAGGCGTGGGCGACGATCTGCTCGATGTCGGCGTAGTGCGGCCGCCAGCCGAGCTCGGCGTGGGCCCTGGCCGAGGAGGCGATCAGCCGGTCCGGATCGCCCGGGCGACGGGGGGCCGGTTCGGCGGGGATGGGATGGCCGGTGACGGCGCGGCAGGTGTCGATGATCTCTTTGACCGAGAACCCGTTGCCGTTGCCGAGGTTGTAGACCTTCACCGCCCCCGGTTCGATCGCTTCGGCCGCCAGGCGGTGGGCCTCGGCGAGGTCCATGACGTGGATGTAGTCGCGGATGCACGTGCCGTCCGGGGTGTCGTAATCGTCGCCGAAGATCCTGACGCTGTGGCGCTGCCCCAGCGGCACCTGGAGGACCAGCGGGATCAGGTGCGTCTCGGGATCGTGGGCCTCGCCGATCGCCCCGTCCGGGGCCGCCCCGGCGACGTTGAAGTACCGCAAGGCCGCGAAACCCATGCCGTACGCCCGGGCGTAGGCCGTCAGCATGTGCTCGACGCACAGCTTGCTGGCCCCGTAGGGGTTGATCGGGTCGGTCCGGTCGGTCTCGACGATCGGCACGCGCGTCGGACGGCCGTAGACGGCGGCGGTGGAGCTGAACACCAGGCGCGACACGCCCGTCTCGCGCATGGCGTCCAGCAGCGTCAGGCCGATCAGGGTGTTGTTGCGGAAGTACTTGTCGGGATGGTCGACGGACTCGCCGGCTTCGATGAACGCGGCCATGTGGATGACCAGGTCGATGGCGTACTCGCTCAGCGTTGCCGCCAGCGTCGCGGCGTCGGCCACGTCGGCGCACACCAGCGGGACGTCGCCGACAGCCGCGGCGTGACCTTTGGCAAGGTTGTCGTACGCCACGCACCGATGTCCGGCCGCACCGAGGACCTTCAGGATGTGCGAGCCGATGTACCCGGCGCCGCCTGTGACCAGTACGTTCATCATCGCTCCCGAAGGCG
>JAAYZK010000224.1 GCA_012514895.1 Planctomycetota bacterium | reverse complement strand
TCTCCGACGGCCTGCGGCGCTCCCGTGCATGAAACGGCCCTCATCGAAGCCGAACAGCCGGCGCGCCATCGCCTTGACCGCGACGGAACCGGGCGCCATAGTGCCAAGAACCCGGCTCAGGGATGGTCTCTGGGCGGAGACCCGTTCCCGCATGCTCCCACCGGAGGGCTGCGATCGTAACCTCGGAACGACCCCGGCCCCGCCGGGCCGGTCAGCCTTCATGGCGGGTGGAGCTCTCCGCGGGACGGTGCGGGGCTTGCCGGAATGAATCCATGAAGAGAGACGGCGTTCCACGCAGGTGGATGGTCTTCGGCGCTGCGCTGATGATCGCGGCGCTTTTCATCCTGCGCGATTCCCTCTCCCTCATCCTGAACAGACCAGAGAAGATCGCTCCTCTGCAGGAGTGTTTCGGCTTCAGGGACGCCGTGCTCCTGCGCGACGAAGGCCACCAGAAAGTATTCCTCGTCCTGTAGCAGTCCCGAGGCGGTCCACGGCCACCGCCCGTTCCTGTCGCCGCCCCGGACGCTGCCGAAACTGCGGCCTGTCGGCCCGCAGAACATGGACAGACACGGCCGGGGGGGCTACACTGGGCTGGTGGCCTGGTGCCGGTAGAGCCGCCGCTCGACCGCAAGGCCCGCGACATTCCGGTCACGGCACGAATGCAGGCGGCGCAGGATGCATAGCTCTCTGTGAATGCAGGACGTGGGTGCCATGGTGATTCGTGATACGTGCAGATCCCCGGGCGGGTCGGCCGAGGAGGCGCTGCGGCTGATGCAGGCGTCGATCGACGGGGCGGCCGAGATGGTCGCCTGGTTCACGCCGGACGGCCGGGTCTGCTACGTCAACGACGCCACGTGCCGCACGCTGGGCTACTCCCGCGAAGAACTGCTGAACATGACGGCCCTGGACTTCATGGCCGACCTCACGCCGCAGCAGTACCTTGAGCACTGGCAGGAGGTCCGCCGCCGCAAGTCCTTTACGCTGGAAGTCACGCACCGCCGGAAGGACGGCAGCGAGTACCCCGCCGAGGTCCTGGTCAACTACGTCCAGCATGCCGGCCAGGAATACGTCTTCACGCACGGCCAGGACATCACCGATCGCCAGCGGGCGCGGCAGCAGCTTCGTCAGAGCCGCGAGGATCTCGATCGCGCCCAGGCCGTGGGGCAGATCGGCTGGTGGCGGCTGGACACGCGCCAGAACGTGCTGACCTGGTCGCCCGAGAACCACCGCATTTTCGGCGTGCCCGAGGGCACGTCGATGTCGTACGAGTTCTTCCTCTCGACGGTCCACCCCGACGACCGCGCGTACGTGGACGCCCAGTGGCACGCAGGCCTGCGGGGCGAACCCTACGACATCGAACATCGCATTGTGGCCGACGGCAAGGTGAAATGGGTGCGCGAAAAGGCCTACCTGGAATTCGACCCCGACGGCGCGCTGCTGGGCGGCTTCGGGATCACCCAGGACATCACCGCCCGCAGGCAGGCCGAAGAGGACCTGCGCCGCAGCGCGCAGCGCTTCGAACTGTTCGCCCGGACCTCCGGCGCCCTGCTCCAGGCGCCCAACCCGCAGGAGATCATCGAGTCGCTGTGCCGCAGGGTCATGGAGCACCTCGGCTGCCACGCGTTCTTCAACTTCCTGGTCGACCAGGACGCGGGCAAGCTCCGTCTGAACGCCTGCGCGGGCATCCCTCAGGCCCAGGCCGAACGGATCGAATGGCTGGAATACGGCGCGGCCGTCTGCGGCTGCGCCGCCCGCGACGGCTGCCGCATCGTCGCCGAGCACATCCTCTCCGTGAACGACCCCCGCACCGACCTGGTCAAGAGCTACGGGATCCAGGCCTACGCCTGCCACCCGCTGTTCGGACCCGGCGGGGAGGTGCTCGGCACCCTGTCGTTCGGGACGCGATCCCGCCAGACGTTCAGCGAGGACGACCTGGCCACCATGCGGGCCGTGACCGACCAGGTGGCCACGGCCCTGGTCCGCATGCGCGACGAGCAGGCGCTGCGGCGCGGCGAGGCCCGGTGGAACGCCGCCATCGAAAGCTTCGCCGAAGGCGCGATCATCGCGACCGAAGATGAGCAGGTGATCTACTGGAATCCGGCCGCTCGTGACATGCACGGCATCGCCGGTGCGGACGAGAATATCGGGCCGCTGGGGAAGATGGACCGCGCCTTCGAGTTGTGGACCCCCGACGGCTCGCACAGGCTGGAACTGCATGAATGGCCCATGCGCCGGATCAAGCGAGGCGAACCCCTCCGTGACCTCGAACTGCGCCTCCGACGCCTCGACCAGGGCTGGGAGAAGGTGTTCTCCTACAGCGGCACGATGGTCGACACCGCCGGCGGCGAACGGCTGATCTTCCTGACCTGTCGCGATCTGACCGAGCTGCGCCGGACCGAGGAGGCCCTGCGGGCGGCGAAGGAGGGTCTGGAGCAGCGCGTGAGGGAGCGCACCGCCGAACTGTCGCTGCGGAGCGAACAGCTTCGGGCCCTGGCGTCGGAGCTGACGCTCGCCGAGCAGCGGGAGCGCCGGCGCCTGGCCGAGGTGCTGCACGATGAGCTGCAACAGCTCCTGGTGGCGGCGAAGTTCCGGCTGACCGGCCTGCTGCGCAACGCCGATGAGGCCGTCAAGCGTGACGCCGGCGACCTGGACGACCTGCTGGACCAGTCCATTGAATGCTCCCGCTCGCTGACGGGCGAACTGAGCCCGCCGATTCTGCACCAGAGCGGGCTGGTCGCCGGCCTGGAATGGCTGGCCGTCTGGATGCGACAGAAGCACGGCCTGGATGTCGACCTGCGGACCGAAGCCGACGCCGCTCCGGAGTCGGAGGATGTGATGGTGCTGCTGTTCCAGTCGGTGCGGGAGCTGCTGTTCAACGCCGTCAAGCACGCCCAGGTCCGAACGGCCCAGGTGGCCGTGCGAAAAGTCAACGAACATGTCGAGGTGACGGTGTCGGACAGGGGAGCGGGCTTCGACCCCCGGGCGATCGGCCCCAAGGCCGGACGTACCGGGGGGTTCGGGCTGTTCAGCATCCGCGAGCGGATCGGCCTGCTGGGCGGGACGATGGACATCGACAGCGGCCCCGGCCGCGGCAGCCGCTTCACACTGATGGCACCGCGAGGGTCCTCGGCACGAAACGAGAGACAGTCGCCCGATGCGCACGGCCTGCGGATCTCGCGCGCCGGGCCGCTCGCCCCGGACGCCTCGCGCGCGGACGCCGCCGCCGAACCGAAGATCCGCGTCCTGCTGGCCGACGACCACGTCGTCATGCGGCAGGGCCTCTCCCACCTGCTGCGCAATGAGCCCGACATTGAGGTCATCGCCGAGGCCTCGGACGGGAAGACGGCCGTCGACCTGGTCCGCCAGTTCAAGCCCGACGTGGTGCTGATGGACATCTCGATGCCCGAGATGGACGGCGTTGAGGCCACGCGGATCGTCCACGCCGAGCACCCGGCCGTCCGCATCGTCGGCCTGTCCATGTTCCAGGAAGGCCAGGCCGCCGCCCGCATGAAAGCAGCCGGCGCGGCGGCCTACCTCACCAAGAGCGGCCCGTCCGACGAACTCCTGGCCGCCATCCGCGCCTGCAGGGAACCGGCCGACGACGCCACGGACAGCCGCATCGGGGGACATCAGCCCTAGCTTCACGCTGACAGAACGCGGGTCCACGAGGTCGGGGGGCATCAGCCCTGGCAGCCGGCAATCTGTTGCCGGCTGTCTGTGACGATAGCAGGCTTTGTGCATGGCAAGGGTTGTGCGAATCGTGAGGCCGGGGATGCCGAAGGCGACTGGCTCACCGGGCGAATCGCCGGCTGGATCTGTTCTTGGACGAAACACCTGCAGGAGCCTGATGGGGAAACATCTGCCCTACGGCTGCGCCCGTTGGAGAACACGGGTCGCCGAAGCGGACGGAGAGTTGGGGCGTAGTGCGTTACGCTGTCCCCCGAATCATCAGATGCACGTCAACGTGGCCGATGTGGCTCCATGCTCCTCCTCCCTTCCAAACCAGTGTCCCGAAGATGATAGCCTCTGAGCCTTCCTGACGCACGTCGGCCCACGCCACATGGACGCCAGGGGCGTTCTCGTGTGCCAGGGACAGTATCCCGCTCTCGACGAGCCCTTGGGGGGCACACCCAACAGCAGACGCTGCCGTCAAGATCACTACCATTGCCAGTTCATTGCTTGATCTCCTTTGTCAGGTTGAATCACCGATGTTCCGGTTCCTTCAACCGCCGTCTCCAGCGACTTCACTTCGCCCCGCGAACCAGCCGTAGACCGCGGGGATGACGAACAGGGTCAGCAGGGTCGAGGTCGCCAGGCCGAAGACCACGACCACGGCCAGCGGGCGCTGGACCTCCGAACCGATGCCCTCGGACAGCAGCAGGGGCAGCAGACCCAGGACGGTCGTCAGGGCCGTCATCAACACGGGCCGGACGCGAAGGAGGCCCGCTTCCATCAGGGCATCGTCCTGCTGCAGCCCCTCACGGCGGCACTGGCGGATCGTGCCGACCAGGACCAGGCCGTTCTGGACCGCGATGCCGAACAGGGCGATGAACCCGACCGAGGCGGGGACGGACAGGTATTCGCCCGTCAGCAGCAGGCCGGCCACGCCGCCGATCAGCGCCAGCGGCACGTTCACCATGATGATCATCGCGTGGCGGTGCGAGCCCAGCGCCATCCAGAGCATCACGAACACGCCGACGAACACGGTCGGCACGATGATCCGCAGGCGCGCCATCGCCCGCTGCTGGTTCTCGAACTGGCCGCCGTACTCGACGAAGTAACCCGCCGGCAGCGTCACCTCATCGTCGATCCGCCGGCGGATGTCTTCATAGACGCCGCCCAGGTCGCGCCCGCGGACGTTGCCCTGGACGGTCCACCGCCGCTGGTTCTTCTCGCGGTTGATCTGGATCGGCCCCTCGATCTGCCGGATCCCGGCCAGTTCCGACAGCGCCACGCGGGCCCCCGACCGGGTTCGGATCTCGATGTTTCCGATGGCCACGGGATCGAGGCGGGCATCGGCCGTGAACCGCAGGTGGATGCCGAACCGGCGCGTGTTCACGTAGAGGTTGTCGATGACCTCCCCGCCGATGGCCAGCTCGACGACCTCGAGAACCTCGCTGACCGCCACGCCGTGACGGCTGCACGCCTCGCGGTCGGCGATGATCTGCACCTGCGGCTGGCCGAAGCTCTGTTCGACCGACAGGTCCACCAGCCCCGGCACATCCTCGATGGCCGCGCTGATGAGGTCGGCCTGCTCGCGGAGGACGTCCAGGTCGTCGCCGTACACCTTGATGGCCAGTTGGGCCCGCGTGCCCGACAGCAGTTCGTCGAACGCGTTCTGGATCGGCTGAGTGAAGTTCAACTGCACGCCCGGATGCTCGGCGAGCTTCGCATCCAGTTCCCGGATGAGCTGCGCCTTGGACATCGAGCCGGACGGCAACTCCCCGGGCGAACGCAGTTCGATCTGGACCTCGGCGTAGTTGACCGGGTGAGGATGGCTTCCGGCCTCAGGCCGTCCGATGCGGGAGACGACCTCGCGGACCTCGTCGTACGCCATGATCTCCCGCTCCAGGCCGATGACCGTCTCGGTGGCCTGCTCCAGGGAGATCGACGGTGCCATGGTTACGCCGATGAGGATGGAACCTTCTTCCAGCGTGGGCACGAACTCCGTGCCGACCGCGGTCATCGCCCAGGCGGCCGCGACGAACGCCCCCGCGGCAACCGCGACGACGATCACGCGCCGGCAGATCGCCCACCCCAGCAGGGGCCGGTACGCGGCCTTCAGCCCGCGCACGAGCCACAGCTCGCGCTGGGCGGTCCGCTTGAGCAGGTACACGGACAGCACGGGCGAGACGACCATCGCCATCGCCATCGAGCCCAGCAGCGCGAAGCAGATCGTGAACGCCAGGGGACGGAACATCTTGCCCTCGACGCCTTCGAGGGCGAAGATCGGCACGAACACCAGGATGATGATCGTGATGGAAAACACGATCGGACGCGCCACCTCCCGCGCGGCTGCGTGGACGACCTCCAGCTTGCTCCGCGCGGCGTTGGCGGGGTCGGTCAGGTGGCGGTAGATGTTCTCGACCATGACGATCGCGCCGTCGCCGAGCATGCCGATTCCGATCGCGATGCCGCCCAGCGACATCAGGTTGGCGCTGATGCCGTAGCGGCCCATGAAAATCACGGCGATCAGGGCGGAGATGGGCAACGACAGGGCGACGATCAGCGCGCTGCGCAGGTTGCCCAGGAACACCGCCAGGGTGAGGATGACCAGGGCCGCCCCGATCAGCAGCGACTTCTTGACCGTCCAGGTGGCCTGGTCGACCAGTTGCGCCTGCTCGTAGTACGGCACGAGCCTGACGCCCTCGGGCAGGGCGCGCTGGACCTCCTCGACCTTCTCGTACAGCCGCGCGATCACGTCGGAGGTGTTTTCCCCGTACAGCTTCAGGACGATGCCCGAGACGACCTCCCTCTGGCCGTTGCGATGGACCACGCCGCGGCGGATCTCCCGGCCGTACTGGACGTCGGCCACGTCCTGCATGCGGACGGCCGTGCCCGACTGCGTCTTGAGCGGAATGTTCCGGATGTCGTCCAGATCGCTCAGCAGCCCCAGGCCGCGAACGAGATGCTCCTCGGCATCCAGCACGAGGAACTGCCCGCCGACATTGCGGTTGTTCTGGCGGACGGCCTCGACCAGGTCGCCCAGCGCCAGGTCGAATTCCTGCAGCGCCGCGGGGTCGACCTGGATCTGGTACTGCAGCACGTGACCGCCCATGCTCAGCACGTCGGTCACGCCGGCGACGCTCTGAAGCTGGCGTTTGACGATCCAGTCGTTCAGTTCGCGCAGGTAGGTGTCCTTGTCCTTGCCGCCGGTGTCGACGGTGTCGTCGGCCGTCAGGTAGTAGATGAACACCT
>JAAYZK010000223.1 GCA_012514895.1 Planctomycetota bacterium | reverse complement strand
TAGGTTCCAGATCGCACGGGAGAGTGCGTCTTCCGTATCGACGACGAGCTGGCGGCCGGAGCTATGCACTGTTCGTGGCCCCCCACCTTTTCGCCGCACGGATCTGTGTTCTGTCGTGCAGTGATGAGTGGGAGAATGGGCATGTCGCGTAACGCATGGATCCTGTTGGAGCGTCTCTATCGAGCTGTCCTGGCGCTGGGCTCGTCAAAGCGGCCGGCGGCGGTGGCGGCAGCGGTGACGGAGGTGCTGGAACGGCGTGTCCTGCTGGACGCCCATCTGGCGCTGACCGGCGGCGTGCTCGAAGCGGGGGTGGACGTTCCGGCCGACCGGATCCACCTGGCGGTGGACGCCGAGGGCTATCTGACCTGGGCCGCCGCCGCCGGTGGACCCTTCTCGCGGGATCTGGACACATTCGAGGAGGACGTTCAGCCGCTGCCGGCGAGCGCTCTTGCCGCCATTGAGAAGGCTGACGGGAGCGACGCGATCGCGCTGAGCCTCCACGGCAGCGACGGGGATGACTCGTTCATGCTTGCAGGTGGCCGCGTCGACGTGACACTGGAGGGTGTCGCGTCATGGGGATTCACGTTCACCGGCGTGGGGGCGCTGAGTCTTGACGGCGGCGGCGAGGGCACCGATCGCATCTCCGTCGAGTCCGACACCGATCTCACCCTGACCGACACCGCCGTGACCGGCCTGCCGGGCATCGGCGTGACGCTGGCCGACATTGGGCAGGCCGAGCTGATTGGCGGGCCCGGCGCGAACGTCCTGGATGCGTCGGGTTTCACGGGCCCCGTGACACTTCGCGGCAACGGCGGCGACGACACGCTCGCCGGCGGGGCGGGCGACGACATGCTGGTCGGCGGGGACGGCGACGACACGCTTGCCGGCGGGGCGGGCGACGACACCTACGTGTTCGCCGGCGACGGGGGGGGCGATACGGTTGTCGAGGGCGCGGGCGAGGGCACCGATACGCTGTGGGCCGCGGCTCCCCTCGTTGTGGACGACGTGTCGTTCACGGTGGCCGACGGGCTGGTCAGTCTCACCGCTGGCTCCGGTCACGCCGACACCGTCGTGAATGTCGAGCAGGTTCTGCTTCCCGATGAATCGATGTACGACGTCGGCACTCTGGATCTCAGCGCCCAGGCCGTGGCTGAGATGGAAGGGGGCCTGGCCGACCTTGCCGGCTTGGCGAGCCTCCTGCAGGGCACGGCCTGCGCGGACGGCAGAGATTTCTTCGCCGAGACGCTGCCGCTGACGGGCGGCCGGACGTTCGGCTGTATCGTTGATGTGGCGGGCGCGTTCAGCGACCTGCACGCGGATTTCGTCGACGGCGGTCCGGCCACGACCGTTGCCCTGCGGGACTTCTTCGCCGGCTGGGCCGCGACGGCTGAACTGCACTTCGAGACCACCGTGGACGCGGGGGTCATTCAGAGCTTCCGGTACACGTTCGATTTCAGCTTCAGCAGAACCGCTGTGACAACGGTCGACCTGGCTTCGGCGCCCTCGCTGACGGGCCAGGGCATCTTCTTCGACCAGGCGGTCGAATTCGGTCTTGACGCCACGCTGGCCGCCGATGTGACCGTCACGTTGTCGGACGACGGGACGGGTCCGGCGTTCACCGTGGCCGGTCTGGAACTTCTGGCCGAACTCGACGCCGACGCCGTTGTTCCGGACGGCACGGGCGTGAGGGTCGGCGTGCTGGGCGCTGCCGTCCAGCCCGGCGGGACGCTCGCCCTGCAGGCGGCAGGCAGGGTCGAGCTTCTGCAGGGGGCGGCCAGGTCCGACCTGACGCAGCCTGTGAGTGCCGAGAATCCAGAGAAACGCGTCTTCGAGTGGCTGAACCTCGGTGTGGACCCTGCCGGCTCCAATGCCGTTGAACTGGCGCTGCCCGTCTCGATCCTCCCCGGCATCGATACGCCGCCGGCCGACGGTACGATCCGCCTGGGCGGGGACGGGCGGAGCATCTTCGACTACTCCACCGGCGCCCCGGCCTACATGCCGGATGAGCTGAGGCTGTTCACCAATCTCACCGCCGCCGATCTGCTGGATCCGCTGGACGCCTGGGCCGACTGGCTCGCCGATGTGCGGATATCGTCCCTCTACGGCGACATGCTTCCGCTGGTCAACGGCGTACGGCTTGGCGACGTTCTGGACTTCGACGCCGCGCTGCGCGACGGGCTCCTGGAGGCGCTGGACAACGGGGCTCCCGTGTTCTCAACGATACAGCAGATGGGCGCCCTTGCCACCGCGGCCGTCGACGGCTTCACCGTCGCCTATGACGCCGACGCCGGCGAGATCCGCTTCACCCTGTCCCTGAGCGACGAGCGGGAGGCGATCGATGAACCGTTCGTTCTCACCTTCGACGCTCCTCCGCTGGGGCATATCGCCGCCGGGGCGGATACCTCCGTGACGATCCTGCCCACCGTGGAACTCGACCTCGCTTACGGCGTGCCCGTGATTCCGCAGGACGCCGCCACCGTGACGGCCACGCGCCCGTTCCCGACGGACGGCCCGCTGGAACTGACAACCGACCTGGTGTTCGAGATCCAGATCGGCGGCGAGGCGGGCGACGTGCCCGTGCCGGTTTCGGTCGCCACCTCGGGTGTATCCTATGCGACCCTCGATGAGCTGATCGGCGACATCCAGGACGCCATCGACGCCACCAGCCTCGCCGGCAAGATCATCGTCGGGATCGAACAGATTGCCAGGCGAGAGGGCGAGGCGACCATTACGGAAGACTACGTGTCCTTCCGCCTGGATACGGACAACACCTCGGAGCATTTCCTGCGGCTGTTCGCCGATCCGGAACTCGCTTCGGGCAGGGCCGTCGGCCTGACCCACGGGCTGGCCGCCCTGGCGGCGGATCTGCAGCCGGCTCGTCTTGCCGAGGATGTTACCAAGCTGACCGGCACGGTCGACCTGGAATTTGACGCGGCAGCGATGGTGGCGCAGTTCGGTTTCGTGGAGCTGGACATCATCAATGCGTCGGCACGAGGCACCGTGACGACGACGGCCGTGCTGCATGACGCCGACGGCGACGACGATGTTGTGATCGTCAGCGAACTGACCCCCGGCAGCGCCGCGGGCCTGTTGACCCGCCCGGAGTTCTCGGGGGCGCTGGTCGGCGATGCCGGCGGCGACGCGATCGACCGGATCGTCGCGGCCGCGGCCGGTTCGCTCCAGATGGTCGTGTCCCTCCCCGGTTACGTCGCAGGCATGGATCGGATCCCCGCCAACGCGATCGATCACACGATCACGCTGGGCGACTTCTTCGCCGGGGCCGACCCGGCGCAGGCCCAACTCGGGTTCGCCGACGGCCAGTCGGGTCAAGGGACCGTGACGGCCGTCGCCGACTGCACCGCCGCGGGCGCGGGGCTCGGAAAGCTGACCGGCGATGCGCACTTCCAGGTGGCGGTCGGCGCGCTGGGGACGATCTCCGTGACGCTGGAGGCGTCGGCGACCGAAGACAACGCGGATCTGGATGATCTCGTGGACGATCTCAACGCGGCTCTCGCCGGCGCACTGGCCGGCGCCGCCCTGGATCCGGCGCTGCTGACGACCGGCCGGGCGGCCGACCGCCTCACGATCGCCGGCGCCGGCGCTGCCGCCGGCGAAACGCTCAGTCTTCACGTCGCCACGGCCTGGGATGTCGCCGTGACGGCCGAGTCCGAGGCCCTCCTGCGGAGCATCGACGCCGACGACGTGCTGGACGCCCTCCGCGGAGGGCTTGGTTTCCTGGGGCTCGCCCAGGACGACAGCCTGTTTAATCGCACCGTTCCCCTGCTCGGCACCAGCGGCAGTGCGGCGATCGATTTCACCGGCGCGTTCGCGGCGGCCGTCTCAAGGATCGCCTTGCAGGGCAGCGGGGCGGCGAGCCTGCAGGCATTGCAGCAGACCATCGCCGAGAACCTCGGCTCCAGCTTCGGGTTCTCCCTCAGCAACAACGTGCTGGCGCTTGGCATCGATTTCACGCACCAGACGACGGAGGCCCTCGGGTTCCCGTTCGGCCTGGACGACCTGGTCGCCATGGTCGGCCTGGACCGTGATGACATCGAGAGGCTCCGGGGTCCCGGCGACGATGGGACGCTGGGGACGGCCGACGATACGTACGTGACACTGGTGGACGGCAGCGGCGACGTCGATCTGGCTGCGGCCGTGTCGGCGGCCGCCAGGGTCGCGCTCGAACTGGACTACACTGGAGGCATTGGGGGCGAAGCGGTCGTGTTCCTCGCAGACGACGCGGCTGTCACGGTGACGCTCGACGTCGCGGACGGCGCGCTGGAGTTCGGCGCGCTGGTCGGCTCGCAGACGATCGACATTGAAGGCGGATCGTACACCCTGTCGGGCACGTACCTCCTGGACGCCGGGGGACAGCGGGTGGCGGTGTCGGATCTGGCCGCCGATGACATCGCCTCGCAGCTGGCCGGCGACGCAAACGTCTCGCTGCCCCTGGACCACAGGCACCTCGACGGTGATTCCCGCCTGGTCGTTGAGATCGACGACCTGGCCGCGGCTGTCCTCGCCATCGACGGGTCCGTCGTGATCAGCGACCCGATTCCCGACCTGATGAGCATCTTCGCGGCCGGGAACCGGATTGCCGCGCTGCTGAGGAATCCGCAACTGCTGATCTCCGGGCTGGACCGGCTCCTGACGTCGATCCAGGGCGTCGTTCATTCCAGCTTCGGCCTGATCGAGGAGGTCCCGCTGCTCGGCGGGGCGATGCTCGACGTCCTGGAACCCCTGTTCGTCACGCTGGGCAGGGCCCGCGACGGCCTGCGGAGTTACCTGGACAGCCAGTATGAAGCGTTCACGGGCGGCGACGGCGACCTGATCGCGTTCATCCAGCAGACGCTGTACGACATCTTCGGTCCGCCCATCGCGGCCCACGCCCCCGCGGAGCATCCGGGCGCCACGGCCGCGATCGTGGGCGGCGAAGTGCACCTGACGACCGGCGAGCCGCACGGGTTGATCCTCGGCGACTGCATCACGCTGACGGGCATTCCCGTCGAGGGTACCGAGGAGGTGCTGGCCGGCGGGTTCCGGGTCGTGGAGATCCTCGACCCGGCCACGGTCGCCCTCATCGGCACCGGCTGCGGGACGTCCACGCTGGCCGATCCGCCCACGTGGGCCGTCAACGACGAGCCGGACGGGCCCAGGCTGAACCTGCTGTACGACAGCGCCGACACCGGCACGTTGGTGACGGTCGAGGACGTCGTGGTCACCGAGCACGATCCGATCGGCAATCCCCATCCTGTGATCGACGGAGACGAATCGGTCGAGTTCTATCTGCACCTGGGCCAGGCGGTCGCGATGAACCTGCCGTTCGACCTGGGGGTGCGCCTCGGCGACCTGGACTTCACCGAGTTCCTGCCGGGCTTCGGCTTCGACGTGGACGGTGAAGTGGGATGCACGTTCTCGTGGGACCTGCGCCTGGGGTTCGGCGTCAGCCTGGACGACGGGTTCTATCTC
>JAAYZK010000222.1 GCA_012514895.1 Planctomycetota bacterium | reverse complement strand
CGGCGATCGATGGCCAGCAGCAGGCCGTACGTGTCGGCCTTGTTGGTGTAGCTCTCCTCGCCGAGGGTGCCATGCTTGAGCTCACCGCCGGGGGCGACGATCTCGTACTGGTCCCTGCCGATCAGGCGGTACGACGTGACGGTCTTGAAGTCCGAGACGTTCCGCACCGCGCAGATGTTCCGCCAGGTCCGCTCGACGCTGAAGAAGCCATCCAGGAGGAACTTGTTGGCGACGTTCGACAGGATGCCGCCGATGTCGATGGTGCTCAGTCCGGCGGCCTGGAGGTTGTGGGCAAAGGCGAACCGCATCACCGAACGGCTGTCGCGGAAGTTGCGGCCGTCATAGCCATTGGCCCACGCCGCCTCCAGCAGCAGTTCCTGCAGACCGATCCCGCCCCGGAACCGCCTGTCGGCGGTCTCGACGGCCTGCTCGCCGAAGGACGCGACGACCTCCTCGCCCCTGACGCCGCCGGTGAGCATGCAGGCCGCCTCGAGCACCTGACCGCTCATGGTGTTGTCGGGGATGTGCGCGGCCGGGGCCTTGGGCCGGTCGGCGCGGAGCACCTCCAGCTCCGTGCGCGTCACGTCCCAGCCCTGCGCGATCGCCTTGGCGGCGATTTCCGAATGGGTGTCGCCGCAGACCTTCCGCACGGCCGCGATGCGCTCCTGCTCGGCCGCGGCGCGGGCGCGCATGTCGGCGACGGGGTCGACGGTCAGACTCGCGTCGGGCGCCGTCGCGGGCGCGGCCGACGCCTGAATCGCAGGCGGGCCGGCCTCCGTGCCGGCGGTCGCCTGCGCCGTGGCGGTGGCGGCATCCTTGCCGGCGCCATCCTGCACGGTCGTGTCCTGCTTGCTCTTGTCCTTGCCTTCCATGGGCGTTCTCTCCCTGGCCGAAGCGGCCACACTGGCCGACGTGTTGCCGTCGGCGCCAAGATCGACGAAGCTGATCTCCCCGAGCGTCGCCCTGCGGACGACGTTGACGGGACCGGAGAATTGCCGCCCGTTCACCAGAACGGACTGGCTCTCCTTGACGAACTCGAACTGATCCACCGACGCGCCGATGCTGGCCTGCCACGGGAAGCCGTTCTTCGCCGAGGCGACGATCTCGCGTGCGGCCACCGTGTCGCGCGAGACGATGCCCGTGGCAATCAGCTGCCCGTCCTGCACGCGGATCGTGTCGGTGTGCCCGACGCCGGCGGTCACGTCGTGACCGAAGCGGATGGGCCGCGCCTGCGACGGAATCGCCAGACCGGCCAGATCCACGATGACCGGATAGCGCCATCCTGCGAGCCGCATAGGCCCGCCGGTGTAGGCGACCATGGTGAAGCGCGGCAGCTTGGGCTTGCCTTCCTGGCCGGCGCCGTCGGCCGCGGCCTCGATCGTGAGCGACCCGGGCTCACTGACCAGATTCAGCGGTGCGCCGGCGTCGGCCATGCAGCGGTCGATGGACTCTCTCTCAGGCTGCGGCACGGTCTTCCTCCTCTTCCTCTTCCCGGCCGGGCTCTTCGTCATCGGGCGCGGGCGCCTGCGGCGCGGCCTGCCCGGGCGACAGGCCCAGTTCCTTCATCAGGGCGACCTCCTTCGCGCGCTGGCGCAATTCGGTCTCCCAATCCTTGCCCTGGCGGGCGTATTCGGCCGCGAGCGTGGTGGTGTTGCTGGCCAGGCGGGTCGCCTGGGCGTTGGCTTCCTTGGCCGGGTCGACGTGCTCGTGGCCGTCCCAGAACCACTGGTGAGACGCATCATCGAGTTGCCCCAGGCCGAAGACCTTGACGGCTTCGGCCAGCCAGGCGTTCAGGATGCGGTCGAGCACGACCGTCTCGCACTGGGCTTGCTCGACGCGGGTGCTCTTGAAGTAGGTCTGGTGGTCCAGCCGCCCGGAGGCGTAGTTGTAGCCCGAGGAATTGCAGGCGGCGATGTTGTAGGGCATGTTGAGTGAGCGCGCGATCTCATTGAGTATCTCACGCTTGAACATGTCGTACGTGGTCGCCGGCTGCTCGGCCTTGATCTGGCTGGGCTCCCAACCTTCGGGCGTGAAGACGGCCATGTTCGGCTCGAACTCCATCTCCGTCATGGGTTCGACTTCCGCCGCCTCGCCACCGGCCGGGGCGCTGGTCTTCATCAGGATGGCGATGTGAGCCGCCGACTTGGCCGCGGCCACGACCGCCAGCGTGTACTCGCGGAGCTGGGCGAACAGCGGCAGCGCGGGAAGAATGTCGGGCAGGCCTCGCCGCTGACCCGGCCGGTCGGGGCGGAACCAGTGGATCACGCTGTCGGCAGGGATGCGGTCGCAGTCCAGCATGGAAAGGGCCGCACCGCTGCCGGGATGGGCCTTGAGGACGTGATACATGACCGGATTGCCGAACAGGTCGAACTCGATGCCGTCCACGCGGCTGCGCTGCAGTTCGCCGCGGCGAGCTGTCGGGGTGGCGACCTGGTCGGCCTCGATGAGCTTGAGGTCCAGCTTGACCGGCGCGTCGAGGTTGTCGTTGCTGAACAGCACGGCAAACGCTTCACCGTCCTGAGCCCGGGCCTGCCGCATCGTGCGGAGCTTGCCGGGCAGGTCCACGGCCTTCGCCCAGACGGCGAACTCCCGCTCGATGGTCTGGCTGGACTCGGCGCTGTCGGTGAGCATCTGGAGACGCGGGCCGGTGCCGATCACGTCATTGGCCAGCGTCAGGACGATGCCACGGGCATAGCTGTTGTTGGCCACCTCGTACCGGGCGCGGTTGCGGAGCGTGCGGCGAACCGCCGGATTGGCCGCCGCATCCGCCGACAGGCCGTCGGCGTTCGCCCAGTGGCGCCGGTTGTCCGGCGTGGTCTGCGCCGAGTCGAACCGGGCGCGGACCACCAGCGTGCGAGCCGCCGGGGCCGTCTGCTTGGACCGCTTTGTGAAGGGCCACCAACCCATGCGCTACACCGTTCCCGGCGGGACGATCTTGACCCGGACAAACGCCTTGGCCGGGTTCTTCGAGACCGCCTGCTTGCTGGCGAGATACTTGTCAGCGGCGATCTGATCCGGCAGCGAGTGCTGCTGGACGGTCACGCCGTCGGCACTGGCCTGCTTGGGCCCCTCGGCGTTGGTCTTGATCGCGCTGTCCAGGTCGTCCGCCATCGTTCACCTTCACTCGCGGGAGCCGGACTCGAACCGGCGACCTCGTGGGTATGAGCCACGTGAGCTGCCGCTGCTCCATCCCGCTGCTTGACAACCATTCCACGCGAGCAAAAAGAGAAGGCCGCCCGGGTGTTCGGCCCCGAACGGCCTTGTATCTTTTGGCAGCGCCCCGGGGATCAGCCGGTGCGTCGCGCATCCTGGTTGTCTGATCCGAATCTACACGGCAAGAGGAAGATCACGAAGCGGATTCCTGTTGTGCCGGTAGATCGTTACACCGGTAGAAGCTATGGGTGCCT
>JAAYZK010000221.1 GCA_012514895.1 Planctomycetota bacterium | reverse complement strand
TGGTGCTTGCGGCGGCGGAACTTCACGATGCGCACCTTGTCGGCGCGGCCGTGGGCCTTGACGGTGGCGGTGACGGTGGCGCCCTTCAGCGCGTCGCCCACCTTGATGCCGTCGGAATCGCCGAGCATGAGCACGTTGTCGAACGTGACCTCCTTGCCGGCCTCGACGTCAAGCAGCTCGACGCGCAGGGTCTCGCCCTGCATCACGCGGTACTGCTTGCCGCCCGTTACCAGGACTGCGTACATGACCAGACTTCCTCTGTAGTTATTGTGGTCGCTGGCCGCCATCGAGGGCGGACAGAAGCGGAATTGTAATTGGATCAAGGCTTTCGGGTCAATTCCGGCTGAACAGGACCTTTACGGTTGCGCTCCGCACCCGGTATCCGGTAGGTTCGGCCTCGTCGGACGGGTCACAGGGGACCGTCCGCTGCAAGGACAGCAGTCAGCCACCCCGTGCCGGCGCCACCCGCGCCGCCATGGTCGTGATCGCCTCTTGAACGGAGAGCTCCTGTACGTGCATTGCCTGGACCCGGGTTCATCGCGCAAGGCCACGACAGCCGCCAGGTTGGCGTCGGCGTGCGCGGGGACTCCCGCGGCTCCCCCGGACTATCCGTTCACGGGCCCAGCCGGGCCCTGCGGCGCAGCGCGCCGAAACACAGCATCCCGCCAGCCGCCGGCCCTGTTCCAGGGCCGGCGCGCCGGCGTACGGGTTCCACTGAAGTAGCGACAGCCACTGCGTGGATGGGGCCGACGCCACCGTGCGTTCGGATCGACGAAAGGAGAGAGGACCGAAATGACAAGCAAGATCGGGAACACCACAACAACCGCGCTCGCGGTGGCGATCGGCGCGGTGCTGTTTGCCGCGCCGGCATACTCGGCCACCAAGGCACCCGCGAAGAGCAAGGTCGCGGCAAGGGTCGCGGCGCCGCAGAAGCCGGCGGTCAAGAAGCCCGTGTTCGCCAAGCCGAGCGACGCCTATGGCCTGCACCTGAAGGCCCCCGCCGACGGCAGCTACCAGGAGTTCATCGTCAGCTTCCAGAAGGGCGCCAAGCCCGCCGCCGACTTCCAGAGTCGCCTTGACGCCGTCGGCCGCCAGATCGGCGCGCGCATCAGCGTCGAGCGCACCCTGGGCACCGGCGCGCAGCTGATCCGCCTGGACCGCAGCATCGACGTGGTCGAGCGCAAGGCGCTGCACGCGGCCCTGATGGCCCGCGGCGACGTCCGCGACGTCGAGCCCAACGGCTACGCGCACCGCTTCCTCGAGCCCAACGACCCGCTCTTCCCGCAGCAGTGGCATTACCAGCCGGGCCCCATGGGCATCAACGCCACCGAGGCCTGGGACAGCGTGAACGGCGAGGGCTACGTGGTCGCCGTGCTCGATACGGGACAGGTCGAGCACGAGGACCTCGAGGGCCAGTTCATCGCCGGCTACGACTTCATCTCCGACCCGGAGAACGCGCGTGACGGCGACGGCCGCGACCCCGACCCGAACGACGAGGGCGACTGGGACAGCAAGTACGACAGCAGCTGGCACGGCACCCACGTGGCCGGCACCATCGCCGCCCTGACCGACAACGGCATCGGCGTGGCCGGCGTGGCCCACGGCGCCAAGGTCCAGCACGTCCGCGTGCTCGGCAACCTGGGCGGCGCCTGGACCGACGTCAGCGACGCCATCATCTGGGCCTCGGGCGGCAGCATCGAAGGCGTGCCGGACAACGAGACCCCGGCCGACGTCATCAACCTGAGCCTCGGCGGCGGCGTGCCCTGCCAGACCTTCATGCAGGACGCGGTCGACATCGCGACCGGCAACGGCAGCCTGGTGGTCATCGCGGCGGGCAACTCGAGCAGCGACGTGAGCGGCTTCAGCCCGGCGAGCTGCGAAGGTGCCCCGGCGATCGCCGGCACCGGCCCCGACAACACCCGCTACCAGTCGACCAACTTCGGCCTGGGCATCGCGGTCGCCGCACCCGCGGGTGCCGGCTTCGGCTTCCCGGAGACCGACCAGGTGCTGTCGACGCTGAACACCGGGGCGACCGTGCAGGAGGAGGATGCCTACGCCTGGTACGCCGGCACCTCGATGGCCGCCCCGCACGTGGCCGCCACCGCGGCGCTGATCCTCGAGGCCTCCGGCGGCACGGCGACGCTGGGCGAGATCGAGACCATCCTGAAGAACACCGCGTATGCGTCCAACGGCCTGGTCACCAACTGCGACACCGAGTCGCGCTGGTGCGGCAGCCTGATCGACGCCGGCTACGCGGTCGCCGTGGCCTCGGGCGCCAAGGAGCTGCCTGAGGACCCGCCGCCGCCGCCGCCGCCGCCGCCGCCGACCGAACTCGAGAACGGCGTCACCGTCGAACTGGGCGAAATGGGCTCGGGCAACGAGTCGTTCTTCGTGCTCGAAGTACCGGAAGGCCAGGCCTACCTGACGTTCACCATGGCCCCGGGCACCGGTGCCACCGGTGACTCGGACCTGTACGTGCGCTACGACGGCCTGCCCAACGACGACGACTGGGACTGCCGGCCGTGGACCGGCGGCGTGGTCATGGAGACCTGTTCCTTCGAGAACCCGCAGGCTGGCAACTGGTACGTCCGTATCGATGCGTTCAGCTCGTCCAACGGCTACAACCTGACGGGCACCTACAGCGACGAGCCGCCGCCGCCGCCGCCGATGACCGAGCTCGAGAACGGGGTGGCGATCACCGACATCAGCGTCGGCGCCGCCGCCGAAGAGCTGTTCTTCATCGACGTCCCGGAGGACGCCACCGACCTGGTGGTCACCATGTCGGGCGGCACGGGCGACGCGGACATGTACGTGAAGTACGACGCGATCCCGACCAACACGCTGTGGGACTGCCGTCCGTTCCTCAGCGGCAACAACGAGAGCTGCAACTTCGCGACTCCCGACGCGGGCCGGTGGTACGTCCGCCTGAGGGGCTGGAGCGCGGCGACCGGCATCTCGCTGGTGGCCAGCTACGTCGACGCCGGTGATCCGGGCGGTGCTGCGCCGGAGGACCTGGACGCCCGCTACGTGTTCGCGATCAGGGGCCAGCGCATCCGCGTGCCGCTGGTCTGGACCGGCGGCGAGGGCGAGCAGGTCGA
>JAAYZK010000220.1 GCA_012514895.1 Planctomycetota bacterium | reverse complement strand
GCGCCCTGGGGTGTCATCTGCCTGAAGTTGCGGATGAGAACCGCGTGGGCAAGACTGCCGACGGTGGGATGCCGGCGCGACTCCACCGCCAGAGGTCGCGTGCGGCGAGCCGCCGCACAGGCGAAGAAGACGGCAAGAGGGACCATCACGAACGGTGCCCACAGCCCGCACGCGCGAACAGCGAACACGCCCGTAATCAGTAACAGGAGGGTAATCGAGACGATCACGCCCACCACGGCCCGTGGCCGCTGCAGCGGCGGCAGATACGCACCGAGCCTCTCGTTCAACAGCGCCCATTGCCCACGGCGCGTAGCTCGGGGCAGGAGATCCTCGATCCGGGTCCGCGGCTTGACTGTATCCCGCTCACACTGGAGGCACGTCACAAGAGCCTCTCGAAGGTCATAGAAGGCCTTTGCGGTCAGGCAACGCCCCCCCGGGCCCGTGGGCGTCCGCTCCCGCACGTAGTCGTAGAGCTCGCCAACCGTCCGAATCCTCTCGGCATCATCAAAAGCCGAGATCTCGAAGCAGTCCTCGATGCTCATGAAAAGCTCAATCAGTTCCAGGCCTCGCGTGCACTTGATCATGCCCATTCTCCTTCGCGCCGAAAACCCCACCTTCACCTGCTCATCCGGCACTCCCTTCGCCGCCATTGTACCTCAGGATTCATGCGATGCCATGGCCCTCACGAGCCCCCGTCAGGGTTTCGGGGGACCCCACAGGGGCGGGCGTATTCGGGATATCGCGACAGCGCCGCAACCACTGCCTGCTTCATGGTCCCACATGGGCTCCCGCGGAACCGTTCTGAGAGAGGATTCCTTCAGACGCACTCATCACTACCGTCGTGGGGCCCTATGGTTCGTAATCGGGGCGCGACGCCGGTGCCTGCCACGGCGCGTACCGTCCGTGTATGCGTCCGCCGCCGGTCTTCGGCCTGGGGGCGCGGCCTCGACAGGGGGGGGGGGCGGCGGTGCTCGGTACGGTTGCTGCGCCCCTTCCTCCGTCGCTCTTGGGGCTACGGAGGGCAGGCCGGGGCTCCGCTGACCGTGGACCCGGAAGGGGGGATAGGACGCCAACCCGGGTGCCGTTGAACAGCAGGTTGTCCTGGGGCCGTTCCGCCGGCTCTGTTCGCCGGCTCTTGACAGATGCCCCAGGACGACTAAACTGGTTGTATGGTGGCTTAGCCACCGTACAACCGCGCAGCCTGCCCGTGGCGGGCGCTGCGGCCACCGTGTACCGGCCTTTGCGGATGGGCCGGTCTACTGCGGTCCTGGCAGCCCGTGCGACATCGTCGTTGGCGACCCGCGCAGGTTGGCGGCGACGATGGCGGTTGGTTCGGCGACGGGCACGCCGTCTGGCGCGGCGGCGAGGACGGAGGCGAGGATGACGGCGGAGCCGATGGGCCATACGCTGGTGCGGGATCCGATGTATCAGCAGTTGAATGCTGCACTTCGGGAATTGGCTCGCACGTACAGGCCGGGGGCGAAGTTCCTGTCGGAGCGGCAGGTGAGCGACCGGTTCGGCGTGAGCCGCGCGACGGCGAACAAGGCGGTGTCGACGCTGGTGGTCGAGGGGGTGCTGCGGCTGCGCAAGGGGATCGGGACGTTCGTGGCGGCCGAGGCGATGGCCTATGACCTGCAGTCGCTGGTCAGCTTCACCGCCAAGGCCCGCGCCGCCGGCAAGTCGCCCACGACCCACGTGCTGCACCTGGCGAGCCTCGCCGCCGCCGATGCCGCCCCGGCGGTCCGCCGGGCGCTGAAGGTCGAGGGCGATACGCCGCTGTACGACGTCGAACGCCTCCGCCTCGCCGATGACCTGCCGGTTATCCTCGAGCGCCGCGTCTTCCTGGCGCAGCCGGACGCCTCCGGCGCCGCGCCGCCCGCCCCCCGGGCGGCTTCGCTGACGCGGGCGGACCTGCGCGGATCGCTGTACGATCTGTGGACCGGGCGGTTCGGTCTTGACATCGCCGGCGCCGACGAGACGATTCAGGCGGTCAACATCGACGCCACCGACGCGCGGACCCTGGAGGTCGCGGCCGGCTCGGCGGGCCTGCTGGTGGTCGCGACGGGCTACCTTGCAGGGGGCCGGCCGTTGTGGTACGAACGCACGCTGTATCGGGGCGACGCCTACACCTTTCGCCATCGTACCGGCCGCGTCGTGCGACCGGCCGTCGGAACGCTGGTGGATGTTCCAACCGAGGAGACGCAGACGCGATGAAAGCGCTGCCCATGGCGGTTCAACTGTACACGGTCCGCAACGCCATCGCGCTGGACTGGATCGGCACGCTGGGGCGGATCGCGGAGATCGGCTACGAAGGCATCGAGCTGTGGTTCCGCGACTGGATCGACGTCGACCTGCTCAAACGCCAGACCGAGGCGTCGGGGCTGGCCGTCGTCGGCGCCCATTTCCCGTTCAACCGGATGCGCGAGGGCATGAAGGACATCGCCCGCTACATGAAGACGCTGGGCTGCACGGACGTGGCGGTGCCGGCGGTGCGGCCGCGCCCGACTTCGTCGGACGACTGGAAGCGGCGGATCGGCGAGGTGGCCGCCATCGCCGACCGCTGCGCCGAACTGGGGATGCGGCTGAGCTACCATTGCCACTTCGATGAATTCGACGACCGCGTCGACGGCGGGGAGGCGTTCGAGTATATCTTCGCCACGTTGGGGCCCGAACGGCTCAAGCTGGAGCTCGACACCTACTTCGCCGCCGCCCGCGGCAAGGACGTCGCGGCCC
The DNA here is from genome assembly GCA_012514895.1 of Planctomycetota bacterium. GTDB lineage: Bacteria > Planctomycetota > Phycisphaerae > SM23-33 > FEN-1343 > JAAYZK01. Next base: position 936 of record JAAYZK010000220.1, on the reverse strand, counting down.
TCCTGCGCCGCTTCGCCGGCCGCGTGCCCCTGCTGCACGTGAAGGACTGGGCGGCCGGGACGCGGGAGTCTCCGACCGACACCGTCGTCGGCGAGGGCGTCATCGACTGGCCGGCGGTGCTCCCCGAGGCGGCGCGGGCGGGTGTCGAATGGTGCATCGTGGAACAGACCACCGATCCGGACGACGCCCTGGCGTGCATCGCCCGGAGCTACGGCTACCTGAAAACGCTCTTTGACGAGGTACAGGCATGAAAGACATCAGCGCAGCCATCATCGGCAGCGGGTTCATGGGCGGCGTGCATACCGAGACCCTCAGGCGGCTGGGCGTGGGCGTCGCGGGCATCCTGGACGTGAGCCCCCAGCGCAGCGAGGCCGCCCGGGCGGCCCTGGACCTGCCGCGGGCGTACGGCAGCTACGAGGAGGTGCTCGGCGACGCGTCGGTCGCCGCGGTCCACCTGTGCGTGCCCAACGCCCTGCACTACGACATGGCCCGCCGCGCCCTGGAGGCGGGCAAGCACGTCCTGTGCGAGAAGCCGCTGGCGATGAACACCGCCGAGACCAGGACCCTGGCCGACCTGGCGGCGGCCAGGAACCGGGCGGCGGGCGTCTGCTACACGGTGCGGTACTACCCGCTGAACGTGCACGTCCGCCAGCGGATCCGCAACGGCGACGTCGGGCGGATCTACGCCGTCAACGGCTCGTACGTCCAGGACTGGCTGCTGTACGACACCGACTACAATTGGCGCGTCCTGGCCGACCAGGGCGGCGAGCTTCGGGCCGTCGCCGACATCGGCACCCACTGGATGGACCTGGTGACCTCGATGACCGGCCTGGAAGTCGAGGCGGTCCTGGCCGACCTGGCGACCTTCCACCCGGTCCGCAATCGCCCCCTCGGCGAGGTCGAGACCTTCAGCGGCAAACTGGGCGGCCAGCAGGC
>JAAYZK010000219.1 GCA_012514895.1 Planctomycetota bacterium | reverse complement strand
GTCTCGGCGGCCTCGGTGTGCCAGCCCTTCTTGAAGAACGCCTGGCCGAGGATGCTCATCGCCGACACCCGCCGCTTGGGGTCGCGCCGGGCCTGCTGCAGCGTGGAGATGGCCTCGTCGTACTGGCCGGCGATGAACTGGCGGCGGCCCAGCTCATACTTGATGCCCAGGTCCGTCGGGTAGTGGGCGGCCCGTTCGCCGAAGACCTCCAGCTCCATCGCCAGAACTTCCTTGGCCACCCGCTTGGCGCCCTCGATGTCCTTGGCCTTCTTGAGCTTGGTGAACCGCCGGTTGAGCTGGCGGATGCGGATGTCGCCGATGCGGCTCTTGTAGCGGAAGTTGTCGGTGTCGGCGTAGGCCTTGGCCAGCACGTCGATGGCTTCGTTCTCGTAGCTCTCGTCGTCGGTGCGGGTGAGGGCGTCGATGAAGGCGTTGATCTTGCCCTCGACGGTCGGCTCGGCCTCGTAGGCGGCGCGGGCCTGGTCGACCTGGCGGCCGAGGAAGCCGGCGTCCTGGCTGACCTGGTCCTTCTTGGCCAGGTCCATCTGGCCCTTGAGGTCCACGACGGCCTTGGTGAAGTCGCCCTCCTCGCCGTACTGGCCCTTCTGCATGATCTCCTTGGCCGACAGGTCCCGCATGCGGTCCGCCAGCGACTCATCCTTCGGGTCCCGCTGGATCGCCATCTGGCAGGCGCGGACCGCGTCGGAGTAGAACTCCGCCTGGTCGTACACGTCGGTGAGGAAGACGTAGATGTCCTTGCTGGGCTTGCTCGACAGCCGATTCGCCTCGTAGAGCATGTTGCCGGCCCAGCTCAGCAGCGTCTTCCACTCGCCCGCACGGGCCGCCTGGACGATCTGCTTCCAGACGCTCACGTCGCCGGGCTCGCGGCTCATCAGCCACAGGGCGTTGGTGAGGGTCGTCAGGGGGTCCTTGCCGGGCTTGTGCTTGAGCTTCTCCATGAAGCCCGCCGGCTTGCCGCCGCTGGCCTTGCGCATCAGCGCCACGCCGCGCAGCTTCTCGAGCCCGCGCTGCACCGCCTCGGGATCCTTCGCGACGCCCTGCAGGTACATCTCGATCGCGAAATCCCAGTTGCCGGTCTCGACGATCTGATCGGCCCGGTCGAAGAAGGGGTCGCCTTTGCTTCTGGTGGTCTCGTCGGTCATGCTCACAAGCTCCCGGCCGCACAAGGTCTCGCCGCGCAAGGCCCTGCCTGTTGCGCTCACAGCGCTCCCGGCAGCACAGGCCCTGCACCCGGCGGCGCCCTGCACGGCATCGCGTGCCCCCCAGAACAGCGTACCTTACGGGTTTATCGGCCGTTTGGCAAGGTCCCGCCAGCCGACGATCTTCCGCGCCAGGTGCGCCGCCAGCGAAGCGTACGCCGCCGGGGCGATCCGCTCGGGGCGCAGGTCCGGGTCGATCCCGGCGGCGTCCATCGCCTCGGCGAGCGGCCCGGCCGGCCAGGGCAGGTCCCCGCGGCGCAGCAGGGCCGCGAGCTTCTTGCGCCGCTGGCTGAAGGCTGCCGCGATAACCTGCTGCAGCACATCGACATCCGGAACAACGTCCATCCCCGCCGGCCGGACGTCGATCCGCACCATCTGGCTGGCGACCGTCGGGCGGGGCCAGAACGCCTCCGGGGGGAGTCTGGGGCCCCCCGTCACCTGTCCCAGCACCGCCGCCAGCACCCCGGCCGGGCCGTACGCGTCGCTGCCCGGCGGGGCCGTCAGCCGCTGGGCGACCTCGCGCTGGATCGTCACGGTCATGTCGCGGCACGCCAGGGCGGAAGCCTGCCCCCGGTCGGCTTGAACCGCCCCGACCAGCAGCTCGCAGATCAGGGGCGTGGCGATGTTGTAAGGCAGGTTGCTCACCAGATGTACGGGCGAGAGGCCCAGCCGGTTCGCCTCGGCGATCACCGCCGGGTTGATCCGGTGCTTGCCCGCCAGCACATCGGCGTTCAGCAGGTGCACGGACGGCACGGCGGCGTAGCGGTCCTCCAGCAGCGCCGCCAACCCCCGGTCGATCTCCACCGCCAGCACGACCGCCCCGGCCTCCACCAGCGCATCGGTGAGCACCCCGGTTCCCGGCCCCACCTCCAGCACCGCCGAGCCCGGGCCGGCGCCCGACAGCACCACGAGCTTGGCCAGCAGGTTGTGGTCGACCAGGAAGTTCTGGCCGAACATTCTCTGCGGCCGCAGTCCGGCCTGTTCGAGCGTTCGGCGAATCTCCGTCAGCGTCTGTGCCATCGGCCCCTCACTCGCCGCAGCGCCGCGGCTCCCCCAGCGGATAGCGCGCGATGAAGACGGTGCCGTCCTGCTGGGAACTGCGGCAGTGAACGGTGCCGCCGAGATAGCGTTCGGACAGGAGCTTCATGCTGTAGGTGCCCAGGCCGCGGCCGGGGCCCTTGGTGGAGAAGGATCGCTGGAAGAGCTGGAGCCGCACCTCCCTGGGGATGAAGACGGGGTTGTGCACGCGGAACTCCGCGTGGCCGTCGACGGCATCGCAGGCGACGGTGATCGCCTGGTGGGGCTCGGTGGCCTCGACGGCGTTGCGGATCATGTTGCCCAGGACGCGCCCCAGGAGGCTCGGGTCGCTCTGGAGGACCACCGGGCGGGCCGGGGCGGCCAGGACGATCCGGTGGTCCTTGTGGCGGTCGGCCAGGAGGTCGACGATCGTGCGGGCCAGCCGGTGGCCGTCCACGCTCTGCCTGTCGGGCTGGAGTTCGTTGTTCTCGGCGGCCAGGAGGTCCTTCTGGCTCTTGAGTTCCTCGATCAACTGGCGGCTGGCCTGGGCCAGGAGGCGGCGGTTGCCCAGCGTCTTGGCGTCGCCGGGGGTCGTCTCGAGCATTTCGGCCAGGAAGTTCAGCCCGACGGCGGTGTTCATGACGTCGTGGAAGAAGATCCGCTCCAGGCTGCGGCGCCGCTTCTCGTGGCTGATGTCGGTGACCGCCACGATGCTGAACATCTGGCCTTCGATCCTCAGCGGCGTCGTCCGCACCAGCAGGTCGAGCGCCTCGTGTCTGCCGGCCGGCTGCAGGCTGCACTCGCGCAGGTCGGCCTTGTCGACCAGCGCCGACAGGATGGCGTTGACCGCCCCGCACTGCGAACAGAACTCGCCCGTGCCGCACCCCCCGGCGTGCTCGCAGGCATGGACGCAGTCCAGGATCTCCCCCGGCCGCCTCCCGTACAGCCCCGTCGGATCGTCGCCTCCCAGCGCCTTGGCGGCGTGGACGTTGAAGAAGACGATCTGCCGGTCCTCGTTGACCACGAGCACCAGTTCGGACACCGCATCATACAACGGCCCGAGCGGCCCGCAGTGCGCGGCGACCAGCGCCTTCTGCCGCTCGATCTCCGCGGGCTCGCTCCGTCGTGCGGGTGCGTGATGGGTCATGGGCATCGTTTTCATGGTTCCAAGAATAGCACTACGGCCCACGGCGATCAAAGGGTCGGCAGGTTCTCCGCGGCAGGGCGACGCCGGCGGACGGGGCGGAAGCTCGTATCCCGCCGTTACTCCACGCCTTCCGGGCGAGCGTCCGGCGGCGGGTCGGCCGGCTGATGGCCGGGTCGTGTGGCGGCGATGTTCTCGATGGCGACGCGGATCGGCTCGGGCGGGCCCCAACGGGGCCGGGGGACCGGCCGGTCCAGTTCGATGATCTCGATGCCGCCGTCGGCGTAGACGACCTTCCCGGCCTGTGCGGCCAGGAAGGCCTCGATCCTGGCCAGCCCGCGTTCATACTCGGCGGTGCGATGCCGCCGGCTGGCGCCCGGGGGCGTGACGCGGAAGACGTGCGTGATGGGCCGTCCGCGGCTCCAGTCGATGCCGAAGCACTGGTCGGCGTGCAGGTGGCAGCCGGTGGCGTAGATCCCCGCGACGGCCGGGGCGTACATCCCGGCCGTCTCGTAGGCCGCGTGGATGCAGTGGCGGCGCGGATCGAGGTGGTCGCGGCACCAGAGCAGGCCCCGCCAGCCCGCCGGCGAGATCGCCGGCGTCCAGGCCGTCGGCTGGTAATAGACGGCATTGCGCCACAGGCCCAGCAGCAGCAGGCCCGTGCAGGCCGCCGCGCACCAGGCGGGGCGCCGCAGCCCCAGCCTCCGCCAGGCGGCGGCCAGCGGCAGGGCCGTCAGGGGCGTGCCCCAGTGGATCAGCCGTTCGGGGTAGAGCACCACCGAGCCGGGCAGCACCCACAGATCGTAATTGACGATGGCCATGCCCAGCAGGGCGACGGCGGCCACAACCAGCGCCGGCACGAGGGGCCGGCGCCGCCACAGGAGCACCGCCAGGGCGGCCAGGGCCGGCAGCGCCAGCACGTCGCCGTTGCCGATGACCCACAGCCAGGCCCGCCCCAGCCGGAGCGGGTAGGGGCCCTTGGGGGCGTGGTAGGTCTGGAACTCGCGGATGAACGCCACGGTCTCATCGGACAGGGACGGCCGCCCCACCAGCAGGTAGGCCAGCAGGACGCCGCCGGCGATCCCCCCGGCCGCGAGGGCCGCGACGATCCCCCGCCGGGGCCGGCGCGTCACCCACAGGCCGACCATCGCCGCCAGCGGCGCCGCCGCATAAGCCCAGCCCCCGGCGGCCGTGCCCTGGACCAGGGGCATCGCGGCGGTCACGAGCCCCGCGGGGATCGCCGCCCAGACCTCGCCCCGTCGCAGCAGGTCGACGATCAGCCGCGCCGACAGGACCCCCAGGGCGATGCCCATCGGCGTGGTCCACCCGCCCCAGGAGAGGGTCGTCTGGATGCAGTTGCCGCTCCACACGACGGCGACGGCGACGACGGCGGCGGGCAGCGGGCCGGCCATCAGCCGCCCCAGCAGGAACACCGCGAGGATCAGCCCCGCGAAGGCCAGCGGCTGGGTCGCCACGACCGCCGCCGTCGCCGGCGCGCCCAGCAGGGTCGCCGCCGCCGCCAGGGCCGCCGCGCCGTGGTTGGACACGCCGAAGGGAACGACCGGCTCGATCGGGTCCCACGTCGCCGGCAGCCGTCCTTCGGCCGCGATCAGCCGGGCGCTGACGGGATAGCGCGTGGCGTCGACGCCGATGGGGGCGTACTGCACCAGCAGCGGCGTCAGGTAGGGCAGGGCGCCCAGCACGAGGACCGCGGCGGCCAGGCGCCGGCCGCGGCGTTGGGGCCGCAGGTCGTCGGACGGCGGCCGCCGGCGGCGCCCCGCCCACAGGCCCGCGGCGCCGGCGGCGAGGGCCAGGCCCCAGGCGACGGTCATGCCGCCGCGGAACGGCAGCAGGTACAGCGCCGCCGACCACCACGCCAGCCCCAGCAGCGGCGAGGCCGCCCAGCGGTGGCGGCGCATCGTTCGCGGCAGCAGCGCCGCCAGGCCCAGGCCCGGCGTCACGGCCGCCAGTCCCACCGCCGCCAGGGCGGCCGCGTTCACACAGATCTGCCCCAAGGGAAGCACGCAGGGAACGTTACAGGACGCCGGCGGGGCTGTCAATGCGGCGGCGCGGCTCAGTTCCACGCCAGGCCGGGCGGGCCGTCGTCAGGGGGGTCCAGCAGGAGGCGGGCGATGCGGTCGGCGTCGAGGCCGCGGAGGCGCAGGTCGTCGATGATCTGCCCGACCGTCAGGAAGGCGATCTTCGTCTTGACGATGCCCAGGTCGACGTCGATGAACAGCCCGCCGTCGCCGCGGGCGGTGACGGGGGCCAGGAGGAACTCCCCGTACCGGGCGTACTCCCGCTTGAAGCGTTCGAGCATGGGGGGCGTGTCGGCGGCGAGGTCCATCTTGCGGGCGATCTGCATGGCCGCCAGCGCGTCGGGGTCGAGCTCGGCGCCGATCGCGGCGGCGTGGGCCTGGACGGACGGGGCGTTGGCGCCCAGGTGAACCAGGTACCCCGGCGCATCGCCCAGGGCGGGGCCTTCGACGATGGTGATGCTGAGTTCCTCGTAGGGGTCGCGGTTGCCTCCCAGGCCGACCCACTCGCCGAAAACGGTCCTGCCCGCGTCGGCGTTGGCGAACACCAGCCCCATGACCGGCGGCGCCGCCCCGGTCGGATGCCAGCGGAAGGTCGTGCCCTGCCAGCGGGCGCTGTCCCACTGGCTGCTGCCCAGGAAGCCCATCACCGGGAGGATCGTGTCGCCGCCGTCCATGACCGTCACGGCTCCTTTCGCTTGCGCCGGCCGGACCGGCCCACGCGGCGCCGGATCTGGGCGTTGATGTACAGGACGTTGACCACGTCGCCGGCGAGGGAAAACACCGTCACCCCCACCACGATGATCACCAGCCCCCGCGGCAGGTGGATGATCCGGGACAGCCCCCAGAGCGCCAGGCTCACGACGACCAGGATGGCCAGGTTCACGGGAATCGACGCCAGGGAGTAGCGGCGGCTCCTGGCCAGGTCGGTCAGGGAATCGGTCTGGGCCATGGGGTCTCCTAGTAGCGGCCCTCGGCGTCCCGCGCCTGTTCCAGGTAGTTGCCCATGTCGTCCATGAACTGCCGCTGCTCGGCCGGCGACAGCCGCAGGGGCGTGGCGGTGGCCCCGTCGGGCAGTTCGAGGGTCTCCTCGACCACCTCGTTGCCCAGCCAGCGGGTCATGTGGTACGTGACCAGGGCCGATGCGGGAATCAGCACCTTGATTCCCCAGTCGGTGAACCTGGCGACCACGGCGCGGCGGCCGCCCCACTTGACGGCGAAGCCCATCCACGTGTTGAGCGTGATCTTGCCGGGCAGGATCTTGGGCAACTGCAGGAGGTTGAACCCGGCGTTGCGGATGCCGACGGGGATGGCGTGGAGTTTCTGGGGAATCAGCCAGTGATGCAGGCTGCGCCCGACGGCGGGGCCGAACTTCTGCCAGTAGCCCTCCGAGATCGTCTTGAACGTGCGCGGATCGTAGAAGAACCGCTGCAGCGAGCCGGCGGTCATCTTGGCGATCGCGGTCCACAGCATGTAGGCCCCGGCGCCCATGACGGCCCCCAGCACCGCGCCGGCCAGGGCGCCCTTCCAGACGCTCATGTCCGTGAGGTAGGCCAGCGTCCCGCCGGCGGCGGCGCCGACGATGGCGCCGATGCCCGCCGCCATTGAAAGTCCCATGACGCTGAATCGGCCGCTGGGATCGATCCGGTCGACCGGATCGTTGCAGCAGTAGGCGTACTTGTGCAGGCTCTGGGGGTCCGACGACAGCCCCGCGAACGCGTCCAGGCTGGTGAACCGGCCGACGGCGGGGTCGTAGAAGCGCGGCCGCCGGAGGATGCCGCCGGCGGCGCGGCGGCGTGTCTGCTGCGTCGATGTCTCCATCATCATGCCCCTTGTCCCTTTCTCAGTAGGCCCCGGGCGCCGGCGACGGGGACGTGCCGTGGTCGACGATGTGCTCCCCGAGCAGCGACCCGACGCGGGTCTCGGTGAATGCGGGCCCGTCGCCGTAGTTGCCGCGACAGGCCCCCCTGATCAGGTGGCTCAGCCAGTAATCGTTGCGATGGTTCGACCACAGGCGGCAGGCCGCGCGCATCGTGTCGACCCCTTCCCAGCGCCGGTGCGGGATGTCGCCCAGGAACAGCGCGCGGTTGCAGGCGAAGATCGAAAGTTCCTGCGCGGGCGCCAGCGACACCAGGTACGTCGGGTCGCGCTTCTCCAGTTCGATCAGCCTGGGGTCCCACGGCCCGGGCCACCGGCGGTAGTGGTCGTCATCATGGATGTTCAGCCCGCGGTCGTGGAACTCGATGTTGAACCGCCGGCGGGGCTCGTCCCAGCGGAAGAACAGGTGCCCGGGCGACTCGACCAGCTTGAGCGGCCAGCCCAGCCGCCGGCCGAGGGCCGTGAACAGGACCGGCAGCGATCCGCACGTGCCCAGGCGGCGCGGGCCGAGGATCCCGTGCAGGAACGAGTCGGCCGCGTCGGAGAAATCGTCCGGGTCGGCGAGGCGATCGGGGTTGTAGCTGACGCCGAATTCCCGCGTGACCACGTGGAGCATGTTGAGAATGCGAAACTCCGCGGCCGAGCGGGCGCCCGACCGGCCCGCGGTGAAAACCCCCCAGTGCTCCCGGGTGAACGCCCCGACCCGCCGGGCCCACAGGTCCAGCAGGCGCAGCATGCCCGCGATGTCCATGCCCTCCGTCCCCGGCAGGCCGTACGCGCAGATCAGGTTCATCTCCGCCACGTCATAGCGGGCGATCCGCTCGGGCGTGCTGTTCAGCAGGTGCGCGATGGCCCGGTCGCCGTGCTGGTGGAAATGCTCGTAATCCGGCGGACTCGCCTCTCCGCCGCCGCCGCGGCTCGCCGCGCAGAGACGGGCCTTCTTCTTGCCATTGCCGCTCATGGACGACCCCGCACATGACAGGACGGCCGCTCACCCGGGAAAGCAGAACCGATCGTCCCCCGGCACCCGGTGATATTGAGCAGGGACATTAACACGGAACGGGACGGCTGTCAATGGCGTGGCCGCCGCTTTTTGCCGGACGGCCTGGCCGCGGTAGGTGATGGCGTACACCCGTTTGTTCAGGTTGAAGTGGAAGACCAGGTCCCCGTCCGGCGTCCAGTAGCGGTAGCTCATGCTTTCGGTGGTCTCGTTGAAATCCCGCCGTTCGTCCTCGCTGGCGCCCGGCGGCGGCAGCGTCGATGCCGCGTGCCCGACGGAAGCGGGCTGGCCGAAGGTGTCCACGACCTCGCCGGGGGATTTCCCGAAAAACTCCCTGAGCTGCGCATCATCCCATTGAGCCGGCCCCGGGGCCGTGCAGCCGGTCAGCACGAGCACCGCGAGCGTCGCACCGAGCACGGCGTGCTGCCAGACGATCCGTACGGGTCTGACCAGTTCTCTGACGCGGCCGTCGCGTCTGCCGATGGGCATGGGGGGGGCTCCTCCCGCTCTTGTTCGGCGGACGATTGTGCCGTAGAATGCCTTGGATTGGCAAGGACAAAGGACACGTCCATGAAGCGCGACGCGGTCATCGCCATTCTGACGGAGCATCTGGACCACCTTCGGGGGCAGTACGGCGTGCGCCACCTGTCGCTGTTCGGCTCCGTCGCGCGCGACCAGGCCGGTCCGGGCAGCGACGTGGACATCCTGGTGGAGTTCGACCGGCCCACCGGGCTGTTCGGCCTCTTTCGATTGCAGGACCAGCTTGCCGAGATCCTCGGCTGTCCGGTCGATCTCGGGACTGCCGAAGGTCTCAAGCCGCGCGTGCGGGAGCGGGTGCGGCAGGAGCTCATCCGTGTCGCCTATGCACGTTGCCAGAAGTCATGCGACAGAGGCGGCGGCCGTAGGGTGGGCAACTCGTTGCCCACGCGAGTGCCGACCGGCCCGCCCTCGTTGGACGCGCGCGGCCCCGTGGGGGCTCCGCCGCGATCGCGTGGGCAGCCTCGCCTCCGGCTCGGCTGCGCCACCCTACGATTGGGGCCGCGACTGTTGCATTATCTCTGGTGACCCGCCTAGGGACTGGGAAGACCGAGTCGGGGATCTTCTCGACGCTGCTGAACAGGCTCGTCACCGCCGCGCCGCCCGTTCGATCCCGTCGCCGATGGCGAAGAAGGGCGGTTGCGCCACGGGGCTTCTGCCGACGATGGGGATCTGCCCCAGCAGGGCTCCGGCGGCGGCTTTCTGCGTGCCGGGGCAGCCGCCGTAGGTGTTCAGGCAGGGGTCCATGAAGGCGAACTCGTACAGGTGGTAGGGGTTGGCCCAACTGATGAACACCGCCGGGACGTCGGGGTTGGCGAAGGGGAAGCCGTCCATCAGGCAGCGGCTTTCGGGCCCGTGGCAGCGGCCGGTCGACCAGCCCCACTGCGGCGGGTAGTACAGGCTGACGACCAGCGCGTCCCACTGGCCGGCCTCGATGCGGTCGTAGAGGGTCTCCTGCGGCGGATTGACGATGCTGGTGACCTCGCAGCCGGCGGCGCGGAGCGTGGCGTCGAAGGTCTCCAGGGCGAACTCCGGGCGGTTGGTGATGAGGATGCTGGCGATGCGCAGTCCCGGCCGCGGCTGGAGGGGCACGACGTTCCGGCGGTCGCGGATGAGCGTGATCGACTTCTCCGCCAGGCGTTCGGCGTCGGCGGCGTAGGTCGTATGGGCCATGGCGGCGCGGCGCTCCTGGTCGCTCATCAGCGGCGGCGTCCGGTGCAGGCGGAGTTTCGCCTTGAGCGTCAGCACCCGCCGCACCGCCTCGTCGAGGCGCTCGGGCGCCAGGCGCCCGTCGTCCAGGCAGCGTTCGAGGTAGTCGTAGACCGAGTCGAGCCGGTGGACGAACAGCAGCATGTCGTTGCCGGCGTTCAGGCAGGCCAGGTGCATCTCGAGGCGGCGGAAGTGCATGGTCAGCCCGCCCATCGTCAGCGCGTCGGTCACCAGCAGCCCGTCGAAGCCCCACCGGCCCCGGAGCAGGTCGGTGCAGACCGCGCGGCTGGTCATGACGGGGCGGGGGAACAGCCCGTCCCCGCACTCCGGGTCGATGGCCGGGCAGGCCTTCGGCGAGGTCATGATCGCCCAGACCCCCGCGTCGATGGCGGCCTTGAACGGCGCGCCGCTCGTGGCGAACCACTGCTCGCGGGAGTCGCCGTTGACCGACGTGGTCAGGTGGCTGTCGAGGTCGTCGCCCCCGCCGCCGGGCATGTGCTTGGCGGTGGCCGCCATCCCGTGGTCCTGCATGCCGCGAAGGATCCGCACGGCCAGGCGGCTGACGACGCCGGGATCGCCGCCGAGGCAGCGGATGTGGCTGAGGTTGTTGGGGTGGGTGGACAGGTCGACCACCGGTCCGAACGCCCAGTTGTAGCCGGCGGCCCGCCCCTCGACGGCGATCGCCTCGCCGAAGCGGTAGGCCAGGTCCTCGTCCTGGCAGGCCCCCAGGGCAAGCTGGCCGGCGAACTGGGTCCCGCCCTCGACCCGCTGACCGGCCCCGCGTTCGAGGTCGCCGGTGATCAGCAGCGGCACCTTGGACGCCGCGTGCGCCTCGGCGATCATCTTCCGCGTCGCGACGGGGTCGCCCCCGAAGGCGTGGCAGCCCCCGGGCATCTGCGCTTCGATGAACCGCCCCACGCCGCCGCCGAAGGCCTTGACCGCGTTGGGGGTCAGGCGGGGGATCATCACCTGTCCGAGCTTCTCGCGGGTGGACAGTCCGGCAAGCGTCTGATCGACCCACTGGCGGTCGGCGTCGTTGAGCGTCATGGCGTGTCTCCGGGCGAGGGTGTTCGTCGTGTCTGCCCGCTGAGCATCGCGGCCCATCGGAGGCTTGTCAAGCGCCATGGCCGGACGTGACAGGCGGGCCGTGAATCGCTAGAGTAATCCAAGCCTGCTGCAGAGGAGACGCATCATGCCATGCCGCGTCATCGAACGACGGATGATCGTGCCCAAGCGCATCGGGCGTTACCGCAGTTTCCCCGGATGGACCCGCACCGGCGGCGGGGACGTCCTGCTGGCCTACCGCGACGCCCAAGCCGCCCCGGGCACATGGTCGCACGGCCGGGCCGGCGACCTGGTGCTCGTCCGCGAACATGCGGGGGCGTGGTCGGCGCCCCAGGTGCTCTACCGCCACGGCGGCGACCTCGAGGAGATGGGCTGCGGCGACCTGACCCGTCTGGCCGACGGGCGGATCCTCCTGTGGAGCCGCCAGTGGGATGCCGCCGCCGGCCGCACGCAGGCGGTCCCGGGGTCTCATCAGGCAGGCCGTGCCGCTCCGCGCCGGGCCGCGCCGCCGGCGGGGAAGGCCTTCACTTGCGGCTGAGGAAGGACGAGCGGACCCACGTCCAGTTCAGCGCGACATGCACGACGATGACGGCCAGCAGGAGATACGCGCCCCGCTTGTGCAGCAGCACGAAGGCGGTGCGCGGGAGGCTGTGGCCCAGCAGGCCCGAGGCGATCTGGGTGGTCATCAGCACCGCCAGGATGACATTCGTGATCATCAGCAGCGTCCGCCGCTTCATCGTCAACTCCTTTCGCAGGTGCCTCGCGTGTCGCGCCCGTTGCTTCATCGATACCCCCAGTCTATACTTGCCGTCCGTTGGCGAATGCACGGATCTCCCAGGGAGCAACTCATGATCGACGACGAACGGAACGAACTGCTGGACCTCTACGGCGACCTCCGCGTGGCGGATGTGCGCGACGGGATGGACTGGATGGGCATGCACCCTTACGGCTCGATGGCGCCGTCCATCCGCCCGCTGTGGCGGACGCGGGCCGTCGGCATCGCCCGCACCGCCCGCTACCTGCCCTACGAAGGCCCCGTGCCGCGCATGACGCCCGACGAGTACACCGAGTGGGTCTCGTGGTACTACAGGACGGTCTGCACCTACCCGTGGATGGACGCCATCCAGCGCGGGGACTTCATCGTCATTGACGCCAGCGGCGTCGACGCCGGCCTGATGGGCTCCAACAACGCCCTGGCGGGCATCGCCAAGGGCGCCCGCGGCTACGTCAGCAGCGGCGGCTGCCGCGACACCGACGAGGTCATCGGCGAGAAGATCCCGTTCTGGGCCGCCGTCGTGTCCCAGTCGATGGTCCAGGCCCGCCTGCGCTTCGACGCCATGGACGTTCCCGTCGCCGTCGGCGGCGTGGCCGTCTATCCCGGCGACGTCGTCGTCGCCGACGGGGACGGCGTCATCGTCGTCCCCCAGGCCCTCGCCCGCGACGTCGCCCGCTACGCCCGCCGCGAACTGGACAAGGACAAGACCGGCCGCCGGAAGCTCTACGAACAGGTCGGCCTGCCCCTGGACGATACGGTCAGGTAGAACGGCAGCCTGCAGGCCGCGGGAACGGCAGCGGCTGACGGGCCAACGACCCTGGCGGGACGAGGACCACCTGTGACGGCACGGCATCCTGAACACGTTCGGACGGCCGGGGCGGCCTGCCTGGCCCTGGGCGCACTGCTCTGCCTGGCGGCCGTGTCGTGCACGCCGGCGGGCAGGGCGACGACCTCGCACGCGGAGGCGACGATGACGATCCGCGATTTCACCGACCTG
>JAAYZK010000218.1 GCA_012514895.1 Planctomycetota bacterium | reverse complement strand
GCCCGGCGAAGCCTTCTGCGAACTGGACGCCATCAAGCTCCTCACCGGCGCCGACGCCTGCCTGCTCGGCGGGGGCGGCATCCACGGCGCCGAAGGATGCGTCTGGGTGGGCGTCCAGGGCACCCCGGGACAGATGGAAGACGTCGCCGCCCTCTTCGAGCGGATCAACACCGAGCCGATGTGCGAAGTGTGAACGGAAGGCTCCGGGCCTGCGCCGACCGTGACCCTTCGACCCGGGGACGGTGCCACGCAGCGGGTGCCGTGCCGTCCACCGTCGGTCCTCGGCCTGGGGACGCTGCCGCGGCACCCTCTGGACAGCCTGCCGTTCCCCCCGGCGGACCGGGCCCGGGGTGGAGGCCGACAGGCTCACCGGCGTGGCCCCGTGCTTGCCAGATGGCAGCGGAACACCCCTGCATCTGCATTGGCGAGATCCGCGGCGAGGCCGCCCTCCCGCCCCACCGGTCCAGGCCGTCGGACGTCTCCGGGGCCTGTGCGGGCAGTGCGTCGAGAGGATGCAGCCAGGGCGCGGCCATGCTCGGCGTGAGCAGGTGGAAGAAAACCCATCCGGCCAGGGCGCCCGCGCCCAGCAGGCACCGGATGAGATGCACCACCATCTCCACCCACCGCCTTGCGACCAGCGTCATCCTTGGTCCGACCATCGTGACGGCTCCTGTCGACACTGCGACTGTTCGAGTCCGGAACCCCTCCGGCGATCCGTCGCCACAGGTGACGGCCGCGCCCGCTTCCCTGCCGAGCCGGCCGCCCGTTCGCCCTGTTCATCGGGGCAGCGCGCCGCCCGTCGCCATGAAATCCGCGGCGGTGCGACGGGTGATCCGGTCCTAACGCACGGCCGCGCGGAACGGTGGGACAAGTTCGCCCCCTCCGGCCGCGCGAGAGGCCTGAACGCTTTGACTCACCTGAAACGGATGCAACGGACGATACCGATGAACAGGACGGGTCGGAAATGACATCCGCCGGCGAGGGTGGGCGATGGATACACCGAAACTGCTGCGCGTCTCCGAGGTCGCCAAGGTGTTCAACGTCTCGCGGCCGACGGTCTACCGGATGGTCAAGGCCGGGCAGTTGCCGGCCTACTCGATCGCCGGGTCGGTGCGGATCCCCGCCGAGGCCGTCCAGCGGTATCTCGACGCCAACCAGGTCTGCCCGGTCCACGCGCCGATGCGGCTGCCCGCCCCGGCGGCGCCGGCCCCGCCGCCCGGGCCGCGCCCGCGGGGCACGTACGCGGCGGTGGCGCCCGACGCCGGCATGCTCGCCGAACGCCAGGCGTGGCAGATCGCCCGCAGGATGGCCCTCAAGCTCGTCCCCGCCGACGCCACCGACGCGCAATGGGACGCCGCCCTGCAGGCGGCCTACAGGACGGCGCGTGCGAAGATCGACGCCAGGTTGACCCGGCAGGCGGGAAGACCTACTTCGCCGTCTTCCCCGTGAACTCGTTGCCCACCTTGCGGGCCCGCTCGGCCTTGTCCAGGTTGATGCCCAGGGCCAGGCCGATCTCGACCAGCAGATTCCAGCCGGCGGCCAGGAAGACGTAAGGGTTCATCTCGCCGGCGTTGGGCACGACGATCGTCTCGAGGCCCTTGACCGGCCGGTTGGCGATGGCCACGACGGTCAGGCCCACGCCCTTGGCCAGGACGTCGACGAACTTGCCCACCTCCTCGCGGATCGGGTCGACCACGAAGACGATGTCGCGGCGGTCCATGATCTCCTCGATGCCGTGGACGGCGTAGGTGCCTTCGAGGAAGTCGCTGCGCTTGCGGGTGATCTCGTTGGTCTTGAGCGTCAGTTCCTCGGCGACCCCGTCGTTGTACCCGGCGAAGTAGATCGTCCCGGCGGCGGCGGCCTTGCGGACGATGGCGCCGGGGATCTCGACCGCCAGCGCCTTGGCGAGCTTGCGGTCCAGGCCCTTCATGTCGGCCGCCATGTCCCGCCCGGCGATGTGGGAGATGATCGACTGGTAGATCATCGCCTGCTCGGCGACGCTCTTGGTGGCGGCGACCGCCTGCTCCCACCCGCAGGTCAGGACGAAGGTCGAGGTCGTGCTGGCCTCGAGAATCGTGCCGGCGTTGGCCGTCAGGCCGTACACGTGCTTGCGGCCGGCGGCCTGGAGGGCCTTGGCCAGGACGACGACCTCCTGGGTCCGCCCGGAGTTGGAGGCCAGGAACGTCGCGAACTTGCTCAAATCATACGTCGCCGCCTGGCGCGAGCCGTCCGTGACGACCTGGAGGTCCAGCCCCCAGGCCAGGGCCTTGCGGCGGGCGTTCTTGGCCGGGAAGATCCGGCTGGAGCCTTCGCCGGTCAGCATGAGCCGCCGGGTGCGGGCCAAGGCCCGGGCGACCTTGGCGGTTCGGGCGGGGTCGAACGTCTTGGCGACGCCGACCACGTCCATCATCTCGCGGCAGAGGGCGAACTGGGTGTACTTCGCGTCCTTGGTGTTCATGGCAGTATCCTTCCGGGGGGCGTCAGGCGGGTCACGGGGGTGTACAGGAGCGACGCATACGCGGGCAGTTCGCCCACGAGCGGCCGGACGTAGTCGAGGAAAGCCGCCGTGGGGTAGTTGCCGGCGTCGTTGATGTAGTCGTCGGGCATGGGCTTGGCCCTCACCGCCACGTCCTTCAGCGGGGCGGTGCCCGTGGTGCAGGCATAGGGGGCGTTGGAGGTGCGGACCAGCGTCACCATGACGCCGGTGGCGCCGGCGGAGGCCAGTTCGACGGCGGCGCGGCCGCAGAGGAAGGCTTCGTCCTGGTCGACGGGCGTGGCCCGGTCGATCGAGCACATGCACAGCGATTCGGTGATCTGGAACTCGCCCCGCCAGTTGAAGGCGTCGGCGATCATCCGGTGGAGGTTCAGCCCCACCGACGAGCCGCCCATGGCGCCGTACTCGACGTTGGCGAACTTGTCGGTCGTCCGGCTGGCCGACACCGGCGTGCCGTCGGCGTACTTGAGCCCCTCGCCGCAGGCGATGGAGACGAACCCGTACCGGCGATGGGCCTCCCGGACGTCGGCGAGGAAGCGGTCGGGATCGAAGACGCGTTCGGGCAGGTAGACCAGGTGCGGCGGGTCGCCCTCGTCTCGCCGGGCCAGGGCCGCCGCGGCGGTCAGCCAGCCGGCGTCGCGGCCGATGGACTGGTAGATGACGAACTGGTCGACCTTCTGCATGTCCCGCGCGAGCCGGCCGGCCTGCTGGGCGCTGAGGGCGACGTACCGGGCGGCGCTGCCGTACCCCGGCGTGTGGTCCGTGCCGTACAGGTCGTTGTCGACCGTCTTGGGCACGCCGATCCCGCACAGATCATAGCCCTGGGCGGCGGCGTAGGCGGTGACGCGGTGGATCGTGTCCATCGTGTCGTTGCCGCCGATCATGAACAGCGTGCGGACGTTGAAGGCCTTGAGCTGTTCGAGGATCGCCGGCAGGTCGGCGTCGGTCACCTTGTGGCGCGACGAACCCAGGATGGACGACGGGGTCCGCCGCAGGGCGTCGATCGCCACGTCCGGCTCGGCCGACAGGTCGACGACGTTGCCGGCCATGAACCCTTCGATCCCCCACCGCATGCCGTACACGGCCGTGATGTCCGCCGCGTCCCGGGCCGCCTGGACGATCCCGGCCAGCGAGGCGTTGATCACGCTGGTGGGTCCCCCGGACTGACCGACGATTGCGTTGCCTTTCACCGCGACGGCACTCCTCTCAGGGGGCCCGGCGGCGATTGACGCCGCGCCGGGCCTCCGGTACGCTGTGACCATGACACAGGCGACACCTGCATCCGACATCCTCTACGCCGGCGACACGACGCTCACGACCGCGGCGGCTTACCTGGGCGCGGTGATGACCCGCGCGGGGCTCGGCTTCGACTACCTGGCCAGCGACGAGCCCATCGCACCGCGACTTGCCGGCAGGGATTACGGCTTATACATCCTCAGCGACTACCCTGTCAACAACATCCGCCCCGCCGACGCCGGCGCGATCGTCGCGGCCGTGCGGGCCGGGGCCGGCCTGCTGATGATCGGGGGGTGGGAGTCGTTTCACGGCCTGGCCGGCGGGTACGACCGCTCGGCGCTGGCGGAGGTCCTGCCGGTGACGATGCTTGACGCCGACGACCGGGTGAACTGTGCCACGCCCTGCGTGATCGAGCCGGCCGCCGCCCATCCGATCATCGACGGCCTGCCGTGGGGCACCCCGCCGACGATCGGGGGCTACAACCGCGTCGCCGCCCGGGACGGCGCCGAAACGGTCCTCAACGCCCGCCACCTGGACGTCACCGTCCGGGCCGGGCGATACCGCTTCGCCGTCGCCGAGGGCGCGCCGCTGCTGGTCGTCGGCGCCTGCGGCCGCGGGCGGACCGCGGCGCTGGCCACGGACGTCGCCCCGCACTGGGTGGGCGGATTCGTCGACTGGGGCGCCCCCCGCGTCGCCGCCCAGGCGCCCGGCGGCGGGGAGGTCGAGGTCGGCTGCCACTACGCCGAGTTCTTCACGCGCCTCGTCCGCTGGACGCTGGGACAACCCGCCTAACGGATCGGCACCATCGTCGCCGGGACGTCGAACATGTCGCGGTAGACCGCCGGGTTGTACAGGCCGAACTCGACCGGGCGGAGGTACTCCCACGGGCCGGCCTGCTCCAGCGTGCGGACCATCTCGCCGATCTGCTTCTGCGACTGGAACTTCGAGATCGCCTCGAGTTTCCTGGCGAACGCCTCCTGCGGCGCGTGGATCCGCAGCTTCGGCTTGGTGGGGAAGTTGCAGTAGATCGCCAGTTCGTGGATGTACGGCACGCGGGCCAGCGGCTCGCCCAGTTCCGGCCAGATCGCGCCGGTGGCGTGGAAGATGCTGATCATCATCTCCGAGTGGACGATCCGGTGGTCCGGGTGCAGGTCCGTGTTGGTCGGCATGAACACCTGGTTGGGGCGCACCTGGCGCAGGACCTCGACGAAGCTGTGCTGCAGGCCCGTGAAGCCGTGACTCTGCACCGGGTCGCTCTCCCGCGCCGGGCGGCGGCCCTGGAAGTGCGGGAGTTGGCAGTCGGGGTAGCCCAGCCAGTGGACGTTCGCCTCCGGCACGCCCAGGGCCTTGCAGGCGGCGTAGGTCTCGGCCTTGCGGATGTCGCCGATCGTCTGGCGCTCCTGCGGGGAGCAGTACCCCATCGCCCCGTCGGTGGCGATGGCCACGTGGACCGGGACCTCCTCGGCCACCGCCGAGAGGATCATCAGCCCCCCGCCGATGATCACGTCGTCGTCGTGCGGGCTGACGAACAGGAAGCACTCCTCCTCCTGACGCCAGTGCCTCGACACCGAGGCCAGCGTCGGTCCGACGCGGCGTTCACTTTCCACCAGGCGAACGAATTCGAATTGCTGCTTGGCCATGAAGTCCTCCGTGGGTTGCGGTACTGGGCCGTGCGTCTCCCGGGTGTGTCCTTCGCGACCCCCCTTTCTACCCGATGGGCGCGGGCTTTCAAGGGGTCAGGGCGGAAAGCCTGCGCGGCAGCCTGCCGCGACGGCGCCTTGTGTCGGCCGCGCCGAACGGGTAAAACGTTTGCAGTTCAGTGATCACGACAGTCCCTCGACGTACGGCACCACGAGGACCGCCCATGCACAAGATCGCCCTGATGTGCCTTCTCGTCCTGACACCCGCGGCCGCCCAGACCGCCGAGCCGCAGCCGACCAACGCCGCCCTCACGACGCTCGGCGCCACCGCCAAGGGCTCCGGCGCCCCGTTCAACAGCGACTGGCCGGCCAACAACGCCCTGCAGCCGGGCCAGGGCGGCGGGACGATCTTCGGCGCCCCGCTGACCGGCGGACGCGTCGACATCCGACTGGTCGTGCCCGTCGACATCCGGGCGGTCGAGGTCGTCCCGCTGGACTACCACGGCACGCGCCAGCCGGCGGCGATCCGCATCGCCGTCGACGGCGCCGTGCTCACCGAGGCCCAACTGCCCCACGAGCCAGGCAAGCCCCAGCGCATCGCCCTGGAGGCGCGGGGGCAGGTGGTGAGCATCGAGGTCACCGCCGAGCATCCCGTCCGCGAGGTGAACGGACGGCCCGGCCCGACGTACGGCGGGTGGAGCCGCCTGCGGGTGCTGACGACGACGGACGTCGCGGCCCTGATGAAGGATGTGGACGCCTACGACGTCGCCCCCCTGGCGGGGGCGATCGCCCCGACGGGCGGCTCGGCGACGGCCGGCGAGGTCGAGGTCGTCGGCCGGCCGCGACAGACGCAGGGCCACCCCTGCACGATCTGGGACGCCGAGGACATCGCCCACTACCGGCGGATGCTCTCCACCAGCGACGAACTCCGCGTCCAGTACGAGGGGCTCCTCCGCGCCATGGACAAGCGGATCGGCGAGCCGGCGGGCATCCCCCAGCCCCAACAGGCCCCCGACGGCTCGTGGATGCACCTGCCGGACACCGTGCACGGCGGGGCCCACAACGCCCTGGCCCTGGACATCGCCAATCTCGGCGCCGCCTACGTGCTGTCGGGCGAGGAGAAATACGCCGAGTTCGCCAAGGAGCTCCTGCTGGGCTACGCCGACGTCTACGACCGGTACGGCATCGGCGCGCGGCCGGGGTTCAACCACGACCCGTCGAAGGTCTTCGACCAGCGCCTCGGCGACGCGACCTGGCTCATCCAGGTCGCACGCGGGTACGACCTCATTTACAACCTGCCGTCCATCACCGCCGACCAGCGCCGCCACATCGCCGACGACCTGATCCGCCCGGCGGCCCGCCACATCCTGGCCAACGGCTCCATGCGCCGCGGGCCGACCAACTGGTCGGCCATCGCCATGGCGTCGGTCCTCATGGCCGGCTACGCCACCGACGACGAGGCCCTCATCCGCGAAGGCCTCTACGGCGGCGGGGACGAGACCAACATCAAGGGCGGCGCCTTCTTCCACTTCGGCCCGGCCTGCATCGACGCCGACGGGATGTGGTCGGAGGGCGCCATGGGCTACCAGTTCATGGCCCTGGAGGCCCTGGTGACCTACGCCGAGGCCGCCTGGCACCACGGGATCGACCTGTACCGCTACCGCGACGCGGCCCTCAAGCGGCTGTTCGATTCCCCGCTGCAGTACGCCTACCCCGACCTGACCACGCCGGCCATCCACGACAGCGGCCACGGCTCCATCATCGACCGCGAGGCCTTCCTCTACGAGTTCGCCTACCGCCGCTACCGCGACGCCCGCTACATCCCCATCCTCGACCAGGCCGGCACCCACCTGGTCGCCCAGTTCCAGCAGTTCCCCGTCTCGGTCCTCTACGACCGCGACCGGGACGCCGCCGCCGAGGCGACCGAGCCGGACAGCGTGAACTTCTTCGGCGTCGGGTACGGCATCCTCCGCCACACCGACGAGCGGGGCACCACCAGCCTCCTGCTGGACTACGGCCCCAACCGCTCGCACGGCCACCCCGACAAGCTCAACGTCGACCTGTGGACCTTCGGCGACCGGCTCATCCCCGACCCCGGCAGCGTCTGGTACGAGCAGCCGATCTACCGCCAGTGGTACCACACCACCCTGTCGCACAACACGCTCATCGTCGACGAGCTCGACCAGCGCCCCACCGGCGCCGAGCAGCTCGTGTACGGCCCGGCCGCGACGCTCAGCCTCCAGCGGGCGAGAACCCGCGACGCCTATCCGGGCGTCCTGATGGACCGGGCCGTCTTCCTCACGCCGGACTACCTGGCCGACCTGTTCGGTGCCTTCGGCCGCGTCCAGCGGACGATGGACCTCGCCTGGCACCTCCGCGGCGACCTCGCCGCCGACCTGCCCGTCGAGCCGTTCGCGTTTGCCGAGCCGCGCGAGATGGGATACGTCGCCCTGGAGAACTGCCGCCGCGCGGCCACGGACCAGGCGTGGCAGGCGGCATTCACCCGCCCGGCCGGCACCGCTCGCTTCCTCGCCGCCGGCGGGACGCCCACCGACGTCCTGCTCGGCGACGGCCACCTCGGCATGGAACGCCCCACCACGATCCTCCTGCGGCGCAAGACCGACCAGACGATTTACGGCAGCGCGGTGGACATCTCCAACGCGCCCGACGGCTACGTCAGGGCCGTCGAGACGTCCGGGTCGCTCGAAGAGGGCTACGCCCTGATGAAGGTGACAACGGCGCGGGGCGTGGACCTGTGCTACGCTGCCTACCGCGCCGGCGTCCAGAGCGGCGATGCGCTGGTGACCGATGCCATGCAGGCGTTCATCCTGCGCGACGGGGAGAACGACGTCCGCGCGGCCTACCTCGGCGGCGGGACACGGCTGTATGTCTCCACCGGGCTTGTGAAGCCCGGCGAATCGCACATCGTCGATGTTGAACTCATGCTGGGGCGCAGCTCGCCGGGTCTGGCGGTCGTGGAGCGCGTCGAGCCGTCCTCGTACATCCTGACCAATCCGTCGGCCGACGAGGCGACGATCACGGCGGCGTTGCCCGCCCTGGCAGGAACGACAGGCTATCGTCTCGACGCCGGCGGCCGTCGCGCCGGTGCTCTGGAGGTTCGACCCGACAGGAAAGGGGCGGTGACCGCGACGCTCCCCGCGTGCGGCTCCGTCGAGTTCGCCCCCGCCGGCGCCACAAGCGCCTACGATCACCGCCAGCAGATGCTCCGCCGCCGCCAGGAGCAGCAGGCCGAGGCGCATCGGCTCGCGAGGGAAGCGGCGCTGGAGCGCACGCGCCGGCGCGAGGCGGAGGCGAAGACGCTGCCCGTCCCGCCCGGCACGGTGGTGATCGTCCAGGCCGAGGATTTTGGCGCGCAGGACGGCGGCGAGGTCGGCACCAGCACAACGAAGCGCGGGATCGTCGGCGGTTCGATCCTGAGCTGGGACGGCATCGGCCACTGGCTCGAGTGGACGATCAACGCCCCCGCCGACGGGTACTACCACCTCACGCTGGCCTACTGCAGCGAGCTGGTCGGGGCCGAGCGCGAGCTGCGGGTCAACGGCGAGGCGGCGGACGAGCCGCTGGTCTTCCCCGGCACCGGCGGCTGGGCCAACGCCTCCGACGACTGGCGCCTCTTCACCGCCCCTGACCCCGCCGTCGGAGGACCCCTGCTGATCCGCCTGAACGCCGGGCCGAACACCATCCGCCTGACCAACACCAACGGGCGCGGGATCAACGTCGACTATCTCGCCGTCACGAGCCCCGATGCCTCGATCACGCGGGAAGCGCTCCTGGAGGCGATGAAGGTCAGGTGAGGTTTCTGCCCGTGCTGCCCGTGGCCAGCCTGGCGTGCAGGACGCCCTTCTCGCGCTGGAGGCGGTCGGCCAGGGCCTTGATGTCGCGGCCGCGGCCGCGGACCATGATCATCTCGGCGCAGAGGTGCTCGTCGAGGTGGACGTGCGTGGTGGCCAGGACCCGCCCCGGGAAATGGTGCTGCTCGTGCGTGAGCCGTTCGCTCAGGCCGCGGCAGTGGTGGTCGTACAGCAGCGAGATCGTGCCGAGGCTCTCGGCATCGCAGCGCCACTGATCCTCGACGATGTGGTTGCGGATCAGGTCGCGGATGAATTCGGAGCGGTTGCTGTACGCGCTGCGGGCCACCTGCTTTTCGAGCTGCTCGAACAGCGGCTGCTCGATGGACACGCTGAAGCGGACGAGATCGGACACGGGCGACTCCTTGTTGCTGTCGGCGCCATCGTAGCGATCCGGGCGGGGCGTTCAAGGCCGCGCGATCCGGGCCGGTTGACTTGCCGGCGCGCCGCCCCTACGATCACGGCGGAATTCCTGGCCGATCGAGGCGCCGAACATGCGAACCATCCTGGCGTACCTGCTCATCGGGACCGTCGGCCTGCTGGTCTCCTGCGGGCGCGAGGCGGCCGACGCCGAGGCGGCGGGCCGGCCGTCGGTGGTCGTCAGCGTCCTGCCGCACGCCTACCTCGTCGAGCGGATCGCCGCCGGGCACGTGGACGTTCACGTGCTGGTCGGAGCGGGCCAGAACCCCCACACGTTCGAGCCGACGCCCCGCCAGGTGAGCCGCCTGGGCCGCGCGGACCTGTTCTTCACCATCGGCGCCCCGTTCGAGCAGACGATCGTCCGCAAGCTCTCCTCCGGCGGGCGCCTCCGGGTCGTCGACACCCGCCGGGGCATCGAGCTGGCAACGATGGAGGAACACGGCGGGCACGATCACGATCACCACGAGGGGGACCTCGACCCGCACGTCTGGATGTCCCCGCCCCTGGCGGCGATCCAGGCCCGGACGATGTGCGACGCCCTGGTCGAACTGGACGGGGCCCACCGGGACGAGTACGAGGCCAACCTGCGGCAACTGGCGGCCGACCTCGACGCCGCCGACGCCGAGATCGCCGCCGTCCTGGCGCCGCTGAAGGGGCGGACGCTGTACGTCTTCCACCCGGCCTTCGGCTACTTCGCCCGCCGGTACGGCCTGGTGCAGCGGGCGGTGGAGACCGGCGGCAAGAGCCCCGCCGCGCGGGACCTCAAGGCCCTCATCGACCAGGCGCGGGGGGACGGCGTCCGGGTCATCTTCGTCCAGCCGCAGTTCTCCGACCACGCCGCCCGCACGGTCGCCGAGCAGATCGGCGGCGCCGTCGTGCCCATCGACCCGCTGGCCAGGGACTACCTGGGCAATCTGCGGCGCATCGCCGGAGAGATCCGCCGGGCGCTGGATACCCAATAAACGGCCGGTCGCGGCCGGCGATTCGCCGTTCAGGCAAGCCTGTCGGCGCTGGGCATGAGCTTCTCGAAGTCTTCGAGGCGTCCGCCGTCCTGGAGGCACTCGAGGATCCGCTGGCCCAGCGGGTCCAGTTGGGCCGTGTCGTACTGGCGCGGTTCGGTGCGGACGGGGACCGGCACGGCCGCACGACCTGCCATCCGAAGGTTGTGCGATGGGCGAGGACCGGCTATCCTGTCGGATGACTGTACCTGTCGAGCGGTCGCGGCGGACCGCTGGCGGCCATGGGTCCTTGACGACGAAAGAGGCGAGCTTGCGATGATCGGTTGCTCTCTGGGAAGAAACGTGCAGGTGACGGTGGCGGGCGGCTCCTACCAGGACGGCCTGCTGGCCGTGATCCAGGGCGTCCCGCCGGGGATGATGATCACCGAGCAGGAAATCTACGGCGACATGCTCCTGCGCAAGCCCGGGGCCGACGAGCTGTCCAGCCCCCGCAAGGAGCCGGACCTGCCGATCCTCTACACGGGCATCAACGCCGCCGACACCGTCGAGGGCGCCGCCAACGCCCTGCACACCAACGGCACGCCGCTGGGGATCCTCATCCCCAACCTCGACCGCCACTTCATCCACATCAAGCAGTACCAGGACACCAACCGCACCCCGCGGCCGGGCCACGCCTCCTACGCCTCGTTCCGAAAATACGGGCCCGACGACGACGCCATCGGCGCGGGGATCTTCTCGGGCCGCTACACCAGCACGATCGTCGCGGCCGGGTACGTCGCCAAGCGCGTGCTGGAGGCGTGCGGCATCCGCGTCTGCTCGTTCATCCGCGAGATGGCCTCGGTGCGCTGCGGCGACGTCGATGACGCGGCGCTGCTGGAATCGACCGACGCCTACAAGCGGATGCGCCACGACTACGACCCGTTCTACCAGGCCGTCTACGTCAACGACCGCGTCCGGCCCGAGATGCGCTTCCTGGAGAAGATGGCCGTCTTCGCCGCCATCGAGCGGGAGATCGACGCCATCCGCGCCGGCGCCCGGACGATGGACGCCGATGCCATCCGCGCCGAATACGGCGTGCACCCCGTGATCAACTGCCCGGACCTCGACGCGGCGGCGGCCATGCTGGAGGCGGCCAACCGGATCACCGTGACCGGCGATTCGTCCGGCGGGGTCGTCGAGATCGTCGCGACGGGCGTCCCGGCCGGACTGGGCGAACCGGTGTTCGGCAAGCTCGACGCCGAACTGGGGCGGATGCTGGGCATCGGCGCCGTCAAGGGCGTCGAGGTCGGCGCCGGCTTCGGCGTCAAGGACATGACCGGCTACCAGTCCAACGACCAGATGCACGCCGAGAAGGGCCGCGTCGTCTTCGACTCCAACAACGCCGGCGGGATCACCGGTGGGGTCTCGACGGGCCAGTCGATCGTCGTGCGCCTGGCCGTCAAGCCCACGCCGACGATCGATCGGCCGCAGCACACCATCGACAAGTACACACTCAAGAACACCGAGCTGGCCGCCATCACCCGCCGCGACCCCACCATCGTCGGGCGGATCTGGCCGGTCGCCGAGAACTACACCGCCCTGGTGCTGCTGGACAACCTGATGGCCCATTACGGGTACCAGGCGATCCGGGAGAAGATCGCCGGGAAGTAAGCGGATCGTCAGAAGCTGCGTCACAGACGGACGGAAGCCCAGGGCGCTTGCCGATGGCTCCTGCGCATCGAACCGTGCGGCGCGACCCGCAAGTTCGAAATCCCAAACAAGTCCAAAACGGCAGGAAAGACGGCAAACAGCCAAACGGCTGAGCCCATCGTTTAGTGTTCTTCCGTTCCGTTTTGCCGTTTGGGATTTGTTTCGGATTTCGAGTTTCGTGCTTCGGATTTCCACCGCACGGGGCCGCAAGTCCAATAGCCCGCGGTCCAGCCTGACAGCACTTCTGACAGCCCGCTCAGCCGCCAGACGGCGGCCTGCCGCCTCCTCCCACCTGCTACCGCGCCCGCAACGACAGGCCGTGCTCGGCCAGGCGCTGCTTGATCTCGTTCAGGCTGGTCTGCCCGAAGTTCTTGCAGGAGAGCAGCTCGGAGTCGGACCGGGCGGCCAGGTCGCCGAGGGTCAGGATGCCCAGGCGGTCCAGGGCTCGCCGGGCCCGGACGGACAGCTCCAGGTCGGCCACCTGCTTGGTGAGGATCGACTCGTCGATCCCCGCCGGGGCGAGCCGCTCCAGCGGATTGGGGGCGGCCTTGCGGGCCGGGGCCGGCTCGACCTCCTGGCCGAGCGACAGGCCCTTCTGGGCCTACATCGTCTTGATCTCGACCAGCGACGTCTCGCCGAAGTTCTTGGTGCCCAGCAGGTCGGCCTCGGTCACCCTCAGCAGGTCGCCCAGCGTGTAGATGTCCATCTTCCGCAGGCAGTTGCGGGCGCGGACGCTCAGCTCGAAGTCCGTGACGGGGATGTCCAGGACGGCGTTGCGCTGGACGCTGCGGCGCTCGGCCTCCTCGTCGTAGTACATGAACCGCGACCCGTCGACGTCCTTGAGGAACAGCTTCGCCCGCGGGTGGTTCGGATCGACCGCCAGGACCAGCCGCAGGCACTGCTCGGCGTCGTCCCAGCGTCCGGCGTCCTCGTAGAGCACCGACAGGTTGATCGCCGCGTGGGCGTTGATCGGCGGGTGGGTCAGGCACTGGGCGTACAGCTCCATCGCCTGGTCGTCCTCGCCGTGCAGGTCGTGCAGGTAGGCCAGGCGGAAGAGGCCCTCCTGGTTGTTCTCGTCGATCTCCAGCGCCTCGTTGTAGGCGTTGGCGGCCTCGGCGTAGTCGCCCCGGCCCTCCAGGACCAGGCCGCGCAGAACATGGTAGCTTGCCAACTGGCTGTGAGGGGCGAGCGTCTTGACCGCGGCGGCGGCGTCGTCGAGGTCCCCGTCCAGGCAGCGGCACTGGGCGACGGCGACGGCGGCCTCGCCCGCATCCCACCCGCGGTCGGCGGCGCGCTCGAAGTTCTCGATCGCCGGGGCGTAGCGGCCCATCCGGCGGTAGCACTGCGCCTGGTACCAGCGGCGGTCCTTGTTGTCCGTCCCGGCCGCCAGCGTCCTGGACGCCTGCTCGAAATCCCCCAGCATGTACTGGGCCAGCCCCAGCTTCAGCGCCGCCGCCCCGGACGGCTCGGCCGTCTCGGAGGTCAGGACGCTGACGTGGGCGCGGAACCGGTCGGCCCCGCGACTGGCCTGGAACAGCACGCGGTACAGCTCCTGGAGGTCCTGAGCCTGCCAGGTGTCCTTTGCGAAGATCTCCTCGATCACGGCATCGACGTCCACGGGGGCCTCAGCGGCGGTCTGAGCGGAAACGGCATCCATGAGCGACTCCTCATGCCATCCATACGCGATGATCCCGACGGGCCTTTGGACGCCCTCGGGCTTTCATCAGCCTGGGAAAACAGTATTATGACTGACGGCCGGTGCGGCGAAAGCCGGTTGAAGCCGGCCGATCACGGCAAAGCGACAGATTATGCGACCCATTCAGCTCATTGTCAACCCCCGCAGCGGGTACGGCCGCCAGCAGCAGATGCTGCCGGACCTGCGTGCCGCCCTGCACCAGGCGGGGATGCCGGTCGTCGAGTACGTCACCAGCGGTCCCGGCGACGCGACGGGCTACGCCCGCGGGATCCCCGACGACACCTACGCCGTCGTCGTCGTCGGCGGCGACGGGACCGTCAACTAGGTGGCCAACGCCCTGGTCGGCACCAGCGTGCCCCTGGTGCCCTGCCCGATGGGCACGGAGAACCTGCTGGCCAAGGAACTGGGCATCTCGGCCCAGCCCCGCGCGCTGGTCGAGACGCTCCGCCGCCGCCAGGTGGTCAAGTGCGACGTCGGCCGCGTCAACGACCGCAACTTCCTGCTGATCATCGGCGTCGGCTTCGACGGCGAGGTCGTTCGCCGCCTGGCGGCCGTCCGCACGGGCCACATCAGCCATCTGAGCTACTTCTGGCCCATCTGGCGGACGTTCTGGGAACACAGCTTCCCCAGGCTGAAGATCATCGCCGACGGCGAACCGATCTTCGACGACCTTGGCCTGGCCTTCATCGGCAATATCAGCCGCTATGCCGTAGGCCTGCGGATCTGCCGCGACGCGCTGTACGACGACGGGCTGTTCGACCTGGTGGTCTTCCGCTGCACGGCCCGGCCCCGGCTGGTGTGGCACGCGGCGTGGACGCTGCTGCGGATGCACCCGCTGAAGGGCGACGTGATCTACCGCCAGTTCCGCACGCTGCGGGTCGAGGCGGCCGGGGCGGTCCCCACGCAGGTCGACGGCGACCCCGGGCCCGACACCCCGCTGGACATCGAGGTCCTGCCCCGGCGGATCAACCTGCTGGTGCCCGTGGAGAGGAAGCCGGCCTTCTGGCCGTGGAAAGGATTGCCGGTATGACCCACCCCCCCGCATGTACCATCGGCCAGGTCGCCATCGGCGGCGGCCGCCTGGCCCTGATCGCCGGGCCCTGCATGGCCGAATCGCTGGAGCTGTGCCTGACCGTCGGGCGGTCGCTGGCGGCGCTGTGCCGGCGGTTGAACGTCGGCTACGTCTTCAAGGCGAGCTTCGACAAGGCCAACCGCTCCAGCGGCCGCTCCTACCGCGGGCCGGGGCTTCAGACGGGGCTGGCGTGGCTGACCGAGGTCCGCCGGGAAGTGGGCTGCCCGGTCCTCAGCGACGTCCACGACCCCTCCCAGTGCCCCGCGGCCGGCGAGGCGCTCGACGCCGTCCAGATCCCCGCCTTTCTCTGCCGCCAGACCGACCTGCTGATCGCCGCGGCCGAGACGGGCAAGTGCGTGAACATCAAGAAAGGCCAGTTCCTCGCCCCCTGGGACATGCCCAACGCCGTCGAGAAGGTGCGCCAGGCCGGCAACCCCAACGTGCTCATCACCGAGCGGGGGACCAGCTTCGGCTACAACCGCCTCATCACCGACTACCGCGGGCTGATCCAGATGCGCCAGACGGCCCCGGTCTGCTTCGACGCCACCCACAGCGTCCAGGAACCCGGCGGGCTGGGAGACGCCTCCGGCGGACGGCGGGAGTTCGCCGCCCCCCTGGCCCGGGCCGCCATGGCCGTCGGCGCCGACGCCCTGTTCATCGAGACCCACCCCGACCCCGACGCCGCCCTGTCCGACGCGGCCAGCCAGATCCCCCTGGATGCCATGGAGGAGGTTCTCGCCCCGTGCGTCAAGATCTTCGACCTGGTGCGCGGGCGGTAGGGCGGCGGGGGGCGCCCGCTCGGGATACGACGGGGTATCCCTTTCAGCACCCTGGGCTTAGCTCTCATTGGAACTGGATTGACGCTCCCGATCGGCCGAAGTATACTCCAGGTCTTGGCATGGGGCGACGCGGCACGTTCGCCGGTCGCGGCCGTCTTGGCTGCCTGTTGCCCGACACGGCACGGAAAGGATCGTGACTATGGACCCGAAGGTCGAGCCCGCCCTCCCGAACGATCCGCAGGTTCCCGCAGCTCCGCGCGATACGGCTGTACCCCCGGCCATCGGCGGCTGGCTGGTCGTGCCCGCCGTCGGCCTGGTCGTGGCGTTGGTCGAGACGGTGGCCGGCGTCGTCATCCCCCTGGTCAACAGGGGACGGTACGCCGAACAGGGCGGCATCCTTCTGGTGGACCTCGTCGTCAGCGCCGGCGTGATCCTCTGGCTGCTCCTGGCCGCGTTCCGTTTCTTCGCGCGCAAGAGCCGCGCCCCCGAGACGATGATCGCCGTGATGATCACCTATGTCGGCGCCCAGGCCGCG
This sequence comes from Planctomycetota bacterium, assembly GCA_012514895.1. Lineage (GTDB taxonomy): Bacteria > Planctomycetota > Phycisphaerae > SM23-33 > FEN-1343 > JAAYZK01. The sequence goes on along the minus strand of JAAYZK010000218.1, from coordinate 10,676 downwards.
CTCATCGGCCTGAGCTTCATGCTCAGTGCGGGCGTCTCCGCCACGGCCTGGGGCTCGTTGCTCGCGGGCGCGGCCTTCGCCGTCGTCTGGGTTCCGTATTTCCTGGTCTCCCGGCGGGTCAAGCGCACCTTCGTGAACCCCTGACATCCCGCGGTGGGTCGCCGTTCCGAGATCTCCAACCATGCAGAGGACTTGGCGAGATCATGCGCATTGCTGCCTTGGGGGGGGCTGTTGAGGCGCGATGGGGCGCTGCGCCGCGACATCGCGGACTGCTCAGGAAGCCACCGCTTCCACGGCGGCGGCAAGCTTCTTGTCCTCAGAGGATTCCAGGCGTCGGGCCGGTACGCCCACGACCGTTGTGAACGGTTCGACGTTCCGCAGGACCACGGCCCCGGCACCGACGGTGCTGTTGCGGCCGATCGTGACGCATTGGATCACCGTGGCGCCGATCCCCACGAACGCCAGGTCTTCCACGATCACACGCCCGGCCAGGCGGGCGCCGGGGCAGATGTGGGCGGCACGGCCCAGGAACGATTCGTGGTCGACGATGCTGGCCGTGTTGATGATGCAGCTGTCGCTCACGCGGCAGTGGGCGCAGATCACGGCCCCGGCGGCAACGACGATGTTGCGGCCCAGGCGGACGGTGTCGGCCACGGACGCCTTGGGGTGGATGGCGTTGACAAGCCTCAATCCCTGGCTGCTCAGAACCTTCGCGTAACGGTCCCGCGTGGCGTTGTCGCCGATGGCCACGATGGCCGCGTCGATGCTCAGCCGCCGTCTCAACTCGGGGATATCGGGCAGACTGCCCAGGACGGTGAGGCCGTCGACCTCGCGGCCGCGCAGCACGGGGTTGCTGTCGATGAATCCGACCGGGTCGACATGGTGGGCCTGGCGAAGGATGTCCAGCACCACCCGACCGTGGCCTCCTGCCCCAACGATGATCGTGCCCATGGGAATCCTTCCACAAGGGAGCCGCAGTGTTTCACAGAATCTTATCGGCGGGTTCATCGGAGGGGCTTTAGGGAAATCCCTGTGGGGGTGCGGCGGCGAGGCGGGCCGTATCCCGTTCAATTGTATGAAGATGCGGCACATTCCTGCCGATAGTACCCACAGTTCATTGCGTGAAGGCGTTGATCCGCCAGGACATGGAAGGGTTGGCATCGCCTGCGGCGCATCGGGCGGCGTCCCGCAGGTTCAGACGACATAAGCAGATGACGTTGCCGTCGCTCGGCGGCGCCAACAGGTGTAGAATCCGTTTGTATCCAAGTCCTGGAACTGCTAGCATACGCGAATCTGTCACCTGTCCATGTGGTTGGGGCTCACAGGTGATGGAGGCTCATGCGTGGATCGGCCTGACGCCGGTGAAGGCGGGCCGAAGGATATGGGACGAACTCGAACCTGCGCGAACCGACGTCTGTGTTCGGAAGTACAACAAGGCAATTGGCCTAGCGCCCAGTCGAGGGAATCGAGGTTAAGCCAGTGACACGAACGATGGAACACAGAGCTCTTCTTCGGTGGGGGGGGCTGTTGTTGATTGGCCTGTTCGCGACGGGGTGCCGCAACACGTGGAACCCGTTCACCTGGCACGCGTGGCTGAACCCGACCAAGACGATCGCGGTGGCTGATGACGAGGTGGACCTGGTCGCGATCTTCGACCACATAGACCCGATGGAGGATTACAGCGAGGTCTATCCCAACGCCGAGCCCCCGACGGCGGCGGACCTGGTGTGGTCGGAGGCCGACTACGTGGTCAGCCCGGCCGACGTGCTGAACATCACCGTTCAGGACCTGCACATGGAGGGCGCCGAGGCGGCCCTGCAGCGCGTGGTCTCCAACGCCGGCTACGTCGACATGCCCTACCTGCCGGACCGGATCTACGTCGCCGGCCTCACCCCCTACCAGGTCGCCGAGCGGATCCGCGACGCCTATCAGCCGGACTACCTGCTGAGCCCCGTGGTGAACGTCGAGGCCGTCCTCAAGCAGGAGAGCCTCTTCAGCGTCGCCGGGGCGGTGATCCGACCGAACCGCTACCAGATACCCCGGCGCGAGTTCCGCCTGCTGGAGGCGCTGGCCCTGGCCGGCGACGTGAGCCAGCCGAACCTGGAGTACGTCTACGTGATCCGCCAGAGCGAGGCGGCGCGTGAGATGCTCCGCCGGCACGACCAGCAGATCGCCCGGCCTGAGCCGGTGATGCCCGTCACGCCGGCCGACCTGCCGGCCCTGCCGGGCACGGAGGCCGCGCCGGTCCAGCCGGCGCCGGCCCAGCCGTCCGGCGCCGACGAGGCCCTGGAAGCGGAACTTCGCCGCTTCATGCCCGGCGCCGCGCCGGTCGAACCGGCGGCGCCCGCGCCCGCCGTCCAGACGCCGCCGGCGACGGCCCCGGCCGAGACCGCCGCCCCCGAGGCGCAGCCGGCGCCGGCGCCCACGGCCGCCGAGATGATCGAGACGGAACTGCTCCGCCTGCAGGAAGCGATGGCGCCCGGCAGCCCCGAACCGACGACGCGGCCGGTCAGGCCCAGCGAGACGGCCGAAACCGTCGCGACGGCGACGGCGGAGGATCCCTTCGGGTGGGCCCAGTCCGACATGTCCGACCTGGCGAGGATCATCGTGATCGACCTGAAGGCCCTCAAGGAGGGCAACCCGGGCCAGAACATCGTGATCCGCGACAGCGACACCATCATCGTCCCGCCGCTGGAGATCGGGCGGTTCTACGTGATGGGCGAGGTCATCCGCCCCGGCCCGTACGACCTGACCGGCCAGCGGATGACGGTGAAGATGGCGATCGCCAGCGCCATCGGCTTCAACGAGCTGGCCTGGCCGTCCAACAGCCTGCTGGTCCGCCGGATCGGCACCAACCAGGAACTGCGGATCCCCATCCGGCTGGACCGGATCATGGCCGGAAAGGATCCGGAGATCCTCCTGAAGTCCGATGACGTCATCATGGTCGGCACGCACATCGCGTCGCCGTTCCTGGCCGTGATCCGCAACTCGTTCCGCATGACGTACGGGTTCGGATTCATCTACGACCGCAACTTCGCGGAGAAGAACTTCGGCCAGTTCAACTCGATCGATGACGCTTTCGGCGATCTGCTCGGGTCGAATCACTGACGTCCGGCCGGACGCGACCCGCACTTGAAAAGAGGAGCCGGATGGTCGCGCCGCCCGCCGGGAGGGCGGCATCCGTCACGCGATGACTGAGAGCAGCAAGCACAACGACGCGACGGTAGCGGCGGCGCCGAGGCGGCTGGCCGCGGTGCTGGTCGAACCGCCGGCCGGCGCGGACCTGCCCGGCAGGCTCGACCGGCCCGCGATGATCCGCACCGTGGTCCTGGGCACCCTGTTCATCCTGGCCCACATCGAGGTCGCCCGCTGGCTGCTGTTGTCCTGGCACGACCGGCTCGACTGGAGCCACGGGTGGCTCATCCCCCTGTTCAGCCTCTACCTGCTGTACACCCGCCGCCACGACATCCAGCGCGTCGGACGACGCGCCGACCTCTACGGGCTGATCCTCATGCTCGAGGCGATCGCCATCGAGGCGGTCTTCCTGATCGTCCCGTCGCTGCGGAACTACTTCGCCGCCGGGATCGCGGCGGTGATCGCGCTGTTCGGACTGGTGCAATACCTCAACGGCTGGCGGCCCATGAAGTACCTCTGGCTGCCGGTGCTCTACATCGCCCTGGCCGTGCCCCTGACCGGCAGCCTGTACTCCGCCATCGCCTATCCGCTCCAGGAACTCGCCGCCGCCGGGTCTACGGGGATGATGCGGCTGGGGGGCGTGGACATCGTCCGCCAGGCGTCCAGCATGGAACTGGTCAGCCGCAGCGGCGTGTCGCGGGACCTGACGGTCGCGGAGGCCTGCAGCGGGATGAACCTGCTGATGGCGTTCTTCGCCCTGGGCGTCGCGGCGGCCTACCTGCAGGAACGGCCCCTGTGGCACCGGGTGGTCCTGGTCCTGGCGGGCATCCCCATCGCGGTGTTCTGCAACGTCCTGCGGGTGTTCATCACCTCCATGGCCTACTACGTCGACCAGGAAGAGTGGGGGCGGGGCGTGCTCCATAGCTTCACCGGCATGGTCATGCTCATCCCGGCGTTCGCCATGCTGTGGGGGCTGGGCTGGCTGCTGAACCGGCTCGTCGTCGAGGTCGACGACGAGGAGGGCGACGTCCGGGAGCAACCCGAGGCGAAGGAGGTGGCCGGATGAGCGCGCCATCCGACAGCATATCACGGACATCGTACGGCCTGGTGCACTGCGTGGTCGCCGCGGCCGTGCTGATGGCGATGGCCGCCGGCATGGTGTGGATCAAGGCCACCGGGTTCACGATGGCCAAGGCCAAGGTGCCCCTGCACAAGGAACTCGACGAGTTCCCCAAGACCGTTGGGACGCGCTTCGCCCTGTGGCAGGACCTGACCCAGGGCAGCATCGTGCGCGGCGAAGAGCAGTTGACCGACGACATCGTCAAGGTGCTGGGCACCGAGAAGTTCATCGGCTGGTGGTACCTCGACCGGCAGCGCTCCACGGCGTCCTCGGCCGTCATCGTCCGCTTCCACATGGCGTACTACACCGGCCTGCTGGATGCGGCCCCGCACGTGCCGGAGAACTGCCAGGTCGCCGGCGGCCGGCTGCCCGACGAGAAGCACACGATGCAGGTGGTCTGGACGGTGGGCGATCTGCCGGAGGCCTGGAGCGGCTGGCGGGAGGTGACGGTGCGCCGGGCGGCCTTCGTGGACCCCGGGGACCCGAACCCCGTCTTCAGCTACTACGTCTTCTCCGCCAACGGCCAGCCCATGTGGGATCGCAACCAGGTGCGGGGCAGGATGTCCGATCCGTGGGAGAAGCACTGCTACTACATGAAGATCGAGGTTTCGGCCCTGCGGAGCAACGGGCAGCCGCTGACGCCGGAGGAAAGCGACGAGATCTGCGGGGCGTTTTTCGCCGACGCCCTGCCCCTCGCCCTCCAGCACGTCGCGACCGCCGCCGACCTCGAGGCGATGGAGGATGCGTCCTAGCGGCGAAGGTTCCGCCGCGGCGCGTCGTTGTCGACCCTTAGTTTTCCGGAGCCCCTGATGGCCAGACGCAAGAAGAGGAAAGTCAACCGTAAGCTGCTGATCATCGTGCTGCTCGTGCCGGGGATCCTCGCGGTCGCCGGCGCCGTGGCCTACATCGTCAGGCAGCTTCCCAAGGACCCCCTCGTGTGCGAGGAGCGCGCCGCCGAGAAGCTCCAGAAGGCCCGCGAGGGGATGGCCGCCTTCGAGACGCTCGCCGGCGACCCGGCCGTGACCGAGGAGCAGCGGAAGGCTCACCTCACCCAGGTCGTCAACGATTACGGCAGCGCATACAACGAACTGGCCGAGGCCATCAAGTCGACCGAGAAGGACCGGCGCGAGCAGCTTCGGTACCGCGCCGAAGCGGTGGCCCTGCTGGAGGAACTGATGAAGGTTCCCGGGCAGACCCAGGAGCTGTACGACGCGCAGCGGAAGGCGCGGCTGGATCAGTTGAAGGCCATCGTCACCGACGATCCCCGCAATGTCGACGCCCACACCAAGCTGGTGGAGTTCCAGTGGATCCTGGCGAACGTGCTCGGCGAGAAGCATCCGAAGCTGTGGTCGGACTTCCTCGTCCAGGCCGGGCCGCTGTCGCGCCTGGTGACCGACGACGTGGCGCTGTACCACAACATGGCCCGGGCCCACGCGGCCCAGTTGGCGTCGGACCCGTCGCAGCACGCCGGGGTCGTCACGTGCTACGCCCTGGCCCTGAAGGCCGATCCGCGGGACAGCCGGACGTACCAGTTGTGGGCCTCGTACCTGATGAACGAAGCCCGCGCCCGCACCGACGGCGACACCCTCGCGCCGGCCGGCATCCTGTCGATCGAGAAGGTCAACGAGCGCATCGCGGCGGCGGCCGAGGCGTACCTGGCCGACGAGGACGCCCCGATGCAGGCGCAGGCGACGCTGGAGAAGCTCAGCCCGCGCGACGTGTACCGGCTGGGCATCGACGCCAACCCCGACAGCGTGTCGCTTCGCGTGGGCCTGGCGGAGTACGAGTATTTCAGCGGCAACCAGGACCAGGCCGAGGATGAGTTCCAGCGCGCCCGGGCGGTCGAGGCCAAGACGGCCGACGACCTCCACGCGCTGGCGGTCTTCTGCTTCCGCACGACCGGCACCGCCGCCGGCGACAGCCGGGCCCAGATGGGACTTGAGCTGTGGGAGGCGGCCCGCCGGATGGATCCGAGCTTCCTGGACGCGTACGCCAGCCCGGCGGAGCTTCATCTGCGCCGCCGCGAGTACGGGCAGGCCGTCGACCTGTGCCGCGCCGGCCTGAAGGTGATCGAGAACGGACTGGCCGGGCGCGAGCTGCGGGACATCGAGGATCTCCAGACCCGCGATCTGTACGTCCGGGGCATCATGCAGATGAACATCACCCTGGCCCGCGCGCTGGTGGCGGAACTCCCGCCCGAGGCCCAGGCCGAGGCGCGGGCGTCGGCGATCGCGGAGATCAGGACGTGCCTGGAACGGGCGGGAGGTTTCTTCCCGAAGCTCGACGAGGAGCCCTACACCGTGCCGACCCTGCTGCAGTTGCAGTTGCAGTTGGGCGAGGCGAAGGTTCGGGCGCGTCTGGCGCTGGTCGAGGGCGACACGTTCACGGCCGAGAAGCTCTACCGCCGGATCTACGACGCCAGCCCGGCGCTCGACCTGGAAGCGTCCAGCGCGCTGGTGAGCCTCTACCTGCGGCATGGGCAGGAAAGCGAAGCCGCCCGGATTCTGACCCAGCTCACCCAGCAGTACCCCAGCGAGCCCGGCCCGTGGCTGATGATCGGGCAGATCCACTTCGCCCAGCGGAACATGGAGCAGGTCGACCAGGTGATCCGCAGGCTCGAATCGCTCGAACTGAACGAAGAGCAGGTTCTCGTGCTGGCGCAACTGAAAGCCAGCGCCCAGGCCGTGCGGGTCCTGACCAGCAGCGTGCCGGGCGGGGACATGCCCGAGCAGATCAGCCGGGTCGACATCCCCCAGTGGCTCTCCTACGCCCAGCGCCTGCTGGACGATGAGGAGGGCGAGGAGGCGATGGAGGTGCTGCTGGCGCTGAAGGCGCAATTCCCCGCCGAGGAATCCGTCGTCGTTACGCTGGTGACGATGTACCTCAACCAGAATCACGTCGATCTCGCCCTGGAGGTGCTGGACGAGGCACTGAAGGCCAGCCCGGACAGCGAGCGCCTGGCCTTCCTCCGCCGGGTGGTCGAGGCCCCCGAGGACAGCCGCGACGAGATCTACCTGCAGTTCATCGACGAGCACGAGCCCGGCGCCAGGCGCGAGCTGTCGCGGGCGAGGCTGTACGCCACCCGGGGCGAGGAAGGCGACGAGGCGCGCTATTTCGAACACATGGAGCGCGCCGTCGAACTGGACCCGACGATGGATGGGTGCCTGGAGCGGCTGTTCACGACCTACCTGCGGATGAACCGCCTCGACGACGCGTCCCGCCTGGCCGACCGGGAGGCGCAGCTCAACCTGCAGGGCGTCGAGGGCCGCGTGTACCGCGCACGGCTTCTGATGGCGCAGCAGAAGTGGGATGAAGCCGTGACGCTGCTCAGCGAATCGCTGGCGATCCGCGAGCGGTTCGGCGAGGTCCACGCGCTGCTGGGCGAGTGCTATCTGAGCACCGGCCAGGTGGACCGGGCCGCCGACAGCTTCCGCGCCAGTTACGAACTGAACCACCGCGACGTGCGCACGCTGGTGGGCCTGGCCCGCGTGGCCGAGGCCCGCGGCGACGGCGACGCCCACCGGCGATGGGTCGAGGAGGCGTACGCCCACGCGCCGGGCATCTCCTATGTGCGCCAGAACTGGCTGAGGTACCGCAAGGAGTCGCAGGAGCCCGAGCAGTTCCTCCGCGATTGCGTCAGCCTGTACCGCCGCTACCCCGCCGACATGGAGGTCGTGGTGATGCTGGCGTCGGCGTACGAGCAGATCACCCCGCCGAACTACGGCAAGGCCGAGGAGATCTACCGGGCCGTCTACCAGCACAACCGGGGCGGCGAAGAGTCGCTGCGGTACCTGGGGATGCTGACGATGTTCCTCCAGCGGATCGGCAAGGACGCCGACGCCGAAGCGCTGCTCGGCGAGGCCGACGGCGCGGTGGCGGATCGGGCCGGGCTGTATCTCCTGAAGGCCCAGTTCCTCAGCCAGGCCGGCCGTCCCGCGGAGGCCCGGGCGGAGATCGACAGGGCCCTGCGGGAGTTCCCCGACGACGAGCGCGGGTACCGGTTCCTCGGGCAGTGGGCTCTGGAGACCGGGCGCGACTGGAAGGCCGGTGTTGACGCCCTGGCCGAACTGGTGCGCCGCCACAACGAGGACACGCTGCTGGTCGAGCACTACTTCGAGATGCTGATCCGGGCCGAGATGCAGGATCGGGCGATCCGGGAGCTGCAGGCTCGCCTGGAGGCCCGCCCCCAGGACGACGTGGCGATGGCGCTGCTGGCGCAGGTCTACTACATCCAGGGCCGCGTCGACGACGCCAAGGCGATGTGCGATCGGGCCATCGCGGCCAACGCCGGCCAGGTTCGCGCCCGCATGCTCCGGTCGGACATCCTGTTCGAGAGCGGGCAGCGGGAAGCCAGCCTGGCCGATCTGCAGGAAGCGTTCGCCGCCCGCCGCACCGAACCGATCGCCCTGCTGCTGGCGGCCCGCCTGTACCAGGTCTACCCCGACAACGGCCAGATGGCCAAGGCCATCCTCGTGCAGGCCCTCGGCGAGCGCCGCGACTCGGTGCTGCTGCTCCGCCGGCTGGCGGAACTGCACGTGAGGACCCGCGACTGGCACGGCCTGGACGGCGTCCTGGCCCGCGGCCGGGAGGTTCAGCCGCGCCTGGCGGCGTGGTGGATCCTGGAGGCGTCCAAGTGGCAGGCGACCGGCCAGCCGGCCCGCGTCGCCGCGGCGATGCGCAGCGCCTACCAGTTGGAGCCGGGCAACATCAGCCTCGCGCTGGCCTACATCGACGCGCTGCTGGACGTCGGGCAGTACGCCAACGCGATCGACACGATCGCCGAGGTGCAGAATCCCGCGCCGGAGGTCGCGATCCAACTCCAGGCGATGGCGGGGCGCGCCCACGTGGGGCTGGGCAACGCCGACGAGGGGACCAACGACCTGTCGGCCTCGCTGGAGGCGGCCCGGTCGGTCCAGGCGGTGCGGATGGCGGCCAAGCACCTCTTCGCGGCGCTGGGCAACGACCAGGGCATCGAACGGCTCCGGCAGTGGATCGCCGCCGGCAGGCCGCAGCCGTCCCTGCGGATCGCCTTGGTGATCAAGCTTGTGGAACTGGGACGCTGGTCGGAGACCGGCGAGGTGCTCGCCGGCGTCCAGGAGGCGGCGTGCACCCCTGAGCAGTGGGTGTGGGTCCTGCGCAGCCTGGGCGAGACCCGCTTCAAGCAGGGCGACTACGCCGGGTCGAGGCAGGCCTACGAGGCCGCCCTGGCCAAGGCGCCCGAGGACGTGCTGATCCTGAACAACCTGGCCTACATGCTGGCGGAAAACCTCCATGACCCGGCGTCGGCGCTGCCGCACGCCCGCAAGGCCGCCGAGCTGATGCCGGCCGATCCGAGCATGGCCGATACGCTCGGCTGGATCTACTTCCAGAACAACCAGCTCGACCAGGCCGAGCGGGAGTTGCGCCGTTCGCTGCAGCTCGGCGAGACCCCCGCGGCGCTGTACCACCTGGGACGTGTGCTGGAGAGCCTCAACCGGAGGGATGAGGCGGCCGTTGTATACAAGCGCGGAAAGGACCTGGTGCAAGGCAATCCGCAGGACCCCTTCCATGGCCTGCTGCAGGCAAAGGCCCCTTGAGTTCGGTGGTGACGAGGACGAATGAACATGAACGACAGACCTGAATCCATGCGAAGGCCCCAGCGTGTCGGCGCCGCCCGGTCGGGCGCGGCGGCCAGGGGCGCCTCGGCGGGCGGGCTGACCGCCAAGGACGTGCTGCGCATTCTGCGCCGGCGCTGGCTGATGATCACCCTGTTCGTGGCGGTCTCCGGCGTGATCTCCGTCGGCGGCACGCTGATGTGGCGGCTCTTCCTGCCCCGGTACACGGTGGAGTCCAGCGTCGCGCTGAATCCGCCGGCGCAGTCCATGCTCCGCGATACGACGCCCTATCGCAATGCCGACCTGCTGGACCGCTTCAAGGAAACGCACGCCGCCAACGTCAAGAGCGAGGATGTGCTGCGCAAGGCGCTGGAGACCCAGGCGGTCAGGGATACCCTCTGGTACCAGAGGCTCCAGGACGGCGAACTGAAGAAGACGCTGAAGTACCTGCAGGAGAACCTCCGGGTGATCCTGCCGCCGAACACCGAACACATCAGGATCCAGTTGTCGATGTACTGCGCCGACCGTCGGACGCGGGAAGAGCTCCCGACGATCGTCAACGAGATCACCACGGCGTTCCTGAACCGGGTCAACCAGAACCAGGAGAGCGATCGCGACGTCGAGATCAATACGCTGCTGGGAACGATCGATGCGAAGGAAGAGGCGGTCGCCAGGATCGACCGCGACATCCGGCAGCGCCTGCGGACGCTGGACGTGTCCGTGATGGAGCGGGCGACGGACGAACTGACGATGGCCATGGAGGAGATCGTCAAGTCCAACAACGAACTGCTGGTCAAACGGGCCGAACTGGAGAAGGCCCTCAACAG
>JAAYZK010000217.1 GCA_012514895.1 Planctomycetota bacterium | reverse complement strand
CCGCGATGCGCTTCAGCCGCCAGGAGGGCCAGGGCGACCAGCAGGGCGACCGAGTCGGCCCCGCCCGAGACCGCCACAACCGCGCCCGCGGCGGGCGCCAGCAGGGCGTGGCGGTCAATCGCGCCGGCGACGGCGGCGACGAACGGGTCGGGATGTCGGGGACTGCGGGCGTTCATGGACGGGCGCTGCTTGTACGCGTTGAGCCATGTTCATACCATAGAACGCGGCCCAAGTCATGAGACCACCGCCCCGACCCCGACATCTCGTCGCCGTGCTGGTCTTCGCCGGCGTCGCCGCCATCGGCGGGCTGCTGGCGTTCGGCGAGACCCGCCTGGACGACCGCCAGGTCGCCATGGCCACCGGGGCCGTGCGGGCGGTCCACGAGGATTACTACCCCCACGACGTGGTCTACGGGAGCGACGCGCTGTGGAAGCTGGATAACCCCATTTGGCGCTGGTACTTGCGGGAGACTTTCCGGGCGACCGGGCGCGGCGAGGCGGCGTGGGTGTTCGCGGTGGCGGTCGGGCCGCTGGTGTTCGTGTTCGGCCTGGGGATGTACGCGCTGGTCTGGCGGCAGTGCCGCTCGTGGTCGCTGGCGGTCTACGCGGCCCTGATGGCGATGGTGGTGATCCACCTGGCCGACGACGTGCACTGGGGGCTGGGTCCCCGCTGGACCGTCACGCCGGCGACCGTCGCGCTGGCGGCGGTGCCGTGGGCGGTGCTGGGGCTGCTGACGTTCGGCGGCGACGCGGCGGTGCTGTGGGTCTTTCTGGGCGTCGGGCTGTTGGGCAACATCCACCTGGTGACGGCGACGAACCTGGCGCTGGTGTTCGCCATCGTGGTGGTCGGCCGGGGGCGCGCCTCGCCGCGGAGCTGGATGCTGGCGGCGGCGGGGCTGCTCTGTGCGGCCGGGGCGGCCAGTCCGGTGTTCCGCTATCAGACGGTCCAGGCCGCCGCCTTCAGCGGCGCCGGCCCGTGGAGCCACTGGCGGGTGGCGCTGGCCGCCGAGTCCGATCCCATCGGCCAGAACCTCGGCGCGATGGTGAGCCGCGCGCTGGAGTTCCCGTCGATGGGGTACCTGCTGGCGCTGTGGCTGCCGGCGGTGGCGGTGACGGTCCGCTGCGAGCGCTACCGCGTGCGGGACCTCGGCGCGTGGCTGTGGATGCTGCTGGGGGTGTTCATCGTGGGGGGCGTCCTGCACGGGCTGATCGCCTGGAGCGGCGCCTCGGGCGACCTGTCGGCGGCGGCGCTGGGGTTCCCCCAGGCGCTGCGGCTGTCGCTGCTGCCGCTGTTCGTGCTGGCGGCCCAGGCGGTCAGCCACCTGACGCGCTCGTGGGGCGCCGGCCGCGTGGTGCGCACGGGCCTGACGGTGCTGATGATCCTGTGGCTGCTGCCGGCGGACAACGTGGCGGTGGCCCGCCACGCGGTGCAGGACTGCTTCGTCGGCGGTCGCGACGACGAGAAGCCTCCGGCGGTCCAGCATCGCATCGAACGGCGCGCCCGCGACCGGGAACTGCGGGCGATCTGCCGGTGGCTTCGCCGGAACACGCCGACCTCTGCGGTGATTGCCTGTGAGGACCCTCACGCCCGCCTGTGGGCCGCCCGGTCGCTGGTGGCCTGTCAGGCGGACCGGCACTACGTGCAGGTCCGCACCCCCGACCGCCTGGAGGCCTGGGCCGCCCGTCTCCAGGACCAGCGCGAGGCGCTGTCGCCGCGGACCGGCGGGGCGGTCGAGCCGGCGGCACTCGATCGTTTCGGCCTTCAGTACGGGGCCGCGTACATCGTGGTCGACGCCGCGTCGGTGTCGGCGGCGTCGATGTCGGGCGGGTGGGTGAAGGATCCTTCCGGCCGCTGGGGGGCGTACCTGCGGCTGTACCGCGTCGGCACCGTCGAGACGGCCCCGCCGGTGGCGGCCGGCGCGCCGGCCCAGCCGTGAGCTGGCGGCGGGCGGGGCTTTGGGGTACAGTAACGGCCGTGCATCGGACGATACTCCCTCTTCAGGCCTGCTGCGGCCGGAAAGGAAGGATCCGATGTGCCCCTACGCGGAGGGCGACGACCTGCGCTGCCAGGAGCGGCTGACGGTCCGCAACCTCGACTACGCCATGGAATGCTGCGCCGGCAACTACGAGCGGTGCCCCATCTACCGTGAAAAAGCCTGCACAGACAACCCACTGCAACCCCGATGCCTCGTTGCCGGCTGAGACGCAGGCGCTGCTGGTCGGATTCCTCGATTATCTCCAGGCCGAGTGCGGGCTGAGCCTCAACACCCGCAGGGCCTACCGGCATGACCTGGAGGGTTTCCTGGGTTTTCTCAGCGCGCCGATCGCGTCGACCCTGGACCGCCTGACGCCCCGCGACATCGAGAACCACCTCCGCCGCCGCCAGGCCGAGGGCTGTGCCGTCGCGACGCTGGCGCGGGAACTGGCGGCGATCCGCATGTTCTGCCGGTATCTCGTGCTCCAGCAGGTCTGCCGGCGGGACGCCTCCGAGTCGATCCTGACGCCCAGGACCTGGCACCGCCTGCCGGCGGTGATCTCGCCCGACCAGGCGCGGCGTCTGCTGGCGGCCCCGCAGCCGCGGGTCGACCGCTTCTGGATGCGCGATCGGGCGATGCTGGCGATTCTGTATGCCTCGGGGCTGCGGGCGTCGGAGGTGATCGCGCTGAAGGTCGAGGACCTCAACGCGCACCTGGGCGTCCTGCGGGTCCTGGGCAAGGGCAACAAGGAGCGGATCGTCCCCATCGCCGAGCCGGCCGTCTACGCCGCGGCGCAGTACCTGGCCCACGAACGGCCGGGGCTGCTCAAGCGCGGCCCGGCGGCCGAACTGCTGCTCAGCCGCAGCGGCCGCCCGCTGTCGCGGCGGGACGTCCACACCCTCGTCCGCCGCTACGCCCGCCGCGCGGGGCTCCCCGCCGGCATCCATCCCCACACGCTCCGTCACGGCTTCGCCACCGCGCTGCTCCAGAACGGCGCCGATCTCCGCTCCGTCCAGACCATGCTCGGCCACGCCGACATCGCCACCACGCAGATCTACACCCACATCGACCCCAACCGCCTGCGGGCGATCCACAAGCGGTTCCATCCGCGGGGATGATCAGCGGGCGCAGAAAAAATGCCAAGGCGGAAGATCCATTCGAATGTTGTTCTGCAACTTCATTCGAATCGAGGAGATCCTTGGCTTGCTCGCAGGTTTTCAGGCCTGCGAACCATCCTCTATGACTATCATTCGCCTGTCCCGCGCGGAAAACAAGGCCGCGGTCAAAATCGTTGCGGCGTTCAGCGGTCCAGGCCGAATTGGCGTCTGGCCGCCTCGATGTAGACGCCCCAGTCGTACTCGTTCATGTCGTGGTTGCCGTAGCGGATGTGATAGCTGCGGCCGGGGACGGCGACGGGCTGTTCGAGGGCGGGGGCGCCCCGGGCGGCCAGGGGAGGGCGGCCGTAGAGCTGCCAGACCGGATCGGCGGCGGTGAGCGCCAGGTACTCGCCCTTCGGGTCGGCCTCGGGATCGCCGACGGCGCCGCCGATGCAGATCGCGCGGGGGGCGACCAGCGCGATGAGCATGTGCTGGTCCACCGGCAGGTCGTTCTCGTCCGTGCAGGCGTGGTAGTTGTCGTTGTACCAGTGGGGGTTGGCCAGATTCGTGCCCGGCAGGTGCTCGCCCATCTTCCGGCGGCTCAGCGATGCGCCCAGGCAGCCCGAGCCGTTGACGAAGGCCATGGCGACCCGCGTGTCGTTGGCGGCGGTCCACAGGGCGGTCTTGCCGTAGCGGGAATGGCCCGCCACAACGATCTTGCCCGCATCAATCGCCGGGTCGGTCGCCAGGTAGTCGATGCAGCGCATCGCCCCGTAGGCCCACGCGCTGATCGTCCGCCAGCCTTCCGGTGAGGCAGTGTGCTCGCCGTACAGCGCGAGGATGCCCTCGCGGAAGTGCTCCGGGTTGTCGACGGCGAGATCCCTGGTGTTGAAGCTCGCGGCGGCGAACCCGTTCTCGACGAGGCGGCGGATCGGCCAGTACCGGCCGTCCACGGCGAAGTCCCACCGGTCGGTGGGGGATCGGTGGTAGATGAACAGGACGACCGGTACGGGCCCGTCGGCCCGGGCGGGTACGAACAGGTGCATCGGGAACTGCAGGGACCGCCCGCCGTGCTCGACGGTGACGAGCACCTTCCTGCGGGCCGCCAGGCCGTCGAGGGCGGCGGGGTCTTCCACGGTCGTCTCGAAGGACACCCGGTCGACCTGGCGGGGAATCGCCCCGTAGATGGCCCGGTTGAAGGCGGCGAGGATCTGCGGCCGCCGCGTCTGTTCCCATTGTCCGACCGTGGTGACGGCCGTGCCGTCCTCGGCCGTCAGCAGGGCCGGCAGGTCGTATGGCGCGATGGCGTCCTCGTCGTGGATGAACTCCAGCGGGCGGTCCATGTAGTCGGCCAGCCGCTTGTGCTGGAAGGGCCTGGCCGAGCGGACCTCGTCGTCGGTGCCGGCGTACAGGAACCACGCGCGCGAGCCGGCCAGGACTTTGACGGCGATGAGGTTCGAGCCCTTCCGCAGCGGCAGATCGAGCACGTAGTCGGTCAGGAGGTTGTGATCGCCGAGGTAGTAGCGGTTGTTGCCGAAGTCCAGCGTCGAGAGGATCTCCTGGCCGTTGACGCGCCACTGCATCCACCAGTCGGCCGAGGTGCCGATCCGCAGCGTGGTCGGCTCGTCGGCGTGGACCTCCGCGAAGAGCATGGCGCAGGCCTTGGTGCGGGACCCGCCGGCGATCGACCGGATGTCGATGAGCCCGGCGGCGTCCGGCCGGACCTCGACGGGGCGGATGAGCCTGTCGCCCTCGCCGGCCAGCACGTCGGGCATCGAGCGGATATCGCCCATCTCCACCTTGGTCAGGTCCACGTGACAGAACAGCCGCCAGCGATCGATCACGGCACCCTCGGCGGCGCCCGCGCGGGCCCAGGCCGACAGACACAGCACCACGCCCAGCACCACGCACGCTCGCACCATGATGGACCTCGCTTGGGACCCGCCGGGCCCCTGGCCTGCTGTAACCGATTCCCCGGCGGAGGTCAATGATCCTGAAGGAGGGCGCCAACCTGCGGGGCCGGTGTGCTTTCGGCGGCCTGGACGCCTAGGATTCCTGAGCCGCGACGGTCCGGTCGGACGGGCCGCGAAGGCCAGGAAAGGAGAGGTCATGTCTCGAAGCGTACCCAGCCTGCTGATGGCGGGCCTGCTCATCGTCGTGGCCGGCTGCGGCCGGCCTGGGAGCGAACCTCGGAAGGAGACCGAATCCATGCGTCCATCCCAGACCCGGGCCGGCGACGTGTACCGTTTCTCGGCCGAGAGCATCGACGGCAAGCCCGTCGACCTGGCGTCCTACAGGGGCAGCGTGCTGCTGATCGTCAACGTCGCCAGCCGGTGCGGGAACACCCCGCAGTATGCCGATCTGCAGAAGATCCACGACCAGTACAGGCAGGCGGGGCTGGTGGTCCTGGGGTTCCCCGCCAACGACTTCGGCCTCCAGGAGCCGGGGACCAACGCGGAGATCCGGGCGTTCTGCCAGGCCCAGTTCGGCGTGACGTTCCCGATGTTCGCCAAGATCCACGTCAAGGGCCCCCAGCAGCATCCGTTGTACGCCTGGTTGACCGACCCCTCGATCCACCCGGACACCGGCGGTGAGATCCCGTGGAATTTCGCGAAGTTTCTCATCGGCCGCGACGGCCGGGTGGTTGCCCGGTTCGAACCCAAGACCAGGCCGCTGGATCCGCAGGTGGTCCAGGCCGTCCAGGCCGCACTGGAGGCCGGCGGGTGAGCGGCCGGGAGCCGGGCGCAAAAAAAACGCCAAGGAAGAAGATCCGTCCAATGGGTTTCGAAAAACTCATCGGACCGAGGAGGTCCTTGGCAACCCGTCCGCCCGAAGGCTTTCGGGCCTTCCTCTATTGAGATAATTCGCCCGCGCCCGCCAGAAGGCAAGCGGACGATGCGAAGAATCGCGTTTTTCGCAGGGGCGCCGCGACCCCCTGAATCGCCTCGACTTGGACGGACGGCCTGCCGCGCCGGTGACCCCGCCGGACGCTGGAGAGGCCTTCAAGGACTGCCGGACAGATGTTCTGGCGTTCACCGACGACCGAATCATGGCGCCGGCGTTGGGCGCCGCGGGAAGCACGGTTCCGACCTGTCCGCCGTATCTCGAAAGGCGAAGGAGGAAAGGGACCGAGCAGCCGTGCCGAGCACCGGCGGTGGACGGCACGGCGTCTCAAGCCGCGGCACCCTCCAGGGGGGAAAGGCTTGACTTCGTCTCGCCGGGGACGGCATCATGGCGTCGGCGTTGGAGCATCTGCCGGTGAACTCTCGGATGTCACGAACCTTGGTGAGTGTGGTGGCGCTTGCGGCCGCGGCCTGTCTTCCGCTGGCGGCCGGGCGGCAGCGCAGTCCCTGTACAGACCAGGACGCGGGGGGCGCCGCCGTAGTCCGGGCCCTTCAGGGCACAGCCCTGTGCCAGCCGTTCCGGGACACCCAGGGCGATGCTCGACGATCTCGCCTGACGGCCCTGCAGGCGGGGGGGATGGACCCGCAGGATGCCCGCAGAGGGGACCTCCCGAGGCGGCTGGGGTCCAGCATCGGCGACGCCGGCGCCGCAACCGCCCGCCGGACGCTGTTCTCCCTTCGGTGCCTGCTCACCGTGTGATCGCACCGGTCACGTCCTTCCTGTAAGACCGCCGGCGCAATCGCGCGGCCGCGATGCCGTGCGCCGGCGGTCTGCGATCACCGTCTGTCTTGTGAAGCGAGCTATGCGCCGCAGGAGTTGGAGCCATGAAGGGCTCATCATCCGCATCGTCAAACGTCAACGTCGTGCTGGACCGTATCGCGCACTTGCTGGACCTGGGCCGCGCCGAGGAGGCCCTGGGGGCGCTGGACGCCGCCGGGCAGGGCGGCCCGGCCGTCCGGAACGCCAGGGGCGTCATTCTCCTGCGTCTGGGTCGCCCGGAGGCGGCCGTGGACGTGCTGCGCGACCTTGTGCTTCCCCCCGGGACGTTCGCGATCTCCGGCGACACCCCGGTCGTCTTCTGCATCAACTACGTCCTGGCGTTCCTGCTGGCCGGCCGGATCGGCACGGGGGTCGAACTGCTGAAGATGATCCCCGAGCAGACGCACCCGGCGGTCCGGCGGCTGGCCGACGAGGTGCGGGTGTGGAGACGGGCCCTGCCCTGGTGGCGGCGGCTTCTGCTGCCGCTGGGCGCTGCGCCGGCGCGGCCCTTCCGTCCCGCCGACGCCCCCGGGACGCTGTGGTACCCCGCGGGCAAGGAGAATCGCTGATGGCAGGTCCGTGGAAGACCGGGTGGCAGCGCGTGCGGCGCAACCTGAGGAACCGCTTGGCGTCGGGCATGATCGTCCTGGTCCCCATCGGCGTGACGCTGCTGGTGATGCGGTGGGTGCTCGGGGGCGTGGTGGCCCTCTTCCAGCCGCTGGTGGAGAAGATGGCCGTGGGCCTCAGCGCGGCTCCGGACATGGCCCATATCCCCGTGCAGGCGATCAGGATCTCGCTGATGATCGTCTCGATCCTCGGGTTCCTGCTGGCCGTGTACCTCACGGGGGCGATGGCGCACGTCATGGTCGGCCGGCGGCTGATCCGCGCCGGCGAGGGGGTCCTGATGCGCGTGCCGCTGGCCAGCACCATCTACATGGCGGCCAAGCAGGTCATCGAGGCGGTCGCGGCGCCGACGCAATCGGCCTTCCGGACGGTCGTGCTGGTGGAGTTTCCCCGCCAGGACGCCTGGTCGATCGGGTTCCTCACCGGACGGCTGGGGAGACGGAGTCCTCGACGATGGTCAAGGTTTTCGTTCCCACCGCCCCGAACCCGACGACCGGCTTCTTCCTGATCGTCCCCTCCTCGGCGGCGGTGACCACCGACCTGACGGTGGAGGAAGCGTTCAAGATGATCATCTCCGGCGGCATCGTCACACCGGCCGCCCTGGACGGCAGGCTCGCCGCCGCGTGGTCGTCGGGCAGCGCAGCGGGGGAGGATTCCTCCCCCGCAGGCGTTCAGAGTGTGGTAAGATAGGGTTCTGTCACGGAGGTGCCGCCCGTCGCGGATGCTCTGACCTGGGAGGATGGCTATGCGCCGCACGTCGACCGCCGCCGTTGCGATGGAAACCCTCGAGGCTCGCCTGCTGCTGAGCGGCGGGGTGCTGATCACGGAGTTCATGGCCGCCAACGACGAAACGCTCGCCGACGAGGACGGGCAGTACGTCGACTGGCTGGAGCTGTACAACGCCGGGGCGGCGCCGGTGAACCTCGACGGGTGGTTCCTCACCGACGACCCGTCGCTGCTGGACCGGTGGGAACTGCCGGCGATCACGCTGGACGCCGGCGCCTGCCGCGTGGTCTTCGCCTCCGACAAGGACCGCCGCGATCCGGCCGGCGAGCTGCACACCGACTTCAAGCTCTCGGCGTCGGGCGAGTTCCTCGCCCTGGTCCGCCCCGACGGCGCGACGGTCGAACACGCCTACGCGCCGGCCTTCCCCCCGCAGCAGGACGATATCTCCTACGGGCTGGCCTTCGACAGCGCGGCCACCGAGACGCTGGACCTGGTCACCGGCCTGGACGCCGCGAAGGTGCTGATCCCCGACGCCTCGACGCCCGCCGGCTGGTCGATGAAGACGTTCGACGACAGCGCCTGGACGGACGCCGTCGCCGCCATCGGCTACGAGCGCGACCCGGAAGACGATACCAGCTACGTGGGCTGTTTCGGCACCGACCTGCAGGCCGCGATGTACGGCGCGAACACCTCGGCGTACCTCCGCATCCCCTTCACGGTGGAGGACCCCGCCGAACTGCTCTCCCTGACGCTCCACCTGCGCTACGACGACGGCTTCCTGGCGATGCTCAACGGCTTCCCCGTCGCCGGGGAGAACTACACCGCTCCGCTGGCGTACGACTCGGCGGCCAACGGGTCGCGGACCGATTCGCTGGCGATCGTCCCGGTGGATTTCGACCTCACCGCCGCGAGGATGTGGCTGACGCCCGGCGAGAATGTCCTGGCCATCCAGGGCCTCAACCATACCGCCGACAGCAGCGATTTCCTCATCGCCGCCGAGCTGACCGCCCAGCGGGCGGCGCCGGCCACGCGGACGGAAGCCTACTTCATCACCCCCACGCCCGGGTCCGAGAACGCCGAAGGCGTCCTGGGCGTCGTCGAGGACACGGCGTTCAGCGTCGACCGCGGGTTCTACGCCGAGCCGATCGACGTCGAGATCACCACCGACACCGACGGCGCCGAGATCCGCTACACCACCGACGGCTCGACGCCCACCGCCTCGCACGGGACCGTCTACACCGGACCGGTCCGCATCAGCGGGCAGACCGTCCTGCGGGCCGCCGCGTTCAAGCCCGGCTGGCGGCCCTCCAACGTCGACACGCAGACGTACCTCTTCGTCGCCGACGTGCTCACCCAGCCGGACTGGCCGGCCGGCTACCCCACCGCCTGGAACGGCGACTACGCCCGCCCGGCCGATTACGGCATGGATCCGGAGATCGTCAACGACCCCCGCTATGCCGACGAGATGGTCGAGGCGATGACGTCCATCCCCACGATCTCCATCGTCACCGACATCGCCAACCTGTTCGACCCCGCCACCGGCATCTACATCAAGTCCACCGGTGAAGGGATGGCCTACGAGCGGCCCTGCTCGTTCGAGTATTTCGACGCCGAGGGCAACGCCCTCTTCCAGATCGACTGCGGCCTCCGCATGCGCGGGGGCGCCAGCCGCAGCCAGCGCGTCACCCCGAAGCACTCGTTCCGCCTGATCTTCCGCGACCAGTACGGCGCCGGCAAACTGGAGTACCCCCTGTTCGGCGAGGACGCCGCCGACGAGTTCGACACCATCGTCCTGCGGGCCGGGTCCAACCTGTCCTGGCCCCACCACAACGGCTGGCCCGTCTACAGCGAAAACCGCCTCCACGCCCAGTACGTCCGCGACCCGTGGACCCGGGCCACCCAACTGGCCATGGGCGGGTACGCCACGCACAACCACTACGCCCACCTCTACATCAACGGCATCTACTGGGGGCTGTACAACCCCGGCGAACGCCCCTCGGCGCCCTTCGCGGCCGACATGCTCGGCGGCGAGGAGGATGACTACGACGTCATCAACTCCGGCGAACCCATCGACGGGAACATCATGGCCTGGAACCAGATGATGGCCCTGGCCGACGGGGGGCTGACCGACGCCGCCCGCTACCAGCAGATGACCGCGATGCTCGACGTCGAAGCCTTCGCCGACTACATGATCCTCAACCAGTACGGCGGCAACTTCGACTGGGACCACCACAACTGGCACGCCTTCCGAAACCGCAACGGCGGCAAATGGTACTTCTCGGCGTGGGACACCGAGGTCATCTTCATCCGCCTGGCCGACAACCGCATCGACCCGGACCTGTTCGGCCAGTTCGAACCCTCGTCGGACTACAACCCCAATGAGAACGTCCTGACCCGCCTGTGGCTGAAGCTGATGGGGAACGAGGAGTTCCAGGTCCTCTTCGCCGACCGCATCCACAAGCACCTGTTCAACGACGGGCTGCTCACCCCCGACAGCGTCATCGACCGCTGGACGGGCCTGAGCGACCAGATCTACACCGCCATCCTCGGCGAGTCGGCCCGCTGGGGCGACTACCGCCGCGACGTCTACTACGCCGGACTGGCCCGTTTCGATGACCGGCGGGTCTACGACCGCGACGAGGAGTGGATCAACGAGCAGAACCGGTTGCTGACCACCTACTTCCCCTATCGGACCGACGTCGTCATCCAGCAGTACAAGGCCTTCGGGGCCTACGGCGACATGGACGGACCCCTGCTTCACGTCAACGGCGTTCACCGGCACGGCGGCGTGATCGCCCCCGGCGACGCGCTGACGATGACCGCCCCGGTCGGAGTGGTCCTCTACACCACCGACGGCAGCGACCCGCGCCTCAGCGGCGGGGGCGTCAATCCCGGCGCATCGCTCTACTTCCCCGGCAGCCAGGTGACCCTCGGGGCCGATACAGTCGTCAAGGCCCGCGTTTATAACGCCGGGACGTGGAGCCCACAGAGCGAGGGGATCTACGAAACCGCCGCCGCGCCCCCCCTGGCCGTCAGCGAGATCAACTACAACCCTCCGGCGCCCACCGACGCCGAGCGCTTCGCCGGGTTCGACGACAACAACGACTTCGAGTTTATCGAGCTGCACAACACCTCGGCGGCCCCGCTGGACATCCGCACCGTGTCGCTGGCGGGCGGCGTGGCGTTCGACTTCGACGACGCCGCCGCCGCCACGCTGCCGGCCGGCGGCTACGCGGTCCTCGTGAAGAATCTGCCCGCCTTCGAGATGCGGTACGGCACGGGCCTGCCGGTGGCCGGCCAGTACATCGGCGCCCTGGACAACGCCGGCGAAACGCTTGTGCTCCGCCACGGCGGCGGCAGCGAGTTCCTCCGCTTCATGTACGACAACGGCGGCGCCTGGCCCGGGGGGGCCGACGGGATGGGCGCGACGCTCGAACTGATCGACCCCGACGGCGACTACAACGATCCGTACAACTGGCGCTCCAGCGCCGAGTACCTCGGCACGCCCGGCGCCGCCGGGAGCGGGACGGTCCTCCGCCCGGCCGACTTCGACGGTGACGGCGACGTCGACCTGGACGACTTCGTCATCCTCAAGAACAACTTCGGCCGCACCGGCGACGCCACGGCCGCCACCGGCGACGCCGACGCCGACCGCGACGTCGACCTGGACGATTTTGTCCTCCTCAAGCAGTCCTTCGGCACCGCCGGCGCCGTCAACGTCACCGCCGCCGCCATGGCCGAACCGGCCGCGCCGCGCCCCACCCGGCGCCTCCGGCGGCGGTCCCGCACCCCCGCGGCGGAGGCCGGGGCCGACCTGCTCCGCGACATGATGCCGCTGCCGCGTATGCCCGGAACGTCGGGCATTTGATGGATTGTCGCGCCATGCGGGGCTCCAGTCCCCCCTGCGCGGTGTCTCTTTATCACAAGTTGTCATCGCAAGTCCCGAAAGGGACGAAAGCTTTTTGCCGGAGGCGTCAGCCTCCGGAACAGGTCCCGCAAGACTCATCAGCCCTGGAAGGGCGAAAGATGCTTGCCGGCAAGGGAGATCGAGCTTGCGCCCCTTCGGGGCTGAACTTGCGACTGCTCGACCGCCTGAGGACTTGTGATAGAGAGACACCCTGCGCGAGGGGGGGGCGGACGGGCTTGCAGCGCCGGCGTGCAGGTACGTCGGCCCTCCTTTTTCCGTGCGGGGCGAGGGCGGGGGCGGCTGTACAATACCGCGTTTGCGGACGCGGGCGCCCGCGATCGAGAGGAAGGGTATGGCGCTGTTGTTGAGCCTGTGGATCAAGCTGTTCTTCGTGCTGACGCCGTTCTTCGCGCTGACGATGTTCCTGACGCTCACCGAGGGCTGCAGCGAGCGTCGCCGGCGGCGGCTGGCGATCGCGGTGGCGGCGGCCGTGGCGGTGATCGCCCTGATCCTGTTCTTCGCCGGCCGCCAGGTGTTCTTCGTGTTCGGCATCACGGTGGATTCCTTCCGCATCGGGGCCGGCGTGCTGCTGCTGCTGTCAGGCATCGGCCTGGTGCAGGGCCGGCCGGCGTACGCCGCCGCCCCCAACGGCGACGTCGCCGTCGTGCCCCTGGCGATTCCCATCATCGTCGGCCCGGCCACGACGGGCACGCTGCTGGTCATGGGCGCCGAGATGCACAGCCTGTCGGCCAAGGCCCTGGGCGCCGCCGCCGTGCTGCTGGCCGTTGCCTGCGTCGGCGGCGTCCTGCTGGCCGGCTCGTTCCTCCAGCGGGTCCTCGGCGCCCGCGGCATCACCATCCTCAGCCGCCTGACCGGCCTGGTTCTGTCGGCCCTGGCGGCGCAGATGATCATGACGGGCGTGCAGGGGTTCCTGCGTGTGCCGTCGGCGTGAAGCGCGGGCGGAAAGGACGCGGCGCGATCGAAAGGATGACCATGCGTTACGCCACGTTGCCGTTCTCCGACAAGCGGATCAGCCGTATCGTCCTGGGCACGCGGCCGCTGGTCGACAGCGACGCCGGCCACGCCGCGGCCATGCTCGACCGGTTCGTCGCCGCCGGCGGGACGGCGGTGGACACATCCTGGATCTACAACCGCGGCGGCTCCCAGCGGGCGCTGGGACGCTGGCTGAGCGGCGGCAGCGGCCGGCGGGAGAAGCTGTTCATCATCGACAAGGTCTGCCACAGCCTGGCCGGCGACCCTGAGACGATCGGCGATCAGACGGTCGAGGGGCTCCGGCGGATGGGAATCGCCCAGACCGATCTGCTGCTGCTCCACCACGACAACCCCAGAGTGCCCGTTTCGACCTTCGTCAGCCATTTCGCCGAGCAGGTCGCCGCGGGGCGCGCGCGGGCGTGGGGGGCGTCGAACGTGTCGATGGAGCGTTTCGAGGCCATGGCCGCCGACGCGTCCCGGCGCGGCCTGCCGGGCCCGGCGGCCCTGAGCAACCAGTTCTCCCTGGCCCGCTGGGCCCGCCCCAGCAGCCCCGAGAGCATCGCCTGCGACAGCCCCGCCTTCCGCCGGTGGCTCGCGGCCTCGCGCGTGCCTCTGTTCGCCTGGGGCTCGCAGGCCGGCGGATGGTTCGCCCACCCGGACGGCCCGACCGACAGCGACCGCTACATCCACACCATGCACGACGCCATGGACACCGACGCCAACCGCGAGCGTCTTCGCCGCGCGGCGGAACTGGCCGGGCGCCTTGGCCGCTCGCCCATCCAGGTGGCCCTGGCGTGGGTTTGGCACCAGCCCTTCGAGGCCTTCGGCATCGTCGGCTGCCGCACCCTCGACGAACTGAACGACTCGCTCGGCGCCGCCGACGTCACGCTGACGGCCGAACAGGCGGCATGGCTGAATCTGGAAGACTGAAGGCTGGCACAGATCGGCGAGCCCACGTGGGCGCGTTCGGGATTCATGAGAAAACGCCCCGGGCGGGTGTGGGAGGAGTGTGACGATGAGTGAACGCAGCGACCGGACGATCCTTCGGGACCTGGCCTGCCAGTATGCCGAGGCGGCCGCGGCGCCCGTGCAGGAGGAGCGCCGGCGGTTGTGGCGCGACCACAACAGCCTGCGCCCCACGCGGGTTCCGATCAAGATCACGTTCGGCCCGTGGGATGCCTGGTGCGGCGAGATGTTCGCGCTGAAGCGGATGCGGTGCACCGACGAGTTGCTGCGCCAGTGGGAGCGGGCGCTGCGGATCATGCTGTTCCACGCGAGCCTCGACGATGACACGGTGATGGAGCCGTGGATCACGCTGCCGGCGGTCAAGCCGCGCCGGTGGGGCAACGTGTGGGGTGTGGAGGAGACGCACAGCGACGCGGCGGCGGGCGGCTCGTGGCAGTTCCGCCCGCCGGTCTCCCAGTGGGCCGACGTCGCCAGGCTCAGCGCCCCGGCCCATGTCATCGACGAGGAGGCCACCGCCGCCCAGGCCGGGCGCCTGCGCGAGGCGATCGGCGACATCCTGACGGTCAACGTCGACCGCGGCCCGC
Organism: Planctomycetota bacterium; assembly: GCA_012514895.1. Taxonomy (GTDB): domain Bacteria; phylum Planctomycetota; class Phycisphaerae; order SM23-33; family FEN-1343; genus JAAYZK01. The sequence goes on along the minus strand of JAAYZK010000217.1, from coordinate 1,622 downwards.
TCTGCCAGGGGTTCCTGGGCGACCTGGCGTTCAGCCTCGCCCAGCTTCGCGGGCTGGAGCCGATGATGCTGGACATGTACGAGCATCCCGAGGAGCTTCACGCCCTGCTGGCGTTCCTGCGCGACGGCGTGCTGGCCAACCTCGCCGCCGCCGAGGCCGCCGGCGACCTGGGCGCCACCAGCCAGCAGAACCAGTGCATGACGTACGCCGACCGGACGCTGGCCCCGGCGGCCAACGATAACGGCCACAGGCGCGGCCAACTGTGGGGCTTCATGGCGGCGCAGGAATTCGAACTGGTCAGCCCGGAGATGCACGAGGCATTCCTGCTGCAGTACCAGCGCCCGATCCTGGAGACCTGGGGCCTGACGGCGTACGGTTGCTGCGAGAATCTTGAGCGGAAGATCGACATGCTCCGCACCGTCAGGAACCTGCGGATCATCGCCGTCGCCCCGCGGGCCGACGTCCGCCGCTGCGCCGAGCAGATCGGGACCGACTACGTCCTGTCCTGGCGGCCCAACCCCGCCGACATGGTCTGCTGCGGCTACGACGAAGCCCGCATCCGCCGGATCATCGCCGACGGCCTCGACGCCGCCCGCGGCTGCCGCGTGCACATCCATCTCAAGGACATCCATACGCTCCAAGGCGATGCCGACCGCCTTGCCCGCTGGGTCCGGCTCGTCCGCCAGGTGCTGGACGGGCCGCACGCGGGGTGACGGCAAGAGCAACGGCGCGCCCCGTGGGGAAGGGCGCGCCGCTGCATGGGAGAGAGTGCGTCTCGTCAGAACGTGGTCAATGGCTCGGAGCTGTCCAGGGGGATCTGGGCCTTGCCCGCGGCGGTCCTGGCCGGACGGGCAGCCTTCCTGTCATGGCCGGAGCTTTCGGCGATGGCGTGCCAGGCCTGCTCGCGGGGGGCGAGCTTGCCCGTCGCCGCGGGGGGGGGCGGCGGCCGCCGGGGCGCCGCCGACGAGCTTCTGCAGTTCGCGGACCATGGTGTTGAGTTCCTCGGCCTGGGCGCTGAGCTCTTCGGCGGCCGAGGCGGATTCCTCGGCGTTGGCGGCGTTGAGGGCCAGCAGGTTGGTCTGGAACGCGATCTCGTCGATCGTCTTGACGATCGCCACTGGCGGCAGCTGATCGAGTACCGACGCCGCGTCGTGGACAAGCGGACGCGCTGCAAGAACGCCATCCGCGCTCTGCTTCGCGGCAGCGGCATTGCGGCCCCTCGCGGCCTGTGGACCCGCAAGGGTCTTGCGTGGCTGAGGGCGCTGGCCTGGCCGGACCTGGCCTGCCGTGTGCAGCGGGATCTGTTGCTGGCGGAGTTGGAGACGTTCAATCAGCAGGTGCGCACGGTGACGGGCGTGCTGGATCAACTGGGCCGCACCCATCCCGGCATGACGTTATTGCAGACGATTCCCGGTGTCGGGCCGCGGACCGCCGAGACGATCATCGCCTACGTGGATGACCCGGGTCGCTTCGGTCGCACGCGTCAACTGGGCGCTTAGTACTACAACGCTACAACGGCTTCCATTGACACTTGATCAAGTCTTTCAGGTATAGGCCGAGTGCGTGCAATCGCGCCAGCGTCCGTTTGCGATGCGAAGGTTGGGCCCTCGCATTGCGGCGTT
>JAAYZK010000024.1 GCA_012514895.1 Planctomycetota bacterium | reverse complement strand
CTCACCTATGTCGCCGAGTCCAACCCCATGTGGATGCTGTTCCTCAAGGGCCTCATCGACACGTCGGGCATCCCGCGCGACGTGTTCGAGTCGGTGATCACGGTCCACCAGGACCTGACGGAGCAGTGGCGGCAGCGCGGGGTGCGGCTGATGAAGATCGAGGGCGACCCCTCGCTGTACTGGTACGGCTTCAACCTGCGCGACCCGGTCCTCGGGTCCAGCAAATCGCTTCGCCAGGCCCTGCTGCTGGCCTACGACGTCGAGAGCCACATCAAGCTGCTGATGAACGGCCGGGGCAGACGGCCGGTCAACATGGTGCCCAGCAGCTTCGAGGGCTACCAGGAGGCCGGGCCGAGCCCCTACGCCCGCTTCGACCTCGACGCCGCCCGCGCGAAGCTGGAAGACGCGCGGCGGGAGCTCCAGGACGCCGGCGTCATCGGCCCGGGCGACCCGATCCCGCCGCTGACGCTGGACACGTGGAGCACGGATGAGTCGACCCGCCGCATGGCCGAGTTCGCCCGGGAGCAGTTCGCCCGCCTCGGCGTGACGCTCCTGGTGGAGATGAACGACTGGCCGACGCTCCAGAACAAGGTCTCCCGCGGGCAGGTGCAGATGTACACCATGGGCTGGCACGCCGACTACCCCGACCCGGAGAACTTCCTGCAGAACTACTATGGCCCCAACATCGCCAAGGGCACCAACAGCACATACTACAGCAACCCCGCCTTCGACGCGCTGTACGAGAAGGCCGCGGTGATGGAGCCGTCGGACGAGCGGACCGCGCTCTATGCCGAGATGCTCGGCATCCTCAACGAGGACTGCCCGGTGCTGTGGCTGAGCGAGCCGGTGAGCTTCGTCCTGATCAACGACTGGGTCAGGAACTACAAGCCGCACCCGATCGGTTACGGCAATCTGCGCTACCAGCGCATCGACAGCGAAGCCCGCCGGCGGGCGGGGGGGCGTTAGCATGGGCGCGTTCATTCTGCGGCGCCTGGCCCAGTCGGTGGTGACGGTCCTCGGCGTGATGGTCGTCACGTTCCTGCTGTTCCGCGGGGTTGCCGGCGACATCGCCGCCGCCCACCTGGGCGCCCGGGCCGAGGAATCGCAGAAGGCCGACTGGCGTCGGCGGCACGGCTACGACCGGCCGCTGCTGCTGAACGTCCACGACCGCTTCGTTCTGACCGACCACAGCGCCGGCGACCGGCCCTTCCAGGTCCGCGACGCCGCCGGGGTCGCCGGCGCGGTCGACGCCATGGCCCTCGTCCCGGTCGCCCTGGACGACGACCCGCGGACCGGCCAGCTCGCCGGCCGTTACGCGTGGGGCCTGTCCTCCGACAGCCCGCTGGAGGTCTTGACTGCGTCGGCGCCGGCGGAGGGCGGGGCGATGCGGATCCAGCCGTCGGGGGGGGAGGCCTTCGAGGTCGACCTGGCCGAGGTCCGCACCGTCGGCGACCTGGCCGACGCGATCCGGTCGCACCCGGACAACGCCGGGCGCGTCACCGCCGAGATCCG
>JAAYZK010000216.1 GCA_012514895.1 Planctomycetota bacterium | reverse complement strand
GGGCGCTTGACGGTGGCCGCGGCGGTGGGGATACTGAAGCGTTCCCTGCTCCCCGTCGATCCGGCGCGGACGCCTCGGCGGCGGGGCGACTGAACAGGACAGCCATGCTCCAATCGATCGGAAACGTTCTAGTGAAGATGATGGGGGGGACCCGCAACGAGCGGCTCGTGCGGAAGATGCGCCAGCAGGTCGTCGAGGCCGTCAATCCGCTGGAAGCCGACGTCGCCGCCCTGAGCGACGAGCAGATCGGCGCCCGCAGCGCCGAGCTGCGCCGCCGCCTGGCCGACGGTGCGGCCGTCGAGACGGTCAAGGACGAGGCCTACGCCCTGATCCGCGAGGCCTCCCGCAGGGCCCGGGCCCACCGGCAGTTCGACGTCCAGCTCATCGCCGGCGAGGTCCTGTACAACGGCGGCATCGCCGAGGAGGCCACCGGCGAGGGCAAGACCGTCGCCTGCTACCCGGCGATCTACCTCAACGCCCTGCAGGGCCGCAAGGTCCACGTCGTCACCGTCAACGACTACCTCGTCCGGCGCGACGCCGACTTCGCCAGGCCCATCTTCGCCATGGTCGGGATGACCGTCGGTTACATCCAGGCCCAGATGGACAACGCCCGCCGGCGCGAGGCCTACGCCTGCAGCATCACGTACGGCACCAACAGCGAGTTCGGCTTCGACTACCTCCGCGACAACATGAAGCTCTCGGTCGCCGAGCAGGTCCAGGGGCCGCTGGACTACGCCATCGTCGACGAGGTCGACAACATCCTCATCGACGAGGCCCGCACGCCGCTGATCATTTCCGGCCCGGCCTACGGCGACGTCAGCCGCTACGCCAAGGCCGACAAGATCTCCCGGCGGCTGGAGCAGCTCCAGGGCCAGGCCAACCGCGACACGCTGGAGCGGCTGCGCCAGTGGGGCGACGAGCCCCCGCGCCAGTACGCCGACCACCCCAAGTTCAACGAGGCCCTCCGCAGGTTCAGGGCCGACCCCTCCCAGCGGAGCGGCTTCTCGCTGACCGAGGACGAGGCCGAGGCGTTGGGCCACGCGCAGTACTTCGTCATCAACGCCGAGAACAAGTCCGCCGCCCTCACCCACAACGGCGTCACCGCCGCCCAGGAGGACCGCGAGCTGGGGGCGATCTACCAGGACGGCGCCGAGTGGCCCCACCTGATCACCCAGTCCCTCCGCGCCCGCGTGCTCTACCAGAAGGACCGCGACTACGTCGTCCGCGACGGGGAGATCATCATCGTCGACGAGTTCACCGGCCGCCTCATGGAGGGCCGCCAGTGGTCCGACGGCCTCCACCAGGCCGTCGAGGCCAAGGAAGGCGTCCGCATCAAGGAGGAGAACCAGACCCTCGCGACGATCACGCTGCAGAACTACTTCAAGCTCTACGACCGCCTGGCGGGCATGACCGGCACCGCCATGACCGAGAGCGACGAGTTCATGAAGATCTACAGCCTCGAGGTCATCGCCGTCCCCACACACCGGCCGGTCAACCGCATCGACTACAACGACCGGATCTACCGCAGCGAGAACGAGAAGTTCGACGCCATCGTCGAGGAGATCCGCTCCTACGCCATGCGCGGCCGTCCCGTGCTGGTCGGCACGACCAGCGTGGAGAAGTCCGAGGCGCTGTCGGAGGCCCTGACCCGGCGGCACGGGATCGAGCACGAGGTGCTCAACGCGCGGCCGGAGAACGCCGCCCGCGAGGCCGAGATCGTCCTGAAGGCCGGCCAGCAGCACGAGCGGAAGGTCGAGGGCAAGGTCCGCAGGGTCGGCAACGTCACCATCGCCACCAACATGGCCGGTCGCGGCACCGACATCAAGCTCGACCCCGGCACCGTCCACGCCGCCTGCCGCGTCCCCGCCGACGCCGACCTGCCCGCCGGCGTCGCCCCCGACGGGCTCTACCCCGCCGGCGTGTACAAGTGCTGCATCAACTGCCTGCAGTACGACCCGGACACCAACTGCGCCCACTGCTTCAAGCCGAAGCTCGACCCGGACTTCCCCCTCCGCGGGCGCACCGACTGCCGCGCCGACGTGCCGTGCGGCCTGCACGTCGTGGGCACCGAGCGCCACGAGGCACGACGCATCGACAACCAGCTCCGCGGGCGCGGCGGCCGCCAGGGCGACCCCGGCTCCAGCCGGTTCTTCCTGTCCCTGGAAGACGACCTCATGCGGATCTTCGCCGGCCCGACCGTCCTGAAGATGCTCGACCGGCTCGGGATGGACGACGGGATGGCCATCGAGCACCCGTGGATCAGCAAGGGCCTCCAGCGGGCCCAGAAGCGGGTCGAGGAGCGCAACTTCGACGTCCGCAAGCACCTGCTGGAATACGACGAGATCATGGACTACCAGCGGAAGACCTTCTACTCGACCCGCCAGCGGATCCTGGAAGGCCGCGACCTCCATGAGATCATCGCCGAGATGATCGCCGCGTCGATCGAGGCCGCCGTGGAAGAGCACCTCGGCGGGCAGTACGGGCGGCTGGCGGTCGTCGAATGGGCCAGGACGAACCTGGGGCTGGACCTGACGCCCGACCGCATCCGCGACACGGGCGACCACGCCGCCGAGGGCGTCATGGCCGACCTGCGGCGCTACGCGAAGGACGAGGCGGCCGCCGACATCTCGCGGTCCATCGGCGAGTACATGGATCCGGATCTGGACACCCGCGACTGGGACCTGAGCGGGCTGTGCCAGTGGGCCCAGCGGCGGTACGGCGTGAACCTGTCGCACACGAAGCTGCGCAAGCTGCCGGCCGGGGAGGTCGAGCGGGAGCTGATCGAAGCGGTCCACCAGCGGATCGACGGGATGGACCTGGCGCCGGTGGCGACGTACCTGTCGGAGGATTTTCCCCGGACGGCCCTGGCCGAGTGGGCGTATCGCCGGCTGTCCCTGCGGGTCGAGCCCGCGCAGGTGCCCGCCGAGGCCGCCGCCGCCGCGTCGACGCTGACCGACCAGGCCATGGCGGCCTACCGCCGCCGGTCGGTCGAGTACCCCGTCGAATACGCCATCCAGCGGGCCTTCCCCGAGGGCGACACCTCCAACGTCCACCACGTCAAGGCCCTGCACGACTGGATCCTGCGGAAGTACCGCACGGACCTGCCCTCCGAGGCCGTGACGGGCAGGTCGCTCGACGAGGTCTTCGCCCTCCTGATGGGCGTCAGCCGCGCCTACGACCAGGAGCGCTGCCTCGACCAGGAGATCGACGCCCACCTGCGGGAGGCCTCCTCGGCGGCCGACCACGCCGCCTTCGCCCGCGAGCGGTTCGAAACGGACCTCGTAGAGGCCGATTTCGACGGCGCCGACGCCGGCGAGGTCCTGCGGGCCGCCGGCGCCAAGTTCCTGCGGCGGGAGATGACCGAACTGGAGCGGTTCGTCCTCCTGCAGGAGTACGACAGCGCCTGGAAGGACCACCTGCTGGGCATGGACCACCTCAAGAGCGGGATCGGCCTGCGGGGGTTCGCCGAGCAGGACCCCAAGATCGCTTACAAGCGCGAGGGCGCCCAACTGTTCAACCAGATGCAGGACGCCGTCCGCGACCGCGTCGCCGAGAACATCTTCAAGATTCGCCTGTCGGGCACGGCCCGCCTGTCCAGCGTCTACCAGATCGGGCAGATGGTCCACGAGCAGCTCGCCGGCTACGACCACCTCACGCAGGACATGCAGGCCCAGCAGGAGGCCACCCAGCCGCGCAAGATCGAGACCATCGTCCGCGCCACGCCGAAGGTCGGCCGCAACGACCCCTGCCCGTGCGGCAGCGGCAAGAAGTACAAGCGGTGCTGCGGCGCCGGCCAGGGCTGAGCGGAGACAGACCCCCCGCGCGGGACTGCTGTGGGGCGGAAGCGCGAAGACGGAGGCATGGGACCCGGTCACCTCGCCGGGCCCCATGCCTCCGCTGTACACCCTCCTGCAACGGCGCGTCGCCCGGCCGTCAGTACGTCGTGCCGAACGCGTTCTTCAGCAGGACGAAGTCGTCGAGATCCACGTCGCCGTCCCCATCGAAGTCGCCCGTGGCGCAGGTCGCGCCGGCGGCGGTGCCAAAGTTGTTCTTGAGGATGACGAAGTCGTCGAGGTCGACGTCGCCGTCCCCGTCGGCGTCGCCGGGGTTGCAGATCGAGGCATCGACCGACGCGAGGGTCAGGCGGATGCTGTCGAACGAGCGGGTGCCGTAGTCGACGTCGAACAGGTAGACGGTGCCGAAGTCGGTCGGCACGGCCAACTGCGTCCCGTCGGGCAGGCCGGCGAATTCGCCGACGAGGTGGTCGTAGCTGAGGACGACGAAGGCGGCGCCGACGTCCTGGGCGTCCAGTTCGGCCAGGAGGTCGACCGCCAGGTTGCCGTCCAGCGTGGCGGTGCCGTTGATGTCGACCCAGTCGTTGCCGTCCGTAGCGCCCGGGCCGCCCAGTCCGGCGATTTCGACCAGGATGGCGCCGCCGGCGCCGAGCTGGTAATCGCCATTGATGACGGTGGTGCCGGGGGAGGCGCCCGGCGAGAGGAGGCCGCCGTTCTGGACGACGGTGGCGTTCACGGTTGTGGCCGCCAGCGTCCCGCCGTCGAGGGTCAGCGTGGTGCCGGGCCCGTTGCCGACCTCGAGGGCGACCACGGTGCCCGCGGCAAGCCGCAGGGCGGCGCCGTCGTCGGTCACCTCGAACACCGTGCCCGCGTACAGCTTGCCGGAGACGGTGAACAGGTCGGTCTCCACGACGTCCGGCAGGTTGTCGGCGTCATTGCTGAAGGCGTTGTCGGGCCCTTGGATGCGGAAGACGTTGGTGCCCATCGGGCTGCCGGTGACGGCGGTGTCGACGGCCGGGTCGCCCAGGTAGCCCGCAGGGGCCCCGGTGGTGGCGATGAGGAAGGGGCCGATGGCGCTGTTGAGCACCCGCTCATCGTTCTTGTAGGGGTACAGGTCGCCATTGTCGTCAGTGTAGTTCACCCCGTCTTCGGCGGTCACGTTCTCGAACGTGAGCGTCCCGAAGGGATGCGTGACGACGTACGTGCCGTCCACGCGCGCGTCGAAACGCACGCGGAGGCGGCCGAAGGCGAAGTTGTTCCCGAACACGGCGCTCTCGTCACCCATGAAGGCCGCCTCCTGCGCCAGGACGAGCCGCGCGTCGTCGCCGCCGGGCAGGTCCATCCGGGCTTCGGCCGACCACCAGAACCCTTCGGTGCCGAATCCGATCTGCATGGAGAAGGGATTGGCGGGGTCGGGTTCATCGGCGATGCCGAACGGGTCGCCGAACGGCGCGATCTCCGTGGCCAGGCCGTTGGAGTCCTGGAACCAGACGGGAAAGCCGCTGACCGGGTCGATCGGCCCGACGGCCACCATTCCGGCGGCAGCGGAGCCGGCCGCCGCCAGACACAGAAGCATCCCTGCCGTGAGTTTGAACGATCGCATGCAGCACCATCCTTTCATTGAGCAGTCACTGAGCGTTGCGTGAAGAATGTTCTCGGGCATCCCGGCTCGCGCCCGGGCGGCCGGCGAATGAACCGCCGAAGTATAGGCGCCACGCGGCCGATCCGGCGATGAGAGTCGCTACCGCCGCCGCGCCCCGGCGGTCTGCACCGCCGCGCGGGAGGGGCTCGACGCGTTCGCGCCGTCGCCGTCGTCGTCTGCCGGGGCGATCCGCAGGATCGCCTCGGGGCCGTGGGGGCCGTACTCGATGCCGAAGGAGGCGAAGTCGCAGAACCACTCGCCGTCGGCCCAGTACTTGAACCGGTACTCCCCGGCCGGCAGCCGCAGCGCCAGCGTCCAGGTGCCGTCCTGCGCGGGGATCATGGGCAGGGCGTTGGGATCCCACCCGCAGAAATCGCCGGCCAGCGCCACGCGCCTGGCGCCGCGCCGCAGGAAGTTGAACTTTGCCCAGTGACCTGCTGTCTCGACCATCGTCGTCTCCTCCTCTTTGCGCCGGTCAACACCGGCGGTACAAGCTTTCATCCATGCCCCGCGACGTCCGCGTCGGCGGCCGCCACGGAGTTGAAACCGCCGTACGGATCCGGCGCCCGGTAAGGGTTGTCCGGATCGGCCAGCCACTGCCCGTCGACCAGGAACTTGTATTCGAAGGTCCCGGCGGGCGCCGCGACCTGACGCACGTACGTGCCGCCCGGCCGCCGCGTCATCCTGACCGGCTCCCAGCCGCTGAACTCGCCGGCGACGTAGACGTCGTGACGCCCGTCAGGAACCGTGACGGCGAAACGGACCGTTCTGGCTTTTCGTCCTCGGGTGACCATGGGCGTCTCACTGTGCACAGGGGTGGGCATGACGGCGGACCGCCGAGACCGTCTCGGCGGCGAACTGCCGCTCGAGCTCCCGCGGCAGCGCCTCGTCCAGGTGGGCGATGTACGCGCAGGCGGCCTGGCGGGCCTTGTCCATCGCCTCGCGCCGCGTATCGCCCCATACCACACAGCCCGGGAGACCCGGGCACCACGCCGAGTATCCCCAATCCGAACACTTGGCAACCTTCAGTAACAATTGCATGACTCTTATTCCTTTCTGCGAGTTTCCACCGTGCCCGTTGCAGAAGTTATTCTGCCAGAGAAAGGGAAAGACGCAATCGGGGCTGCAGCGGGATATGCCATCAGGGACTTCGGTGCTGCAGGTAGGAAGACCCCCCATGGGAGGGCCTCTATGAAGGGTTCTACGCCGAGCGGCTGCACCTCAGCCACCGGACCGTGGACTCGCACCGCGAGAGCATCAAGCAGAGACTCCACCTCGAAACCGCCGCCCATATCATCAAGCGCGCCATCGAGTGGGTCCGTCGCGAGCCGGCGACCTGACCGACCGGCCGGCGTGAGGGATCTCGGCCCGCGACCGACCTGTGGTCCGCAACCCGGGGGGCGAAGGAGGGAGGCCGCGGGATTGACGCCGGCGAAGGGCAGGGCTATGATCCCCGCCCGTGAGTCCGGAGGCACGCCCTTGCAGCGGCGCAGTGTTTCGAGATGCAGTGAACGACCGACGGCCCGCGTCAGGATGCTGACCGGGGGCCGCCGGACGGCCTCCGTCCCGATGCGATCCCCCCTGAGCAGAATCCGCCGATGACCACCCTTACGTTTGCCACGCTGACCCTGCCCGCCGCTTCGCTGGGACCGGAGAACCCGCTTCCCGTGCTGGCGCCGCCGCACAGGCCGTCCAAGCCCGCCGGGACGTACGACCCGAGCCTGACGGAGGAGGATACGCGCCATTTCGGCTACGGGCGGGTGGGCATGCTTCCCCACCGCCTGCAGGACGGCTACGACCGCCGCCGCCGCCCGCGGACGCTGCGGACGGCGGTCCTGGAGAACGGGATCCTGCGGGCGACGTTCGTGCCGGAACTGGGCGGGCGGCTGTGGTCGCTGGTGCACAAGTCGTCCGGGCGGGAACTGCTGTACGTCAACCCGGTGTTCCAGCCGGCGAACCTGGCGATCCGCAACGCGTGGTTCAGCGGGGGGGTGGAGTGGAACATCGGCTGGCCCGGCCACCACGCCCAGACGTGCAGCCCGCTGTTTGCCGCCGCCTGCGAGGATGGGAGCGGCCGCCCGTTCCTGCGCCTCTGGGAGTGGTGCCGCGTTCGCCAGGTGCCCTACCAGATCGACGCCCACCTGGACGACGACTCGCCCTTCCTCTACGTTCACGTGCGGATCGACAATCCCCACGAGACGGTCGTTCCCATGTACTGGTGGTCCAACATCGCCGTCCCCGAGGCGCCCGACGTCCGCGTCCTGGCCCCGGCCGACCAGGCGATCGGCTACGACTACGGCAGGACCCTGGCCAGGATGCCGTTTCCCCTCCACCGGGGGATCGACGAGTCGTACCCGGTCCACCTTCCTTCGGCGGCCGACCGGTTCTTCTGCCTGCCGGCCGCCCAGCGGCCCTGGGTGGCGGGGCTGGACGGGCGGGGAACGGGGCTCATCCAGACGTCCACGCCGCTGCTGCGGGGCCGCAAGCTGTTCGCCTGGGGCATGAGTCCGGGCGGGCGGCACTGGCAGGAGTTCCTCTCGGTCCCCGGCAGCGCCTACATCGAACTGCAGGCGGGGCTGGGCCGGACGCAGTTGGAGTGCCTGCCCATGCCCGCCGGGGCGCGCTGGCAGTGGCTGGAGGCGTACGGCCTGATGGAGGCCGACCCCGCCGCGGTCCACGGGGCCGACTGGGCGCAGGCGACGGGCGCCGTCGGGCGGCGGCTCGACGCGATGCTGCCGGCGCGGACGCTCGACGAGGCCTTCGAGCGGACCTGTGCGGCGGCCGACCGGCCGGCCGGCGAGATCGTCCAGCACGGCAGCGGGTGGGGGGCGCTGGAGCGCCTGCGTCGCCAGAGAGACGGTGAACCGCCGTGCTTCACGGCCGCCACGGCGTTCCCCGACGAGTCGCTGGGACCCGATCAGCACCCGTGGCGCGAGCTGCTGGACCGCGGCGCGCTGCCCGCGGGGGACCCGACCGATCCGCCCGGGGCCTTCATGGTGCAGCCGGCCTGGCGGCGGCGGCTGGAGGAGGGCCTGGGGCGGGGCGAGGGCGACCACTGGCTGAGCTGGTGGCACCTGGGGCTCATGCGCCATCACGCCGGGGAGATCGACGGCGCCCGCACCGCCTGGCGGACGTCGCTGGAGCGGACGGGGTCGGCGTGGGCGTGGCGGAACCTGGCCGTGCTGGCCGCCGCGGACGACCGCGCGGCCGAGGCGGCCGACCACTACCTGCATGCCTGGTCGCTGGGTCCGCCGCTGCTGCCGCTGGCGGTCGAGTGCTGCCGCGCCCTGCTGGCGGCGGACCGCCCCGGCGAGGCGCTGGGGGTGCTGGACGGCCTGCCGGGCGACCTGGCCGCCCACGGGCGGGTGCGGCTGCTCCGCGCCCGGGCACTGTTGGCCGGCGGCGACGCCGACGCCGCCATCGACGTCCTGGGCAGCCAGTGGACCCTCTCGGACGTCCGCGAGGGCGAGGTGAGCCTGACGGACCTGTGGGTCGAGGCCCACGCCCGGCGGGTTGCGGCCGAGGAGGGCCGGGCCGTGGACGACGATCTCCGCGCCCGCGTGCGGGCGGCGTTCCCCCCGCCGTCCCACCTGGATTTCCGCATGGCGTAGACCGTCAACGGAGTGCTCCGGCGCTGAGCCGCGAGACTGTCGTGCACGCGCGTGGGCGCCGGGGGCTGTCAGGCGGTCCCGTTGCTGGCGAACAGGTCTTCGTAGCGGCCCTGTCGGACGATGCGGCCGTCGTCGACGACAAGGATGCTGTCGGCCTTACGGATGGTGCTGAGGCGGTGGGCGACGACGAAGCTGGTGCGGCCGGCGAAAAGGGTGGCCAGGGCCTTCTGGATGCGGGCCTCGGTGACCGCGTCGATGGAGCTGGTGGCCTCGTCGAGGATGAGGATCCGGGGGTCGGCCAGCATGGCGCGGGTGAAGCAGACGAGCTGCCGCTGGCCCAGGCTCAGGCCGCTGCCGCGCTCGCCGACGACGGTGGCGAACCCGTCGCTCAGCGACTCGATGAGGTCGAGGCAGTCGAGACTGGCGGCAGCCTGGCGGACCTCGTCGTCGGTCGCCTCGGGCCGGCCCAGGCGGATGTTCTCCATGATCGTGCCGCTGAAGAGGAAGTTCTGCTGCAGCACGATGCCCATCTGCCGGTGGAGGCTGTCCGAGCGGATCAGGCGGATGTCGCGGCCGTCGATGAGCACCTGGCCTGCTTGGGCGAGGTAGAACTTGGCGATGAGGTTGACGATGGTGCTCTTGCCGCCTCCGGACTGGCCGACCAGGGCGATCATCTGGCCCGGTTCGGCCGTCAGCGTCACCCCGCGCAGCACGGGGCGGTTGGGCGTGTAGGCGAACCGCACATCGCGCAGCTCGACGCGCCCGGCGATGGCGGGCAGGTCCTCGGCCTGCGGATCGTCGGTCCAGTCCGGCGGCGTGTCCAGCAGGCCAAAGACCCGCTCGGCCCCGGCCATGGCGGCCATGGCGCGGTCGTACTGCAGGCCCAGTTGCCCGATGGGGCCGAAGAACAGGTTGGCCAGGAAGAAGAACATCACCACGTTGCCCAGGTCCACCAGCGGCTGGTCGCGGAGGATCTGCCAGCCCCCGACCACCAGCAGCACCGCGATGAAGAGCTGGCTGTTGAACTCCAGCAGCGGCAGGAACACGCCCTGCACCCGCGCCAGCCCCACGTTGTAGCGGCTGTGGTCGGCCACCAGCTCGGCGAAGAGCCCGGCGTTGACGTCCTCGCGGACGAACCCCTGCGTGACGCGGATGCCGTTGACCGACTCGGCCAGCGTGGAGGTGATGCGGCTGAACGATTCCTGGATCGTCCGGTGCTGGCGGCTGGCGCGGCGGCGGAACTCCACGTTGAGAACCCACAGCACCGGCACCAGGAGCAGCACCACGGCGAACAACATCCAGTCGTAGTACGCCATCAGCACCGCCGCGACGGCCATCTGCCCGAGGTTGACCAGGCTGACGAACAGCACGTCCTGGACGCCCACCCGCATGGCCTCCACGTCGCTGGTGATGCGGCTGATGATCCGCCCGGCCTTGGTGCGGTGGAAGAACCCCATCGTCATGCGCTGCAGGTGGGCGAACACCGCCTCCCGCAGGTCGCGGATGGCCAGTTCGCCGAGCATCAGGGCCCAGCGGGCGCGGAAGTGCAGCGTGATGATGGTGAACAGCGCCAGGCCCGCGAAGGCGGCGGCGCCCAGGAAGATGCCCGGCACGTCGCCGCCGCGGACCGGGCCGTCGATGACCGCCCCGATCGTCCCGGCCAGCAGCGGAAGCTGGATCGACCTGAGCACGACCATCGCCAGCAGCTTGTTCCGCAGCCGCGCGTGCGGGCGGGTGTAGGCCATCATGCGGCGGATGAGCCCCAGGCTCAGCGGCGCGCGGTCGTGCTCCATCCTTTCGATGGTGGCGAACATCATCTTCCGCAGCGGCTCGCCCTCCGGGGCGGGGCCGGGGCGCGGGCGGTCCGGCAGGGGCGCCGTGGTCATGGCTGCCCCCCGGCCGAAGGGTCGGCCAACTGGTAGCCGACGGTCATGCGGTAGGGGCCGCCCTGGCGCATCAGCTCGGCGTGGGTGCCGGTCTGCACGATCCGCCCGCGGTGCAGCATCGCGACGGTGTCGGCCCGCATGAGCGTACCCAGGCGGTGGGCGACGACGAACGTGGTCCTGCCGGCCATGGCCGATTCCATCGCGTCGAGGATCTCCCCTTCGGTCTGAGGGTCGACCGCCGCGGTGGGGTCGTCCAGCAGCAGGATGGCCGGCTCGAGCAGGACGGCCCGGGCGATCGCCAGGCGCTGGCGCTGCCCGCCGGAGAGGTTCGAGCCCGCCTCCCGCAGCAGCGTGTCGTACCCGTCCGGCAGATCCATGATGAACTGGTGGGCCATGGCCACCTTCGCCGCCGCCTCGATCTGCCCGCGCGTCGCCTCGGGGTGGCCGAAGGCGATGTTCTCGGCGATGCTCGCCGAGAAGAGGAAGCTCTCCTGGAACACCACGCCCACCCGCCGCCGCAGGTCGGTGAGCTCCAGGTCGCGGACGTCCTTGCCTTCGACGAAGACGGCCCCGTCCTGCGGGTCGTAGAACCGCGGGACGAGGCTCAGCAGCGTGCTCTTGCCGGCGCCGGTCTGGCCGAGGATCGCCACCACCTGCCCGGGGCGCGCGACCAGGCTGACCTCCCGCAGGACGGGGGCGGCCGGGTCGTAGCCGAACGTCACGTTGCGCAGCTCCACCTCGAACCGGTCGCTGCCCAGCGGGCGGGCCGCGGCGGGGCTGAGGATCTCCACGGGCGTGTCGAGCACCTCGAAGACCCGCCGGGCGCCGGTGAGGCTCTGCTGCATGCTGTTGGCGACGTTGGCCAGGTTGCTCACCTGCGCCGAGAACTGCTGCAGCAGGCCGGCGAAGACCACCATCCCCATCCCCAGCGGCAGCTCGCCCCGGACGACCAGGATGCCCCCGTAGGCCAGCAGCACCACCAGGTTCAACTGCGTCAGCAGGCTGATGGCCTGCGGGTAGGTCGTCGCGCGCCAGAAGATCCACTGCTTCTGGCCCGTCAGCCGGCGCGACCGCTCGACGAACCGCGCCACCTCGTGGCCCTCGCGGGCGAAGCCCTTGATCACCGCCGCCCCGTTGACCGCCTCGTTGACGCCCATCACCAGGTCGTCGAACAGCTCCCGCTCCCGCCGGTACGCCGGCTGGACGACGCGGCTGAAACGGCGCGCCAGCAGGAAGATCCCCGGCGTGCTGGCCAGGCACGCCAGCGTCAGCGGCAGGTGGATGAAGGCCATGTAGACGAAGTACGTCGCCAGGCTGATGGTGAGGATGAGCGTCTGCATCAGCACCCCGTCGACGAACATGCGGGTCTGCTGCACGTCGCCCGTGACGCGGTTGATGATCGAGCCGACCGCGTTGGAATCGTAGAACCGGAAGCTCAGCCGCTGGAGCTTGTCGTAGATCTGCGCCCGCAGATCGACCACGATCCTGCCCTGGGTCAGGTCGGACATGGCGACGGTGTACCAGCCGTTGATCAGGGCGCGGAGCAGGGCGAAGACCAGCACGCAGGCGGCGATGAGCGCGACGGTCAGCCGGGGGTCCCAGGTGTCCGGCGGGCGCAGGTGCAGCGGCCAGGCCGGCGCGGGGACGCTGCCGTGCGAGGCGGCGTGGCGGATCACGTCCAGGCCCAGGCCGACGAAGCTCAGGCCCGACAGGGCCAGGACCAGCAGCGTCATCTGGAGGGCGAAGACCTTCAGGCAGCCGCTGCGGTAGCGCCAGGTGAGCTTCAACAGTCGAAGCACAACCTGCCCGTCGGTCGGACCGGTGCCGGCCGGCGGCGTCACGATGCTGGCATCAGGCAAGCTCACGGCAAGTCCCGCGGCGTCGGCGCCGTAGTCCTGTGGCGCGGAAGTAGACGACAGACCTGGCGCCCGCCGCGACAGGCGCAGACCATGCGGAAAGATTTTGCTTCTGCCGCACGCCGGCGTCAAGGGTCCGGCGGAGGATTTCGGTTCCGCGTCGCGGCCCCGGCGGGGGGTTGACCGGGGGGGGCGTCCGTAGCATGCGGCGCCTGTGACCGATCCAACACCCAGTGGGGCACCAACTTCCCCCTCTGGCTGGAGGAGAACGGCTCCTGGCGGCTCGGCATCGCCCGCGAAGGGCGGCATGCCGGCCGAGAAAATGGGTCGGCGGACGGGTAAGGAACGTGCCTGCGCGCCTATAATAGGGGGCGTTTGTCCGGCGGTTTCTTGCATCCGTCGGGCCTTGAGCGTCATCCGCGATGGCCGGCGTCCGGCCCGGCACCGGGTGAAGGCGCGGAACGGAAGCCGCGACAGCAACTTGTGGGGGTTCGCTCATGACAGTCAGCAAGGCTCGCTCCTCCAGGGCCCCGGCCGCGCGCGTGGCGGTGCGGCTGGCGGTAGCGCTGGTGGGGCTGTGTGCGGCGTCGGCGGCACCGGCCGTGACCGTCCTGCCCGACCGGATGGAATGGCTTGACGGCTTGAGGGATACGACGATCGACCTGGGGGACACGGGGCTGCCGGGCGACCGGACGGACGGCGGCGTCCTGCAGTTCCAGGGGCGCCTGGAGATCGGCGGCGTCGCGACCGTCGGCGCCGGGCGCATCAACCTTGTCGACGACTCCGCCGCCCTCCAGACCCTCCTGGCCGACTGGGACGGCCTGTGGGAGCCCGTCGGCGGACAGTTCAGCTTCGGCGACGCGCTGCCGGGGGGCGGCGGCCCGACGGCGCCGTCGGCCTTCTCGCTGGAGCGGCCGGCGATCACCCGCCCCGGCGGCAGGCTCGGTCGCGCTGGCGCCCGCGCCGGCGGCGCCGAGGGGCTGTCCATCGAGATCATCGACCCGCAGGCGGCCGGCGGGGACTTCCGCGGCATCGCCGTCGGCGGCGGATCGCTCGACGGCGCCGGCGGCACGCCCGCCCTGCGGGCCCTCCGCGTCGACACCGCCGACGCAGTCGCCGCCTTCATCCGCGACATGCTGCAGCTCGACCAGTGGCTGGCGTTCACCAGCGCGCCCAATGCGATCCCCGACGCCGGCGCCGCCGGGGGCGTCGGCCTGGGCCGCCACCCGGACGCGGCGGCGGACCTTCTCGGGGTCGACACCTTCGCCGGGACGTCCACCCTCGGCCTGGACGCCAGCCCGCTGTTCATCGAGACCCGCGCCCATCTCGACCGGCTGGGGCGGACCGGGTACGGCTGGCCGGCCTTCAACGAGGGCGCCGTCGGCCGCACCGAGGGCCGTGCCGCCGTCCAGGACGGCCTGGCCGCCGGCGAAAGCCGCCGGTCCGCCGGGCGCCCCGCGGCAGCCGGCAGGCTCAACGTCCGCACAGGGGCCGCCCCCGCCGTGCGGTTCATCGGCCCCGCCATGCGCCTGGATGGCATGGTGGAGGCGATCTTCAGCCACGCCGGCCTGTGGAGCCGCAACGGCCTGGACGCCCGTGACGCCGCCCGGGTACCCCGCGGGGGGACCCTCAGCGAGGACGACAGGCCGGATGCCTACCCCGCCTGG
Organism: Planctomycetota bacterium; assembly: GCA_012514895.1. Classification (GTDB taxonomy): domain Bacteria; phylum Planctomycetota; class Phycisphaerae; order SM23-33; family FEN-1343; genus JAAYZK01. The sequence continues at coordinate 1,501 of JAAYZK010000216.1, read as the reverse complement.
GCAGCCGTCCAGGCCCGCACGCCGGCTCCTCGCGGTGCGCCGGATATCGAGCCGAACCGCCTGGCCCTGGAGGGGCTGGGGCTCAACGACGGCGCCGCCGGCGCCCTGATGCTCGGGCCTGATGCATCGCTGGCCGCCGACCTGCTGGAACCCCTGCCCGCCGGGTACGATCAGATCGCCGTCCACGCCCTCGGCATGCTCGACGGGACGCTGAGCCTCGTGCTGGACGAGGGCTTCATTCCCGCCGGCGGCGAGGCATTCTGCCTGCCGGCGCGCCAGGGCGTCAGCGGCTGGTTCAGCGGCCTGACCGAAGGGCAGATCCTCGCCGCCGGCGGGGGGCCGTTTCTGCTGACCGGGCAGGCGGGCTGGACCGGCTCCCCCGGCACCCGCACCTTCACCGGCGACGACGTCGCCGTCCAGTTTATCGCCCACCCGCCCGCGGTGAGCGTGCTGGTGCTCGGCGTACCCGACCTGGGGCTGCACCATCGGCGGTAGCGGCGGGCGGAAAACCCGGCAAAGACCTGCCGTCCGCGCGGCAGTTTGGGCTGTTTGGGCTGGTCAACCGCCTGTGGCGCTGGTATACCCTTGGAGCCGTTTCCTGTATCCCGGTTCCAAGGAGTGCTTATGCCCAGGCGTACGGATATCCACAAGGTGATGATCATCGGGTCCGGGCCGATCGTGATCGGCCAGGCCTGCGAGTTCGACTACTCGGGCACGCAGGCGTGCAAGGCCCTTCGCAAGCTCGGCTACGAAATCGTGCTGGTGAACTCCAACCCCGCCACGATCATGACCGACCCGGGTATGGCCGAGGCGACCTACGTCGAGCCGCTCACCGTCGAATCGATCAGCGAGATCATCCGCAAGGAACGCCCCGACGCGCTGCTGCCCAACCTCGGCGGGCAGACCGGGCTGAACCTGTCCTCCCAGCTCAAGCGGGCCGGCGTCCTGGACGAGTACGGCGTCAAGATCATCGGCGTCGACATCGACGCGATCGAACGCGGGGAGGACCGCATCGTCTTCAAGAAGACCATGGCGAGCCTGGGCATCGACATGCCCCGCAGCAGCCCGGCCTTCAGCGTCGAGGAGGCCGAGCGCGTCGCCGCGGACCTGGGCTTCCCGGTGGTCATCCGTCCGGCGTACACGCTGGGCGGGACCGGCGGCGGGCTGGTCTACAACATCGACGAGCTTCGCGCCGTCGTCAGCCGCGGCCTGGCCGCCAGCATGGTCGGCCAGGTGCTCGTCGAGGAGTCGGTGCTGGGGTGGGAGGAGCTGGAGCTGGAGGTCGTCCGCGACGCGAAGAACCAGATGATCACCGTCTGTTTCATCGAGAACGTCGACGCCATGGGCGTCCACACCGGCGACTCCTTCTGCGTGGCGCCCATGCTGACCATCGCGCCGGAGCTCCAGAAGAAGCTCCAGGACTACTCCTACCGCATCGCCGAGGCGATCCAGGTCATCGGCGGGACCAACGTCCAGTTCGCCCACGACCCCCGGACCGGCC
>JAAYZK010000215.1 GCA_012514895.1 Planctomycetota bacterium | reverse complement strand
TACTGGCGCCGCTGGTCCCAGCTGGATTCCGTCCAGCTGACCATGACCGTCGGCGGCACCGCCATGGTCAGCGTCTACCGCTCCAAGGTCGACGGCACCCGTGTCTCGGTGGAGAACCGTCTCGTCACCGACGAGACCGTCACCTTTGACCTGAACCTGAAGAACTTCGAGGACGGCGGCTGGCTCTGGTTCGACGTCACCGCGGAAACCGACACGACGCTTTCCGACGCCGCCTGGGTCGCCCCCGTCGACGCCGGGGCCCAGACCATGCCGGACGGCTCACAGGTCGGCCCGTTCGATGAGCGGGTCACCGTCGGCATCCCCACCTTCAACCGCCCGGCCGACGCCGTCGCCGCCCTCGAGGCGCTGACCTCCGACCCGGTCGTCGACTCGATCATCGACGCGGTCCTCATGCCGGACCAGGGCAACCAGCATCCGGCCGACGAACCGGGTTTCGCCGAGGCGAAGCGCCGGCTGGGGGATCGTTTCCACGAGTTCCGGCAGGGCAACCTCGGCGGCTCCGGCGGTTACTCCCGCATCATGTTCGAGGCCGTCAACTCGTACCTCACCGATGACGAGGGGACCCGCACCCCGTACATCCTGTACATGGACGACGACATCGCCATCGAACCGGACTCCATCCTCCGCGCGGTCCAGGCCGCCCGGTACGCGGCCAGCCCGATCCTCGTTGGCGGCCAGATGCTCAACCTGCAGGATCGTTCCCAGCTGCGCACCATGGGGGAGGTCGTCGACCCGGCCGACTTCATGTGGGGCGCCGCCCCGCACTCGGTCTACGACCACGACTTCGCCGAGTACCCGCTGGGCTACCGCAAGCCCGCCGATCAGGCCAAGGCCCCCGACGCCTACGACTCCTCGGCCCTGCACCGCCGCATCGACGTCGACTACAACGGCTGGTGGATGTGCCTGTTCCCGACGGTCGTCGCCGAGCAGGTCGGCCAGCCGCTGCCGCTGTTCATCAAGTGGGACGACACGGAATACTCCCTGCGCGCCACCCGGGAAGGCTTCCCGACGGTCACCTGGCCGGGCGCGGCCATCTGGCACATGGCCTGGGCCGACAAGGACGACGCCATTGACTGGCAGGCCTATTTCCACACCCGCAACCGGCTCATCGTTGCCGCGCTGCACCACCACGGTGACGCCCGCGGCATCGCCGCCTCGATGCGCAAGTCCACGATCAAGCACATCATGTGCATGGAGTACTCCACCCTGGCCATCCAGATCGAGGCCATGAAGGACTTCCTGGCCGGCCCGGATCGCCTCTTCGACTCGCTGGAGTCCGACCTGCCCAAGGTGCAGCAGATCCGTTCGCAGTACTCCGATGCGCAGGTCATCGCGTCGGCAAGCGAGCTTCCCCCGGCCACGGGCGCGCCGGGCGTGCCGACGCGCGACGTCGGCGGCCGGTTGGGCAAGGTCAAGAAGATCCCGTGGCTGCTGAAGTCGGCGAAGCACCTGGTCACCAAGGAGGACCCGGCCCACCACGAGGCGCCGCAGCTGAACCTCACGGCGGGGGAGGCCCGCTGGTTCACCCTCGCCCAGGTCGATTCCGCGACCGTGTCCACCGCGGGCGGCACGGGAGTGGCGTTCCGCAAGCGCGACCGGGATTTGGCGAAGCGGCTGTGGACCGAGACGAAGCAGCTGCACGAGGAGATCGTCGACCGCTTCGACGAACTCAAGACCGTCTACCGGGCGGCGGAGCCCGAACTGACCTCCCGCGAGGAGTGGAAGAAGGTTTTCGATGCCCAATAACAGGCCGAACAACAAGTTCAGCGACGTGGAGGCGGACCTGCTGGTCGCCGTCCAGGACCTCGCCCCGCAGTGGGCCGCGCCGGCCTCCCGCCAGCTCTCGCACTTCGGCGAGCACGGCCTCGGCTGGTATGCGCTGGCCGGCCTCGGGATGGCCGCGAACATGCGCGGCGGCGCGGGCCCCGGGGAGGCCGAGCGCCGCCGCGTCGGGCGTCGCCAGTGGGCGGCTGTCGGGGTCGCGGCCTTCACCGCGCACGCGACCAGCGTCGTCGTCAAGCGGATCGTCCGTCGCCAGCGCCCCATCGATCCACGCATCACCGTCGGCGTGGCGACGCCCTCGCGACTGTCCTTCCCGTCCTCGCACTCCACCTCGACCACGGCCTTCCTGACCGGGCTCGCCCGCACGACGGGCAGTCCGCTGCCGCTTCTCGGTGCGCCGGTCATGATGGTGTCCCGTATGGTGTTGGGAGTGCATTACCCGACCGACACGCTGGTCGGTGCAGCTATCGGCGCAGCCACCGCGGGCGCCGTCACCGAGATCGAAAGGCGTACCAGGTGAGCCATCCGCACCATCAGTCGGAACCGGCGACCGAGCAGGTATCCGAGCAGCACCCGGATCAGGACGTCCCGGGAATCTTCCATTCGGAGCCGCACAACGAGGGCATCGACAACACCCGCAAGCGACAGCCCCCGAAGAATCTGCCCGACGCGATGATCAAGGCGCTGCGCCCGAAGCAGTGGGTCAAGAACGTCCTCGTCGTCGCCGCCCCCCTGGCCGCGGGCGCGGACGCCTTCACCTGGCGGGTCGGAGCCGACGTCCTGCTGGCGTTCGTCGTCTTCTGCCTGGGCGCGTCCTCGATCTATCTGGTCAACGACGCGATGGACGTCGAGGCGGACCGGCAGCACCCGACCAAGCGCTTCCGCCCGATCGCCTCCGGCATGCTGCCGAAGAACCTCGCCTACGTCATGGCCGTGGTGCTCATCGCCGCGGCGGTCGGCCTGTCGCTGCTGGCGACCAGCGGAGAGGGGCTGGCGATGGTCATCGGCGTCTACATCGTGCTCCAGCTGGGCTACTGCTTCGGCTGGAAGCACCAGCCGGTCATCGACATCGCGCTCATCTCCTCGGGCTTCATGCTCCGTGCGATGGCCGGCGGCGTGGCCGCGGGCATCGACCTGTCGCAGTGGTTCCTCATGGTCGCGGCCTTCGGCTCGCTGTTCATGGCCTCGGGCAAGCGCTATGCCGAGCTGCTGCTCTCCGAGCGCACCGGCGCCAAGATCCGCAAGTCCCTGGCCGGCTACACCCAGACCTACCTGCGCTTCGTCTGGACCCTGTCGGCCACCAGCGTCGTCATGGCCTACTCGCTGTGGGCCTTCGAGCTCTCCCAGGACGTCAGCTCTTTCGCCTCGCTGTGGTACCAGGTCTCGATCGTCCCCTTCCTCATCGCGATCCTGCGTTTCGCCGCCACGATCGACAAGGGTGACGGCGGGGCCCCGGACGAGATCGCGCTGTCCGACCGTGTCCTGCTGGTTCTGGCCATCCTCTGGGTGCTCTGCATCGTCATGGCCGTCTATGTTGCGCCCCTGATCTCGGGGTAACATTCGCCCCCATGGCCACAGCCACCGCCCTTTCCACGAGCACATCCGCTGACCGGGCCGCCCCACCGAACCGGAGACCCCGGGTCTCCACGGTGACGGCGGCCCTGTCCGTGACCGCACTTGTCGTCCTCGCCGCGGTCGGCGGCTGGCTGCGCCGCTGGATCAGCGACGACGGGCTCATCGTTCTGCGCACCGTCCGCAACCTCCTGGCGGGCAACGGCCCGGTGTTCAACGCCGGCGAGCGCGTCGAGGCCAACACCTCGACGCTGTGGCAGTACATCATCTGGCTCGGCGTGGCGCTCACCGGCGCGAAGCTCGAGTACGTCGCCATGGTGCTGGCGCTGGCCTTCACCGTCGCCGCCGTCGGCGTCGGTGGCCTGGCGACCGCCCGCATGTACCGCACCCCGACACTGCTCTTTGTTCCGCTCGGCGGGTTGGTCTATCTGGCGCTGCCCCCGGCCCGGGACTTCGCCACGAGTGGCCTGGAATGGGGGTTGTCGCTCTTCTACCTGGCCGTGCTCTGGCTGCTGCTGGGCAACTGGGTGCGCGCCACCCACCGCCGCCACGCCCGCGGCGACGCCGTCACCTACTGGCTGGCGTTCTGGTGCGGGCTGTCCTGGCTGGTGCGCCCGGAGCTGGCCCTCTACGGCGGGCTGACCGGCATCCTGCTGCTGGTCACCGCCCGCAACTGGCGGGTCGGCCTCGGCGTCCTCGCCGCGGCGCTGCCCGTCCCGGCCGGCTACCAGCTCTTCCGCATGGGCTACTACGGGCTGATCACGCCACACACGGCCGTCGCCAAATCGGCCTCGGACGCCCAGTGGTCCTCGGG